>NZ_JBEXUI010000038.1:0-79334 GCF_040614395.1 Nocardia sp. NPDC005998 | reverse complement strand
CCGAAAACCATGGCAAAATCAAACGCCAGCAAAAGTATTTGCTGACTAAAATGTCCAGCCCCACCACACGGGGGTATGAGGAGCCGGAACCAAAAAATATTTGGCACTGACATTCATCGACACACTATTGAGTTCTCAAAGAACAGGCGCACGCAGGTTGACCCTAGATTCTCACTGGGGGCTTCCTGAGGCAACTTTCCCAGCCTAGCCAATCACCCGAGCAGAGTCAAGCCACTCGTCCGATCCGGTCTTGCTGGCCGTCAGGCGCTCCTCGTCCTACCTCGTTTCCCAGGCCTTTCGGCTCCGGGTCGGTGTCCGTGTCGCTCTGACTTGGATAAAGTTACGTGGCGGAGAACGCAGAGTCAAATCCGCACTACACGCATGTCATTTCGCAGGTCAGAGGCTATCTGAGCATCCGAAAAGCGGGCTCGGGCCACCAGAATGTGACCCGAGCCACGTGATCTTTATGCGCCCGCCCGCAGTACGCCAGCGAAGTTCCGCTTGCCGCGGCGCAGCACCAGCCAACGTCCGTGCAGGTAGTCGGCATCGGCGGGGGTCCATTCGAGATCGGAGATCCGCTCGTTGTTCACCGATGCCCCGCCCTCGTTCACCGCGCGACGTGCCGCACCGCGGCTTTCCGACAGACCGGTCGCCACCAGCAGATCGACGATGGTGTTCTGCGTTCCCGGTTCGACCTCGGCGACCGCGCCCTCGACGGCGGCTTCCCGCAGCGCCGCGCCCAGCGTCACCTCATCCAGTTCACGCAGATCGGCGCGACCGAACAACGCCTGACTCGCCAACTGCACGGCACGGGTATTCGCCTCGCCGTGCACCAGATTCGTCATTTCCTCGGCCAACTTGCGCTGCGCTTCCCGAGCGTGTGGGCGTTCGGCGGTGGCCACCTCGAGCTCGGTCAGCTCTTCGCGGGAGAGGAAGGTGAACCAGCGCAGGTAGCGCACGACATCGGCGTCGGCGGTATTCACGAAGTACTGGTACCAGGCGTAGGGGCTGGTCATCTCCGGGTCCAGCCACAGGCTGCCGCCACCGGTCGACTTGCCGAACTTCTTGCCATCGGCCGAAGTGACCAGCGGCAGGGTCAGCGCATGGACCGACGCACCGTCGATCCGGCGGTTCAGTTCAACGCCCGCGATGATGTTGCCCCACTGATCCGATCCGCCGACCTGCAGCGTGCAGCCGTGCTTGCGGCGCAGTTGCAGGTAGTCGTTGGCCTGCAGCAGCATGTAGCTGAATTCGGTGTAGGAGATGCCCTCGCCGTCGAGGCGGCGCTTGATGGTGTCGCGGGCCAGCATGACATTGACCGAGAAGTGCTTACCGATATCGCGCAGGAAGTCGATGGTCGACAGCTGGCCGGTCCAGTCCATGTTGTTGGCGATGATCGCGCCGGTGGGTGAGTCGTCGAGATCGACGAAGCGCTCCAGTTGCGAGCGGATCCGGGCCGCCCACTCCGCAACGGTGTCGGTCGAGTTCATCGCGCGCTCGCCGACGTCGCGCGGGTCGCCGATCAGGCCGGTGGCGCCACCGGCCAGCACGATCGGGCGATGGCCCGCGCGCTGGAAGCGCCGCAGCGCGAGCAATGGGACCAGGTGTCCGGCGTGCAAACTGGCCGCGGTGGGGTCGAAACCGGCATAGAGGGTCAGCGGGCCCGCGGTCGTCGCTGCGCGCAGGGTGTCCAGGTCGGTGGACTGCGCGATCAGTCCGCGCCAGGTCAGTTCGTCGATGATGTCGCCGCTCACGCCTGCGCCTCGCTGGCGCTCGGCTCCGCCGTGCGCGCGGCGCGCTGGCACATGGTTCGCTCACTTCGTTCGCTCACGCTGCCCTATCTTTCCGCACCGGTGCCCGCGACCGGCATGCCCCTCAGTGTCACCGTGCGCCGCTGCGCAGGTCGAACGAATTTCCGGGACCACTCAGCGGCGACGAATCGACCGCCGACAAGGCCCCACGAAAGCGGGTATCGGCCGGAACACGACAACGATCGGCAGACCGAGGTCTGCCGATCGTGTGGGTTATTCGGATATTCAGCGAGCCGACAGGTCGCGCACCGCGATGATGCTGTCGCGCCGCTGCCAGGCGATCCAGACCAGCGCCGCGCCCAGTACCAGCGGGAAGGGCGCCAGGGCGGGCGTGCCGAGCAGGAACACCTGGGTAAGCGCCGCGCACACCATGGTGATGGTCAGGCCGACGGCCGCCGGGCCGTTCAGGCGGGGCACCAGCAGGCCGATGCCGCCGGAGAGCTCGACCACACCGGTGAAGTAGCGGAACCACTGTCCCCAGCCGATGGTGTCGAAGGATTCGACCGCCGCATGTGCACCCAACAGCTTCGGGGCGGCGGAGGCGACGATGAGGAACAGCGCGATCAGGGCCTGTACGGTCCACAGCGCGATATTCATCTTCTTGCCGGGGACGGTGGCGATCGGGGCGGCGGAGGCGATGGCGGTCATGGTGTCTTTCCTTCGGGTCGGTTGCGCCGGGTGGAGCGCGTTCAACGGATAGGACGGACACCGCGGCGAAAACTCATCGCTCGCCCCGAAAAATCCTGTCACCAGGCGTTATATCGCCTCAATCGGCGCGCGCGGGCTGCGCCGGTAGACCGAGACGGCAGGTGATGCGAGCCAGAATCGCCACGCCACATCCGCCGCACTGCTGACGCCGACCCGCGGGCCGCTGGCGATCTCGGCGGGGTCGATCGCACCGTTGAGTTCCAGCCGGATCGGCGACGCCGGATCGAATAGCGGAATCCCGTAGTCGCTCAGCGTGATTCCCAGTGCGCTGCCGAGATTGCCTGGGCCCCTTGCCAAATCGGCATCGGTGCGGGCCGCGGGGCGTCGCGCCCGCGCCGTCTCCAAGCCCGCGACCACCTCGCCGGACCGGATGAGCACCGCGCTCGCCGTGCCGTCCGGCCCGCTGGTCACGTTCACGCACATGTGCATCCCGTAGCTGAGATAGACGTACAGCACCCCGGCGGGGCCGAACATCACCGCATTGCGCTTGGTTCGCCCGCGACCGGAATGCGATGCCGGATCCGGCCATGGTCCGGCCGGATCGCCGCCGTACGCCTCGGCCTCGACGATCCGCACGCCTACCGGTCCGGCCCACAGCATCGAGCCGAGCAGTCGCCGGGCCGCGGCGGGCGGTTCGACCGCGAGTTCCTCGTTACGCACGACTCACCATTGTTCCCGACATCAAACGTAGCGGCTGTGCTGGCCGGAGCGCAGGGTGATCAGATCGTCGATGATCACCGCGGCGTAGCCGACCGCGACCAGCACCGCGAGCTGCGCCCAGGCCACCGACGCGACACCGATCGGGATGGTCGCGGCCACCGCGGCGGCAGCGATGAGCCGCGACCATGGGCGCGGCAGACCGAGGGCGAGCCGGAAACAGAATTGACCGAAGAAATACAGGGCGACACCGCCGGAGAGCGCCGACGCGGCCGCGATGGAGGCGGGTTCGTTGCCGTGCGCGATGGTCATATTGATGCCAGCGGCGGTGACGGTGATGCCGATGAGCAGCGGGTAGAGCGCGTAGCCGTAGGCGAGTACCGCGGGACGTGAGCGTTCCCGGTCCGGGACCGCGGCCAGTGCGAGCTCGCCGCGGTCGTCATCGATACCGAAGTACGCCCACCACAGCACATAGGCCAGGCAGAGGCCGAGCGCGACAGTGGCGACCAATGGCACGGTGAGCTTCTCCCCCGCCAGACCGACGCCGATCGCGACCACCGACTCGCCGATGGCGACGATGATCACCAACCCGTTCCGCTCGCAGAAATGGCTGGCCCGCACCACGAAATCGTGGGTGTCGACCAGATAGGGGCTGAGCACCTGCACCGCGAACGCCGCGCACCAGCACAGGTACTGCGACCATCCGTGCACGAAACCGCCCGCGAGTACGAGCGCCGCGGCGAGCGCGTTCAACGGCGCGATGCGTTTGATCGCCTGCGTCGCCGATGCGCCACCGCTGACCCAGAACAGCACGGTGTGCACGGTATTGACCAGGACGTAGCCGAGTCCGAATGCGAGGCCGGTGCCGTGGAAGGCGTCCGGGATGGCCAGTGCCAGCACGAAGAATCCGAACATGCCGATCAGCAGCAGGGTGCGGCGCTGCGAACTGTTCGGCGCCACTTCGTTGGTGAGCCAGACATATCCGCTGTACATCCACCAGATGACCCCGAACAGAACCATCACCTGCGCCAACGACGCCCACCCCGGATGGTGGGTGAAAACATGGGTCAACTGGGTGATGGTGAAAACGAAGACGAGATCGAAGAAGAGTTCCAGGGTGGAAACCCGGACCTGTCCCCCGTCCACGTCGGTTTGCGTGGTCTTGCTGTTCACGGCACGAGCGTAGAACGGTGCGCCGGGTACGGCGCGCCGAGTGGCCGGGGCTTTGCCGGAGGCGAACGGTCAGCCGTCCAGGCGGTCTCAGCCGAGCACATCCGTCCCCATGTACAGCCCCTTGAGCTTGTTCGGGTTGACCTGGAAACGCAGGTTGTGGATGTGGCCATCGATGATGTCGTAGGTGAACGCCGCCACCGGATTTCCGTCGATGAGCGCCAGCGCGCCGAGTTCGCCATTGATATGCGCCGGTTGGAGTACGACGCCAGCGACGGTTGGCTTGGCGAGTACGCCGAGAACCCAGCGGGCCACATGGTCCGGACCGTAGAGCGGACGCCGGGCCGCGGTGACCACGCCGCCGCCATCGGACCAAGAGGTCACATCGGGGGCGAGCAGATCCATCAGCGCGTTGAGATCGCCACCGTTACAGGCGGACATGAACTGTTCGGTGATATGCGCGCGCTCGGCCTTATCGGTGTCGAAACGCGGACGACGCGATTGCACATGTGCACGGGCCCGGTGCGCGATCTGGCGGACGGTGGCCTCGGGCTTGTCGAGGGTGTCGGCGATTTCGGCATGGCTGTAGCCGAAGACCTCGCGCAGCAGGAATACCGCACGCTCCACGGGATTCAGGGTTTCCAGCACCACCAGCATCGCGGTGGAGACGGTATCGGCCAATTCGGTCTCCTCAGCGATATTGGGTGATGTCAACAGGGGTTCGGGAAGCCATGGGCCGACGTAGGTTTCGCGTTTGGCCTTGGCGGAGGTGAGCCGGTTCAACGAAAGGTTGGTGACCGTGCGCACCAGATAGGACTTGGGATGCTGGACGGTCGACTGATCGGTTTCGTTCCACTTCAGCCAGGTGTCCTGAAGGATGTCCTCGGCATCGGTGACGGTGCCCAGCATCCGGTAGGCGGTGGAGAAGAGCAGCCGCCGGTGTTCGATGAAGGGATCCTGCGCGGGCGTAGCGTCGACCATTGGGCTCATGCTCCTGATCCAGGTCCGGATCTGGAAATCGAGATTGTCCGGACGAACACGACAGCCGACCCGGCCGCCCGCCTGGGATGGCGGGCGACTGATCCGGACCGGTTCCTCATGCGGTGTGGCGAGTCGCCTTGCCACCCTTGGACAGTTGGACCGAGACCGTCATCTTCTTGCTGAGTTTGAAGCTGGGTACCGGGCTGCTGCTCACACCTTCCTTGTACCGCACCGCGGCGCGCCCGGTCAGGTAGAACCGCCCCGGAGTGTCGTCGGCCTTGGTGAACTGGATGACCGCGTCCTTGCGGCCCAGGCTGACCGGCTGGTGGAAGTAGCCGAACCGGAACGGCTGCACCGACTTACCTTTCAACTGCCGCGCAATGGCATCGGCGGTGTAGGCGGCGGTCGGCAGGCCGGACTGGCAGGTGCCGTGGATCTGCCCCCAGGCCTGGCGCACCCCGGCGGCGTCACCGATGGCGTGGACAGTGGGATGCGAGACCGAGCGCAGGGTCGGGTCGACCACGATCAGTCCGCGTGCGTCGGTTTCGATGCCCGCCCGTGCGGCCAGCGGCGAAACCCGGACGCCGGTGGTCCACAGGGTCAGATCGGCCGAGACCAGTTCGCCGTCGGCGAGTTCGACCGCATCGGGCAGCACCTTGGTGACCGCCTGGCCGATCTCGCGGGCGACGCCGAGCCGGTCGAGCGCCTTGTTCAGATAGGCGCGGGCCTTATCACCCATCATCGCGCCCGGTTCGGTGCTGCTGATCAGTGTGACCTTCGCGCCGGGAAAGCTTTCGGCGATTTCGGCCGCCGCCTCGATACCGGTCAGACCGCCGCCGCAGACCGCGACGGTGCCGCCATTGGCCGCGACCAGTGCAAGATGTTCGGAGAAACGGTGCGCGGTGCGCGGATCGTTCAGGGTCCAGGCGTGATCGACGGCGCCGGGCACGATGCTGGTGTCGGTGCTACTGCCCAGTGCGTAGATCAGCTCGTCGTAGCGCAAGGTGGCGGTGCCGTCGAGGTAGACCCGCTGGGCCTCGGGATCGATCGAACTCACCCAGCCCTGGACGAATTCGATGCCCGAGCCAGCCAGGATCTCCGGAATCTGATTGTCGGCCAACTCCTGGCCTGCGGCGACCTGGTGCATGCGCAGCCGCTCGGTAAAGCGCGACGACGGATTGACGATGGTGATCTGCACATCGAGTTTGCGAGTCCGCCGGGCCAGCCGGATGGCGGCCAGCATGCCGGTGTAGCCCGCGCCGAGTACGACGATCCGATGCGTGGTGGGCTCACCCGTCACCCGGCCGCCACCCCGCAACGAATCGCTACGCGATGCTGTATTCATAGTTGCTCCCATGGTCGGTGTCACCGGGGCAGGTTTCTCGGTTGGTGACGACCATGGGACAAACCACCTTCCCTGGACGTGACAGTCGCATGATGTGACGCGCGTCACGCGCTTTTGATGCCGCTGATTTCGACCTCTACCAGCGGAAACATCGGGATCAATGCTTTCCGAGCGCCTCGGTTCGGATCAACTGGAACAGGCTCGGGTTATCGGTCGTGGTGACCACGCTGACGATCTTGCGCGCGAACAGGTCGCCCTCGGCCAGTCGCAACAGCGCCGCGGCCAGGTCGACGCGCGCGGTGTACCGGTGATCGGCATGCCCCTCGACCATCGTGTAATCGGTGACGGCGGGCAGCGCGTACAACCCACCGGGACGCACCACCGTCCACTCCAGATCGCTCGCCGCCAACAGCGCCTCCATCCGCCGCATGTCGTCGTAGAGCGTCTTGCCCATGACTCGCACGATGTAGGGCTGCAGCACCCGATTGAACACGAACCCGGCCTCCGAGTAGTGCTTCGGATCGACCGCACTCGACGAGACGGCCGCGATCCGGCGCACACCGTGCCGCCGCATCGCGGCGATGATGTGGCAAATCCCCTCGGAGTAGGTGGTGATCTGCTCCTTGCTGTACGGAACGCCCAATGCGGACAACACCGCATCGGCACCGGCGACGGCCGTATCGACCGAATCCGGTTGGTGGACATCACCACCGAAGACCGTAAGCCGACCGTGTTCGATCGGGAACTCGCCGAACTGGATCTGATCGCGGGTTTCCTGCGCCGCACCGCCGCGGCCGGGCACGACGCGGCCGCGGAGCTCGCCAACGACTGACCCACCGGAATCAGGGACGAAATCGGGATGCTCCCGGATGTGGGCGGGTAGCGCCGATCCCTACCGTCGTCGCATGTCTTCGGTTTCCCGGCCGCGCTGGCTGCGGCGGTTGCTCCTGATTGTCGCGGCGTTCACGACGGTATTGCTGCTTTCGGTCGGCGGCTGCGTCACGTGGGTGTATCACAGCGCGGTCGTATCCACAGTCGGTAGTACCGATTTCAGCAATGAGCTCGCGATCCCGCCGCTGGCCCAGTCCCGGATCCGAGAAGATGGCACCCGGGTCTTCGAACTCGATATGCGCTCGGGGCGAAGGGAATTCCGTCCGGGGCAAGCCACGGAGACATGGGGGTTCAACGGCGACTATCTCGGGCCAACGCTGCGGGCCCGACGTGGCGAACGGGTGGAAGTCGAAGTCCGGAACAAACTTTCGGAGCCGTCGACCGTGCACTGGCACGGTATGCATCTGCCCGCCGCGATGGACGGCGGACCGCATCAGATGGTGCAGGCCGGTGGCATATGGACACCGCAGTGGACCGTGGACCAGCCCGCGGCGACACTCTGGTACCACCCACATCCGCACGGCGCGACCGAACAGCACGTCCGGCGTGGGCTCGCGGGCATGTTCCTGCTCGATGACGAGGTGTCCGAAGGACTTTCGCTGCCGAAGAACTACGGCGTCGACGATCTGCCCGTCATTGTCCAGGATGTGAAATTCCGTGGGAACCAGCTCGATTCGTCTCATGGCATATTCCGCGATATCGGTTTCCTCGGCGACCGGACCATGGTGAACGGCACCCTGACGCCGTTTCGGAATGTCGGCGACGAACTCGTGCGGTTGCGGTTACTCAATGCGTCGACCGCGCGGGTCTACACCTTCGGGTTCGCCGACGACCGCCGATTCTCCCTGGTCGCCACCGACGGCGGCCTGCTGGAACGCCCCGTCGCACTGGACCGGGTGCGATTGTCGCCGGGCGAGCGCGCCGAGATCGTGGTCCGGGTGCGACCGGGTGAGCGAACTGTGCTGCGCAGTACGAAACTCGATGCGGGGCTGGACATCTGGGCGCAGCGCTTCGCAGGCGGTGACGACAGCTTCGACATCCTCGAGTTGCGCGCGGCGCCGACACTGCGGCCCTCGCCCGAAATGCCGGTGGCACTGGCACATCCGTCGACCCCCGACGGTTCCGACTCGGTGACCGAACGCAACTTCGAGCTGCAGTTGAGCGGAATCAACGGCAAGCCGATGGCAATGGACCGAATCGATTTCACCGTCACCAGGGGTACGGCCGAGACCTGGACGGTGCACAACAGCGACGGCATGCCGCACAACTTCCACATCCACGATGTGCAGTTCCGAGTCCTCGAACTGAACGGCGCGCCGCCGCCGGATGCGTTGACCGGACCGAAGGACACCATTTTCCTGCCACCCAACGCGCGGGCGAAGATCGCGCTGCGGTTCGACGGACCCGCCGATCCGAACTCGCCGTACATGTATCACTGCCATCTGCTCTGGCATGAGGACCAGGGCATGATGGGCCAGTTTGCCGTGGTCGAGCCGGGACAGTCGGCCGGAACTCCGGCACATAACCAAAGCCACCACTAGACGCGACGCCCGCGGCGCGCTAAATTCATCACACAGTGAATTCAACACTCGATGAATTGAGGCGTCTCATGACGGACCTGCACTCATCTCCCGCTGTAGAGGTACACAACCTCTTCGTGCGCCGCGGCGGCCGCGAAGTTCTGCACGATATTTCGCTGACGATTCCGCGCGGCTCCATCACCGGGCTGCTCGGACCGTCCGGCTGCGGCAAGACCACCCTCATGCGAAGCATTGTCGGCACCCAGATCGTGGAGTCCGGTGAGATCTCGGCGCTCGGGATTCCGGCGGGCGCGGCAGAACTGCGGCGCCGGATCGGCTACGTAACCCAGGCGCCGAGCATCTACCCGGATATCAGCGTCCGCGAGAACGTCGCCTACTACGCCGCGCTCTACGGCCGCGACCGCGATGACACCGACGAAGCCATCGCCGCGGTCGGCCTGCTCGAACAGGCGCGTCAGCGCGGTGACGAACTCTCCGGCGGCCAGCAGACCCGTGCCTCACTCGCCTGCGCGCTGGTCGCGCAGCCCGAAATATTGATCATGGACGAGCCGACGGTGGGCCTGGATCCCGTTCTGCGCGTTGATCTGTGGAAGCAGTTCCACGAATTGGCCGCGAACGGGACGACGCTACTGGTGTCCAGCCACGTAATGGACGAGGCCGAGCACTGCGACAAACTACTGCTGCTGCGCGAGGGCGTACTCCTCGCCCAACTCAGCCCCGACGAACTGCGCACCGAAACCGGTGAACAGAACCTCGAACAAGCCTTCCTCACCCTGATCACGATGGGACGTGCGGCATGACTACCACCCTCGTACCCCCACGCCGGATGCCGACGCTGCGCCCGTACGTGGCGACAACCGGGCGTATCCTGCGCCAGTTGCGCAACGACCACCGCACTGTCGCAATGATTCTCGTGGTTCCGGCGGTGCTGATGACGCTGCTGTACTTCATCTATAAAGACACCCCGCCCAATCCGCTCAACCCGGTGCCGATCTTCGACCGCGTCGGCATGAGCATGCTGGGCATCCTGCCGTTCATCGTGATGTTCCTGATCACCGCGATCGCCATGCAGCGCGAGCGTACCTCGGGCACGCTGGAGCGGCTGCTGACCACGCCACTGGCCAAGCTCGATCTGCTCGCCGGGTACGGCACCGCCTTCTCCCTGGCCGCGGCCGCGCAGGCGGCGGTGGCCTGTCTGGTCTCCTTCGGTCTGCTCGGCCTGAATTCGGCGGGCAGTCCGGCCTGGGTGGTGGTGATCGCGATGGTCGACGCGATCTGCGGTGTGGCACTCGGCCTATTGGCAAGTGCCTTCGCGCGCACCGAATTCCAGGCCGTGCAGTTCATGCCGGTGGTGGTCGCGCCGCAGATCTTCCTGTGCGGCCTACTCGTTCCGCGCGGGCAGTTGCCGGGCTGGCTGGAGGCGATCAGCAATGTGATGCCGTTGAGTTACGCGGTCGATGCGCTGCAACAGGTTTCGACACATCCGGAGGTCACCGGGCAGATGTTCCGGGATCTGCTGGTCGTCGCCGGATTCGCCATTGTCGCGCTGTGCCTCGGCGCAGCCACCCTACGGCGGCGGACCGCGTGACCGAGGCGACCAACGGCGATCGCGGCACCCGCTCCGGGCGTCGGCCAGGACAATCCGGCGCCCGCGAGGCGATCCTGTCCGCCGCCCGCACCCGCTTCGCCGAGGGCGGTTTCGATAAGACCTCGATCCGTGCCGTCGCCGCCGACGCCGGGGTCGATCCGGCATTGGTCCATCACTACTTCGGGACGAAACAGCAGTTGTTCGCCGCGGTGGTCGAACTGCCGGTCGATCCGGAGGCGACGCTGCGCCGGATCGAGGCCGCACCGCTGGATCGGCTCGGGGAGACCATTATCGGCTCGGTGGCCGCGGTATGGGACTCCCCCGCCGGTCCCGGGGTCGTCGCGGTGGTGCGCAGTATTCTCGCGGGCGGTGACGACGCGCTGGCCAGGACCTTTGTGCTGGATATCGTGCTCGAACGGGTGCGGGTGCGGATCGCGACGCCCGAGGATGACGGCCGAGCCCGGGTCGCTCTGGTCGGCACCCAGATGATCGGGGTGCTGGTCGCGCGCAAGATTCTCGAAATCGAGCCGCTGGCGTCCATGCCGCTGGCCGATCTCGTCGCCGCGGTGGGGCCGACTCTCCAGCGCTATCTCACCGGTGAAATCGATACCGCCACAACATGATCGGCATTCAGCGGGTACCGGCCGAGTTGGCACCCGCTCGGCGGATCGCTGCCATCGCTGTGCGGGTCGTACGAACGCCCGATGGCACCCGCGATGGTGTGCCATCGAGCGCATGCTCGATCAGGCGTCGGCGTGCTGACTGGTGAAGGCGGTGTGCTCCGCGTCGGTGACATCGCGGGCCTCATCGATCAGCAGCACCGGGATGCCGTTCTCGATCGGGTAGGCGCGGCGCAGGCGTGGGTTGTAGAGCGCGGTGGCGCCCTTGTCATCGCGGACCAACAGCAGCGGACCCTTGTCCTGCGGGCAGGCGAGCAGGCTCAACAGCGTGGCGTCCAAGGCGGTTTCCTCCGGCATGATCGATAACTTACCCGTCGCCTAGCACGGCTCCGCACCGGAACCGGCCGATGGCGACGGCTCCCGCCGGAACGAGATGTAGCGATGACCGAAATAGCTGGCGATCGCGACAAGTCCCATCACCACCACCGCCGACGGCTTACTCGGCAGGTGCAGTACCGAGACGGCCAGCGACAGCAACGCCATATTCATCAGCAGGCCACCGGAATTCACGCCGACGAACCGGAGGAAATCGCGGATCACGTGGCCGCGCACCCGGAAAACCAACGTCCGATGCAGTACGAATGCGATCACGATGCTGATGGCATAGGCCAGGACCACCGCGACCGCGGGTGGCACGCTCGCGCCGAGGATCGCCAACCACATGACGGTCAGCCCCATCCCCAGCGCGGTATTCACGACGCCGACGGCCGCGAACGCGATCTCCTGCCGCTTGACGATGCGCAGCAGCGGTCCCGGGTCCTCGGACTCCGCTGGCCTCGGCACCACCGCCTTCGCGGCGTCCGAGCCCACCGGATCTCCCGCGCCCGCATTCACCGAATTCGCCGCACCCGTGGTCACCGGATCGCGTCTGCCAGATCGGGTTGGGCCGTCGCTGGTTCCGGCGTCTCCGCATCCGCGGTCGCCAGGTCGGCGGGCTCGTCATCGGGCCGCCGACTCCGCAGATACAGCCACTGCAGCACACCCAGTCCGGCCAGGCCGAGCACCGCGGTAGCGCCGCCGATCTTCCAGCCGGGCGGACGCCAGCTCAAGACCAGGTCGCCGTTCTTGGTACCGGCCGGAACATCCACGGTCACAAAGATTTTCGCGACCACCCTGATCGGAATATCCCTACCGTCCAGCGTCACCCGGTAGCCCGGCCAGCCGAGCCGCGCGAAGACGATCTGCCCGCCGTTCTCCGAATTCACCCGCACCCGGCTGGTCATATCCGATTCGGAGACCGAGGTGGCGGTCACGCCCGTCGTATCGGCGACCCGGCCGTTCTGGGTGGAGATCAGCCCGTTCTCGCGCTCGAGCACCGCGATATAGCGCTCATGGCCCGGGTAGTCGACCCACTTCCAGCCGAGCGGCGCGGGTTGGTTGCGTGCATCCGGGTACAGCGCTCGTTGCAGCACCACCCGGTCCACCTTCATCAGATCGACGATGGTCCGGCCGGTGGTCGGTTCGGTCGCGAACGCGCGGCGGTAGGCATCCGGGCAGACACTGGTATCCCAGCGCATGCAGAGCATGTCGCCGAACCAATAGTGCCCGTTCGGGGTGTAGCCGCTGACGTAGGTCAGCTCGAGATCCTTGGCGTAGTTACCGAATACCAGCGATCCGTACGCGCCCTGCAGTGTGCGCTCATTGGGCTGGATCAGTCCGCGATCGGCGAGTTGCAGTGTGGTGCCGGGGAATTTGGGGAAGGCGCGCTTCATCTCGGCGCGGTTCTCCGGCAGGTTCCAGCTCATCGGCGTCGGCTGCACCATATTCACCTGGAGGAATGCGATCGGGAACACCGCAACGATGGCCAACGCGCAAGCCGCGGCCGTCCCCCGGTTGCGGCCGA
The DNA here is from genome assembly GCF_040614395.1 of Nocardia sp. NPDC005998. Classification (NCBI taxonomy): domain Bacteria; kingdom Bacillati; phylum Actinomycetota; class Actinomycetes; order Mycobacteriales; family Nocardiaceae; genus Nocardia; species Nocardia sp. NPDC005998. Next base: position 66,119 of record NZ_JBEXUI010000038.1, on the reverse strand, counting down.
GCCACACCACAGCGGCCCCGAGTGCCGCGACGGCGGCCACCGAGACCAGATGCCAGCCGATGCGGTGCGGATCCGCGGAGAAGGTCCGCGCGAGCAGCAGTCCGAGCAGCAGCGCACCGGCGATGCCGCGCCGCCGCCAGTCCGCGAAGGTGGCATAGCGCCCGAGCAGCACGCACACCAGCACCAGCAGTCCGAGCGCCAGCATCGGCAGCACCCGGGCGGGCCAGCGCAGCGGGCCGATGGTGCCGGGTCCGGCGGTCCACATCAGCGCCATGATTGCGACCAACGCAGGCGCGGTCAGCTCGCGCGCGCTCGCGCGCGCCTTACCCCAATCGACGAACGCCAGTGCCGGAATCAGGAACCACGCGATGTACACCACCGGCAGTGGTTGGATGTAGCCCCACCAGGAACTGTAGGCGGGCATGGTGGTCGGCAGGCTGGCATTCAGCGACTCCGACCAGGGCACGGTCAAGAACTGGTCGTTATTGATCTGGGAGGTGCCGCGCCAGGTCACCTTTGCCGAGAGCATGCTCGGCAGATAGGTCGCGAGCCCGGCGAGCGCTGCGAAACCGGCCACCGTCAGCAGCCGCAGCGAGGGCTGCCACTTCTTCTGATAGACCAGTTCGCCGACCGCCACCGCGCCGATCATCAGCCCGGCCTCCACGGCCGGGAAGATGTACTGCACCGAAATGGCCAGATACAGAAAGACGAATGTCGGAATCGGACCGCTGCGGCCGCGCGCGTACCTGACACCGGAGGCCCAGGCGTGCACCATCCATGCGGTGCCGGTGAAGGCGGTGAACCAACTCGCCTCGTCGAAGAACAGCAGCCACCCGGTGAACGGAATCGAGACACCCGCGACCGCCGCCCACGCCGGCTTCGCGCCATAGACGAGGCAGATCCGGTACACGCCGAGGCCGAGGATGACCGCGAAGATCAGTTTGACCACGGTGGCGTACAGCGCGAGGTTATCGACCGAAGGCGCGATCAGATCGATCAGCAGCTGCGGCGGATTGAGCAGACCCGCCTCTTCGATCGTGTAATTGCCCGCCATCCAATGCTCGGGGACCAGCGCGGGCAGCTGTCCGTCGCGCAGCTGCCGCCCGAGCATCACCCATAGCGGGGCGTACTGCGATTCCGTGTCGTCGGTGTAGAAATGCCGGACGTTGGCCAGCAGTACCGCAACATATCCCGCGATCACCCCGAGCGCGGTAATGATGCCCCATTTGTACACGTCCCGCGGGGCAGGGACGCTACTTTCCACCACGAGTTCCAGACCCTACAGTGCAACACCGTTCGCTCGCATCGCCCGCTGGCCCGTGGCCCGAATCCGGTCGGCTCCGAACATGATCAGCGGGCCGACGGGGCGCGGTCGGCACCGTGTTAGAGTTCACGACGGCTCGGGCTCAGCACCAGCGACGAGTACCGGCACGCACCGTCATCGAAAGTCGATCTCGCCAATGCCGATTCCCACCGCACGTACGCCCCGGCCGGTTCCGGGGACATCGAGCGAGCGTCCGTTTGCCCGGTCCCAGAGCGGCCACCGGCACTCGGTCTCCGTCGTCGTGCCCGTCTACCGGGGCGAGGACACCATCGCCGCGCTCGTCGCCGAACTCGACAAGTTCGCCGAGGCGACCGTCACAGCCGATGGCACCACCTTCATCGTCGACGAGATCATCCTGGTCCACGACAACGGCCCGGACCGCTCCGATGTCGTCATGCAGCAGCTCGAGCAGACCTACGAGCAGGTCAGGGCGGTGTGGCTGAGCCGCAACTTCGGCCAGGACGCCGCGACCATCGCCGGTATGGCGGCCGCGCGCGGCGAGTGGATCGTCACGATGGACGAGGACGGCCAGCACGATCCCGCCTTCATCGCGGCCTTCCTGGACGCGGCGCTGGCCGAACGCGCCGACCTGGTCTACTCCAAGCCGACCAATACCCGCCCGCACGGCTTCCTGCGCAACCTCACCTCGCGCGGCGCCAAGATCGTGCTCGCCACCATCTTCGCCTTCCCGGATTCGACACGGTTCGAGAGCTTCCGGCTGATCCGCGGCGATATCGGCCGTCAGCTCGCCGAGGTCGCCGCCAACGGCGCCTACCTGGATGTGGCTCTGACCTGGGTGGTCGGCAATACCGTCTCGGTGCCGGTGCTGTTGCGCGCCGAAGGCCGCGAGGAGTCCGGATACAACTATCGGCGGCTGTTCTCGCTGTTCTGGAAGATGGTGCTGTGCAGCGGAACTCGCGGCCTGCGGCTGGTCAGCCTGCTCGGCGGCACGCTGGCGCTCGTGGGCGGGATCATGGCAGCGGTGATAATCGTCCAGAAGCTGGCGGGCCATAACAACGATCCCGAGGGTTGGGCCTCGATGATCGTGGTCATGCTGCTGTGTTCGGGCGCGATCCTGTTCTCGCTCGGCCTCATCGCCGAATATCTCGGTGTGGCACTGCACATTCTGGTCGGTAAGCCGCTCTATCTGACCGTGGACTCCCCCACCCCGCGCCCGGCTACCATCGAGGCGCCGGACACGACCCATCGAGTCACCGACGCGGTACCGGCAGCCGCAGGTGAGAAGGGCAAAGGGGAGTGAACGAGCGCATCATCTTCAGCCGGCCGTTCCGCGCTGGCCGCGAGCTGGCGAACATCGAGGCCGTACTCGGCTCGGACCACAGCCATGGCGACGGCAAGTTCACCGCGTCCGCGACGGCCAAGCTGAAGAACATCACCGGGGCGCCGCACGCGCTACTGACCACCTCCTGCACGCATGCCCTGGAATTGGCCGCGCTGCTGCTCGAACTCGGACCCGACGATGAAGTAATCGTGCCGAGCTTCGCCTTCACCTCGGCGGCCACCTCGATGGCGCTGCGCGGTGCGACGTGCGTCTTCGTCGATATCGATGAGGCGAGCGGCAATATCGACCCGGATTCGGTCGCCGCGGCGATCACCGACCGGACCAAGGCGGTCGTGGTCATGCACTACGGCGGCGTCGCCGCCGATATGGAACGACTACTCGCGCTCACCGAGCAGCACGGCATCGCGCTCATCGAGGACAATGCGCACGGCCTCGGCGGCACCTGGCGCGGTCGCCAACTCGGCACCATCGGCACGCTGGGCACCCAGAGCTTCCACGACACCAAGAATGTGCACTGCGGTGAGGGTGGCGCGCTGCTGCTCTCCGACGAGATCCTGATGGGTCGCGCGGAGATCATGCGGGAGAAGGGCACCAACCGGGCCCGCTTCCTGCGCGGTCAGGTCGACAAATACTCCTGGCAGGACATCGGCTCCAGCTATCTGCCCAGCGAACTGAACGCGGCCGTACTCGACGCGCAGCTCGATGAATTCGACGCGATCCAGGTGCAGCGCCACCGGGTGTGGGACACCTACGCCACCCAACTGCCGGACTGGGCCGAACGCACGGGCGCGCGGCTGATGACGGTGCCCGAGGATCGGGAACACACCGCGCACATGTTCTTCCTGCAGATGCCGAGCGAAGAGTCACGTGACGGGCTCATCCGGCATCTCGCCGCGCAGGGCATCGTCGCCCCGTTCCACTACATCCCGCTGGATTCCAGTCCGGCCGGACTGAAGTACGGGCGGACACCGGTGCCGTGCACGCGCAGCGCGCGGTTCTCCTCGACGATTCTGCGGCTGCCGCTGTGGCCGATGCTGACCGAGGCTCAGCTCGGTCGCGTGGTCGAGGCCGTCACCGCTTATAGCTCGTAACCCGTCCCTACTGCTGCTGACGCTGCTGACGGGCGGCCTCGTCGCGGATCTCGCGAAGTCTGGTCGCCGCATCCTTCGTCGGCCGGGCGGGTATCGCGGGTGGTGTAGCCTGCGGCAGCTGCGGCGGCGTTTCGGCCTTACCTCGGCTGGCGACGTAGAGCCGGAACGCGCCGTAGCCGAGCAGCAGCAGGACCACCACGGGCACCAGCGAGAAGATCACGCTCTGCACGAAGCCGACAATCATCAGCACGCCCAGCAAAGCCAGGATGCCGATGCCGAGCTGAACCTTCCACGACATCTCGAAACCTCCGTCGTCGTCGAGGACTTGGTATCCACGCTACGCACTTGCGGGCGTCGACGGCGGCATCCGGTGCGGGTTTGTCGCTGCGGTGAACACCGAATCCATGCGCCGGGTCCCGGCTTTCGCCGGGACGCCGGGCAACGGTCAGTCAGTGCCGAGAAGTGCGGCCGCCTCGGCTTCGGTGAGCACCTCGTAGGCGTCCGATTCCCGGTTGTACCACCAGGTATCGGGTCCGGGCCGCGGGCGACCCTTGGCCTGCACCGCGCGGGTGGACGGACGGTAGGACGAGCTGCGCGGGATCTCATCGACGATGTACACGATGTCGGGGCGCTGGTCCGGATCGAGGGCCCGCACCGCCTCGGTCACATCCTTGGGTTCCAGCCGGAAGCCCTTGCGGATGCTGACCGCCGCCACCGCCAGTGCGTGCTCGCCGACGGGCAGGCCATAGGCGACCTCCATATCGACCGCGGTGATGTCGTTGAGGGTATCGACGATCGGTTGGGTGAATACCGGTCCGCGGGCGCTGTGGATCACCGTATCCCGGCGATCGACCAGCCAATAGTCACCATCGCCATCGCGGCGGAACAGGTTCTCCGTCGGCATCCAGGCATCGCCCGCCGTGAACACACCGCGCAGTCCGCCATCGGAGAGATCGATGCCCTCGGTCGCCTTGCCGAGCAGCAAACCGACCTCGTTATCGGCGCAGCGGCGCGCGAAGCCGGACGCGTCGGTCCGGATCTGCCCCGTCACCGGGTCGTAGGCGACCAGTTCCACCTTGGCGGTGCCCGGCACCGGGCGGCCCTTGCAGCCCGCCTTAACACCGGTCACATTGGCCAGCACCACATCGCCCTCGATGGACGCGTAGAACTCCAGCACCCGGGCTGGCGCGAACTGCTCGGTGGTGCGCCGCCACAGCCCGGCGGGCATGCCCGAGCCGATGAACAGCCGGATCGGATGCCACATGGGGGTGGCAGTCGGCGGAGCCGACGGGGTGGGTGAGCGATGCCCGGCCGGGAAAACCTCGGCGTCGAGGATGTCGCGCAGCATGGTCCAGGTGTAGGTCACCACCGTGACGCCGTAGCGGTGCACCTCCTCGACGAACCGGGTCGGATCCAGCGATCTGGCCAGCGCGATCCGGCTGCCGCCCGCGATCGCACCACCGAGGCTCACCAGCAGACCGGACGAATGATGCAGCGGTGCAAGGCATAGGACGGTGTCCTTGCGATCCAGATCGGCCGAGGTCGCGGTGCCGAAGGCGGACAGGGCCCAGCGGTGGTTGGTGATGTACTTGGCCTCGAGCCGGTCGCCGGTGCCGGTGACGAGCACGAAGGCCAATTCGCGCGCCAGACCCGGATCCGGGCGGTACCAGGCGGGCAGCTGCACCTGGGTGGGATCGATCTGCTCGAGGTCGATCACGTTCTCGCTCACCGGAATATCGAGGGTGCGCGCATCGCCGCCGCCGAGCACCAGCACCCGGGTACCGGTGGCCGCCGCGGACCGCAGGTTCTCCGGATCCGAGACCAGGGCCTTGATACCGGTGAGCTCGATGGCCCGGTCCAGTTCGCTGCCTGGGGCGAGCAGTACGGCAACCGCGCCGAGGCGCGAGAGCGCGGCGACGGTGGCCAGCGCGCTCGGCCGGGTCTCCATCACCACCCCGACGCGAATGGCCGGGCGGATGCCGACGGAAATGAGCCCGCGCACCACATTATCGATACGCGCGTTGACGGCCGCATTGGTGTGCACGCGATCGTCGAAGAGGAACAGATCACGCAGCGGAGCGCGGCGCGCCTGCTCGGCGACCAAGCGGCCCAATGAGATTCGGGTATGCGGCTGGATCATGCCGAGCCGGGTCAGCCGCGGCAACGTCCGTGCGGCCTCACCGGCCAGTTCGATGGAACCGCGCACGGTATTGCTGGCGATACCTTCCAGCGCCTTGCCGACACCGGCGCCCGCCTCGGCGAGGGTGGCCGCGGTATGTACGACGCGGGTGGCCGCCGAACTCGGCCGGTTGGTCGCGACATGTTCGGTCATCGGCGCGATTTCCGGCGGCAGCGGCTGATCGCCGTCCATCCAATCGATCCACTGACGCACCAGCGGCCAGGTGTGCCGGGTCGCCATGCTGCCCGCGACGAGGCCGAAATGTCCTGCCACCAAACTGGCTTCGTAGACCTCGGCATTGGGCGCGGCCCGCACGATGCCGCGCACCGCGGCGGGCTGGCCGATATCGTCGACCTCGCCGACGAAGGCGAGGATCGGGCACTTCAGTTCGGCCAGCGAAATCGGCTGATCCCGGATCACGAAGCCACCCAGCATCAGTCGGTTGTGTGCCACGAACTGCTTGAGCAGATCGGCCGCCGCCGGGCCCGCATAGCCCACCCAGCCGTCACTGTTGAGGAATCGGCGCTGACGTTCCTTGGGCAGCAACGCCTCCCGATCGTGCAGCTGGCGCACGAAGTCGATGCGCGATTTGGCGGTCTTCATCGGGTCGAGCATCTGGAAGCCGAGCCGGACCATGGAATCGGTGATCGGCAACCGGGTCACCACATGGTCGGCCAGGAACTCCGCGACGTCGGAAACCATGCCGTACGGCAGTCCGAACGGCATCCCCGCCACCACATCGACCGGGCTGCCGAAGGTCACGATGCTCTCGACACCCTTGCCGAACCGGTAGGCGGTGGTCTGATAGGCGAACATGCCGCCCTGGGAGTAGCCCATCAGATGCACGCTGCTGCCGGTCGCATCGCAGACCGTATCTATGGCGCTGTTGATCGCGAGGACGTGATCGGCCAGATCCCGTTCCCAGCCGCCCTCCTCACTGGCGGGCGAACCGAAATCGACCACCCAGCAGTCGATTCCGCCGCGGTGCAGAATGCCGACCGCACCGTCCTCGGCGTTCACATCCCAGATATCGGCGTTGACCATCAGCGGCGGCACCAAGACCGCGACCGGGCGCCCCGGGGTCGTATCGTCGGGGAAGTAATGGCGCAGCCGATACATTCTGCGCCGTTCCACTATCTCGAACGGCGAACCCTCGACATCGTGGGTCAACCCGCCGAAGCGGATGACCTCGAGGCCGTTCTGGGCCGTCGCCATCAACCGCTGCACCGACCCGACCACACTCTTGGCATTGAACTTCACGATCGCTCCTGGCCCTACCCTGCAAAGTGACCCGCATCACACACCCCGATGTGCTCAGACGAGCTTCCCACACCGTGTATCCATTATGTGTCCGCTGTGACCGGTTCCATGCCAGGTGGGGCCGATCTTCCGAATGTTCGCCGCATGGGTATGGAGACGGCGCGCAGAAAGATACCGACCGTTCAGACACGTCCCAGAAGTCCGGATTCATCCCAGGACGTTATCTGCGGTTGTCCGTATCGAGTTCGTGTCGTAACCATCCAGAAAACAGACCGGCATACTCGCGGCTTGTTCTCCGAAATTTCCCTGCGCACAGCATCTTTCGCGGTCTAGGATCGATGCCGTTCGGAACGCAATGTCGCGTAAGCCAATTCGCACGAGAGAGTCGGTTCCTTTTTTTATGTCTCGGTCCGTCCTATCTCTCGGCAACCACCTCGTCTCAGCCTCGACAGGCATGCCGCCTGTCGAATTGCTGTGAACAGCAACCGAATCTGAAGTGCCGTCGACTACCAGTGCACCACAATCGCCCGTCTCGGTGACCATCTCAGGTGAGGACAACGCATGACCATCGAAATGCCAGTCCAAACAGAAAACAACGTTCGCAAGAGCCTCAGCACCGGTGCCGCCCAGCAGCTCGCGCACACCACCAAGTCCGAGCCGCAGATGCAGGGCATCACCTCGCGCTGGCTCACCCGCATGCTGCCGTGGACGCAGGTCAACGGCGGTATCTACCGAGTCAACCGCCGCCTGACCCATACCGTGGGCAACGGCGAGGTCGAGTTCGTCATCGACGGCTCGCACGCCAGGGTGATCCCGATGGAACTCACCGAACTTCCGCAATTGCGGGACTTCGACGACGAGGAGATACTGCGCGCACTCGCCCAGCGATTCGAACAGCGTGATCTCGGGCCCGACACCGTGGTCGCAGAATTCGGCAATCCGATGAATCAGGTCATGCTGATCGTGCACGGCAAACTGAGCAAGATGGGCACCGGAGAATACGGCGAGCAAACCAAGTTGGGGATGCTCGCTGGAGGGGATTTCTTCGGTGCCGAAGCGCTCGTCGACGAGTCGGCTATTTGGCCGGTCACCGTCAAAACCGTCACTCAGACCACCATGTTGGTTCTCCCCCGGCAAACGCTCGACGAAATACTGGAATCCACCCCGGCACTCCGCGAGCAATTGTCCCGGGTGGCCGCCGCACCGGCCCGGCCACAAAATACCAAGGGCGAGGCGAATATCGAGATCTCCTCGGGACACTCGGGTGAACCGCTGCTCCAGGGCACCTTCGTCGACCTCGACGCTGCCCCGCGCGAATACGAACTCAGCCTGGCGCAGAGCGTCCTGCGCGTGCACACCCGGGTCGCCGACCTGTTCAACGACCCGATGAACCAGGTCGAGCAGCAACTGCGGCTCACCATCGCGGCGCTCTACGAGCGTCGCGAGAGCGATCTGGTCAATAGCCCCGATTTCGGACTGCTGCACAATTGCGACCTTAAGCAACGCATCTACAGCGAGTCCGGCGCGCCGACGCCGGACGATATGGATGAACTGCTCAGCATGCGGCGCAGCACGAAACTCTTTCTGGCACATCCGAAAGCAATCGCCGCCTTCGGTCGTGAATGTAGTAGGCGCGGGCTCTATCCCGATCCGGTCGAGGTGGACGGACACCGGGTCTTCGCCTGGCGCGGGGTCCCGATATTCCCGTGCAGCAAGATTCCGGTCAGCGATACCCAGACCACCTCGATCCTGGCCATGCGCACCGGCGAGAAGGATCAGGGCGTCATCGGACTGCATCAGACCGGCATTCCGGATGAATACGAGCCCAGCCTGAACGTCCGATTCAAAGGCATCGACGATCAGTCGATCATCTCCTACCTGGTCAGCTGCTACTACTCGGCGGCAGTGCTGGTGCCGGACGCGCTGGGCGTGCTCGACAACGTCCTGGTCGCCCGGCAGGCGGAATGACCGGGGTGGTGACCGATGTCGGTGCTCTCGCGTGTCTCGGCACCGGCGGCCACGAGTGATGTGGCCGCCGCGGTTGCCGCGCTGTTATCGAATCTCGATGCCACCGCTCCGCCGACGTTACCGCTAGCGGCTCCGCAACCACCGGAGGCCGCTGTTACACCTGAAAGCACGGAAATACCCGAATGCACAGCATTACCCGAATCGAACGGATCATCCGAAGCCGAGGTGGTGGAAGCTGATTCGCCCGAGCTGGACCGGTCCACCGAACCTACGACACCTGCTCCGCGCCGCCTCCTCGGACCCAGCGGACTCGGCGCGGCTGCGCTCCTACTCCCCGCGTCCGCGTCTGCGGAAGCGGGATTACCTACTACTGAGGTACCCGACCCCGCATGCACACCTACTATCCGGGCGGCTGGTTTCCAGCCGCCTCCAGTGGCGCTCGATGCCACATCGATCACTGTCGGCGCGGCGCAGGGGGCCGCGCCGACAGGATCGACGTCAACCGAGCAGAAATCCGCGCGGAGTCGAATTCCCCTCGGCCCCACGGGTTTGGGTACCGCGTCGGCCTACCTGCACGACACCGCGGCACCGATTCCACCGCTGTACTGTCCGCCGCCGCTGCGCGACGACCCGGCATTGGCCGAACTGGTCAATGATGGGCTCATCGCCTGGGCCGGGGATATCGGCCTCTACGCCGGACGGCTGGATGAACTGCGCGATGCCGACTTCGGCCGCCTGATCATGCTCGCCCATCCGGACAGCAACGATCCCGACCGACTGCTCGCCGCCGCCAAATGCGCGGTCTCCGAATGGGCGGTCGATGACTACTACTGTGATGAGGGAGCCGATGACACCGCACCCGACGGCACGCCTTCCAGCGCCGAGACCGAACTCGGTCCGCGGCTCGAATTGGCTGCCGCCGCAATAGATCCCGTCTATCTGCCAGCGCGCTACGCGCCCCAGCTGGAACGGGCCATGCAGGCCGATCCGATCCTGCGCGCGTTCCGCACGTCCTTCGAGCATCTGTCCCGGTATGCGACCCCGGCTCAGCTCGCCCGATTGCGCACGGAGATCGCCGGATGGTTCATCGCGCTCGGTGCGGAAGCCGGTTGGCGGGCCGCACACCGCATGCCACCGGTATGGGAGTACCTCGCCAACCGGCAACCGCACAGTTTCCTGCCGTGTATGGCACCGATCGATGTGGTCGGCGGATATGAGCTCCAGGCCGCCGAGTACACCGATCCGCGGGTGCGCCGGGTGGTCACCACGGCCGCGCTCGCCAGTCAGATGGTGAACGACCTGTACTCGATGGCGCGCGAAGACCGTTCGGAAGGTAGGGAATTCAACCTGCCGACGGTCTTGGCGGCGGAGGAGCGGTGCTCCCGGCGCGAGGCGGTGGTGCGCACGGCCGCCATCCACGACGAGCTGGTGCACCGATTCGAACAGGAAGCGGGGCCGCTGGCGGCCGTCGGATCGGCCGAACTGCGTCGATTCCTCGGCGGACTGTGGGCCTGGATGGGCGGCAACCGCGCCTGGCACGCCGCGAGTAAGCGCTACAACGAGTCGAATTAGCCAGTACCGCAACGAAATCAGTAGTAACGCAACAAGACGAGAGGATGATCAGGCATGACCATGCTCAATCCGGACACGGGGTCCGTCCTGCGCACCAGCTACCAGAAGGCCGTTGCCGAGTACTGGAACAACAACCCGAACGACGACCGGGTCAATGTCAAACTCGGGGAGGTCGACGGACTCTTCCACCACCACTACGGCATCGGCGAACCCGATCAGGCGGCGCTGGCCGGACCGGCGGACACCCGCGAGGAGCGGATCGTCAGGGAACTGCACCGCCTGGAGACCGCGCAGGCCACGCTGCTGCTGGACCACCTCGGCGATATCCGGCCGGGCGATCGGCTGCTCGATGGCGGATCCGGCCGCGGCGGCACCAGTTTCATGGCCGGTCAACGGTTCGGCTGTCAGGTCGACGGTGTGACCATCTCCGAATATCAGGTCGGCTTCGCCAAGGGGCAGGCCGCGCACCGCGGTGTGGCGGATAGGGTGCGCTTCCACTTCCGGAATATGCTGGACACCGGCTTCGACACCGGATCGATGCGTGGCATCTGGACCAACGAAACCACCATGTACGTCGATCTCGCCGAACTGTTCGGCGAATTCTCCCGGCTGCTCGAACCCGGAGGTCGCTACGTCTGCATCACCGGTTGCTCCAACGATGTCAGCGGCGGGCGCTCGTCCTCGGTCAGCTGGATCGACGCCCACTACGGCTGCATGATCCATCCGCGCAGCGAGTACTTCCGGGCCATGGCCGACCACAATCTGGTGCCGATCAATGTGATCGATCTGACCGCCGCGACCATCCCCTACTGGGAGCTGCGCACCGAATCCGAGCTGGCGACCGGTGTGGAAAAGCCGTTCCTGACCGCCTACCGGGAGGGCAGCTTCCAGTACCTGCTCATTGCCGCCGATAAGGTGGGCCGGTGACGGAAACGCTGACCAAGCCGATCACCGACCGCGAGGCCCTGCCCGTCGAACTCGTCGACGACGCCGGGTACGCGGTCGGTGCGTGCCCGGTGGCGCAGGCTCATACCGCGCCGGGACTGCTGCACCGCGCGTTCTCGGTGCTGCTCTACGACGGCGCGGGGCGGGTGCTTCTGCAGCAGCGCGCCGCGGTGAAGACGCGGTTTCCGCTGCTGTGGGCCAATACCTGCTGTGGGCATCCGGCGCCGAATGAGCCGGTGGCGGCGGCCGCCGCGGTCCGGCTCGGGGAGGAGTTCGGGTTGGCCACCGCACTTACCGAGGTCGGCATCTTCCGGTATCACGCCGAAGACTCCGTGACCGGTCGCGTGGAACACGAATGGGATCATGTGCTCATCGGCCGGTTGAGTGCGGAGTTCTTGCAGAGCGCCGCACCGCGCCCCGATCCGGCCGAAGTCGCCGACTACGCGTGGATCCAGCCGGATGCCCTACGCGACGCGATCGCCGACCATCCCGAGAGCTACACGCCGTGGCTGCTGGGCGTGCTCGAGATCGCGGACGAGGCGGTACGGGTTATCTGAGAAGGTCGTCCCGCTGGCCCGGCCAAGGCCGGTATGCGGGCCGGGCCGAGGCAGCCATCGATCGCCTCCGGCGTTATCTCGTGGTCGGTGTTGATCCGCGCGTGTGGCTGCCCGGTCCGGACTCGCCGCCCGTGCGGTTGCCGCCAGGTGGGAATGCAGATGCTGGACCGATGCCGTGTGGGGAAGACGGAACGCGATTCCCGCGCACCCGCTGGCCGCATCGTGGCCTGGTCCGCGCGAGCGCGAACCGCGGTCGCAATCCGAGCTTCGTCACCTCTTCGGGCGGTAAATCGAGCTGAGCACGAGCTGGTCCCTCGCCTCTTTGCTGCTCTTTTGGATCGACACATGCGGGTCCGCCCGCAACCACTCTTTCCTGTCACATTTCATGCTTTGATGCGCATATCTACGTTTCGGCAAATATCTGGCCCGCATCCCGCCGATGCGGTGCTTGTCACACTGCACAAACCTTCGAGAACTCACAGGAACGGCACAGCGTCCAGCCAGGTCCGACTTGCATCCTCGATCGGGTACGAGCTTGTGGAATTAGTGAGGTGCACGATGGTCGAACTCGAAGTCGCGGACGATAAGGTGACGGTTCGCGTACTCGGCGGGCACCGTCTGCTGGCGCTGCGCGAGCATGTGACCTTCGATCTGGCCGATATCACCGAGATCACCACCGCACCGGTCGACCTGCGCCCACCGTGGGTCCGCGCGCCCGGCACCTTCTTTCCCGGCGTGATCGCCGCCGGCACCTACCGAGGTAGGGGCCGAAAAGAGTTCTGGGACACCAGATTCGTCGGCCAGGCCATTCTCATCGACCTTGCTGGCCCCGGCTTCACCCGTCTGGTCGTCGATGTCGACGATCCCGATGCCGCCAAGCGAGCCCTCACCGCGGCCGTCGCGGCCTGACCGAAATCCCTTCCCCCACTCATGGATTCGAGCCGAACGACCGCAGCGGCCCGGTGTACGGCTTGGGTGGCGGAGTGGCGAACTCTCCCCTACCCGATTTGCGTAGGCCGAGGGTGATCAGCGATTGCACGGTGAGGGTGGCGGCGGCGACGCCGTCGATCACCGGGACGCCGATCTCGTCGCGAATGTGGTTGCACAGGTCCGCCATTCCCGCACAGCCGAGCACGATCGCGTCGGAACCGTCGGCGTCCACGGCATCGCGGCAGGCCTCGGTGACGATTTTGCGGGCGTCCGGATCGGTCTCCAGCGCGAGCACCGGAATTTCGCAGGCGTGCACGCCGCGGCAGTGGCACCGCATGCCATAGCGGTCCACCAGATCGGTGGCGCGACCGATGGTACGGCTGAGTGTGGTGACGATGCTGAAGCCGCGGCCGAGATGGCTGGCCGTATGCATGGCCGCCTCCGCGATCCCGATTACCGGGCCGCTGGCCAGTTCACGGGCCGCGTCCAGGCCCGGATCGCCGAAGCAGGCGATCACATAGCCGTCGACACCCTCCTGCTCACCGCGCTGAATGGCGGCCAGCACGCCAGGAACGCTGAGCGCTTCGTCGTAGTGGCTTTCGATCGAGGCAGGACCCATCTCTGCGGTGACCGCGTCGAGCAGTGTGCCCGGGCCCGCCACGGCCTTGGCGCACTGCTCGATCGTGTCGGTCATCGCCCGCGTGGTGTTCGGGTTGACGACCCGGATGCGCATCAGGCAGCGACCCCCTTGACTGCCAGTCGGGTTTGCGTCGCCAGCAGGTAGTAGGTGACGAAGCCGAGCCCACAGCCGATGAACCAGCTGTACTGCGCGGCGGTGTACATGCCGGTGACATCCTTGACGAGCACCGGGATCACCGCGACGATCGCGCCGAGGGCCGTGGCGATGATGGCGGCGGGGTTGTACCCCTTGCTGTACCAATAGGTTCCGGTCTCCGACCGGGTGAACAGGTCGTCGATTACTACCTGCTGCTTGCGCACCAGGTAGTAATCGGCGATGAGCACGCCGAACAGCGGGCCGATGAACGCCCCGAGCACCTCGAGGGTGTAGTGGATGACCTCCGGATTGTTGTAGAGGTTCCATGGCGTGATCAGGATCGAGCCGACCGCGGCGATCATGCCGCCCGCGCGCCAGCTGATGCGCTGCGGACTGACATGGGAGAAGTCGAAGGCCGGAGAGATGAAGTTGGCGACGATATTGATGCCGATGGTGGCGATGGTGAAGGTCAACGCGCCCAGCACGATCGCGAAGGTGCTGTCGATACGTGCCACCGTCGCAACGGGATCGGTGATCAGCTCACCGTAGACCGGGACGGTCAGCGATGCGGTGATCACGACCAGCAGCGAGAACAGCAGGAAGTTGACCGGCAGCCCGAGCAGATTGCCGCGCCGCACCGCGGCGAAACTCTTTCCGTAGCGGGAGAAGTCGCCGAAGTTCAGCATCGGGCCGGAGAAATAGGAGACCACCAGTGCGATCGCGCCGAGCATGACCGGTACCGAGGCCCAACCCGTGTACTTCACCTCGCCCAGTTTCAGATCGATGGCACTCCAGCCCGCCTTGGCGATCAAATATCCGCAGAGCAGGAACATCACGACATACACAGCGGGACCGCAGAAGTCGATGAACTTCCGGATCGATTCCATGCCGCGCCAGAACACACCGGCCTGCACCACCCACAGCAGCAGATAGCTGCCCCACCCGAGCAGCGAAAGTCCCAGGAACCCGTAGTCATCCACGACCGCATACGGTGCCAATCCCGGAAATAGCTTCACCAGAACGACATCCAGCGCCGCCGAGGCGAGAAAGGTCTGAATTCCATACCAGGCGACGGCGATCAGACCGCGGATGATGGCCGGGATATTGGCGCCGAGCACCCCGAAGGCACTGCGGCACATGACCGGATACGGCACGCCGGTGACCTGGCTCGGCTTGGCGACCAGATTGCAGAAGAAATAGACGATCGTGATCCCGATCAGCAGCGCAGCGAGCACCTGCCAACTGGCCAGTCCGAGCGCGAACAGGCTGCCCGCGGTGACGTAGCCGCCGACGCTGTGCACGTCCGACATCCAGAAGGCGAAGATGTTGTAGGAACCCCAGGTCTGCTTGCGCAGCGGTGCCAGGTCCGCATTGGTCAGTCGTGGGTCGTATGCGGGTGCTGATGGTGCCGCGGGTGCGACCGGTGTGGTGAGCGTTTCGGTCATGGTGTGTCCCATCCGAGGGCGAAACTGTGATCGAAACGACGGTAGAAACCACGCATTGCCCCACCATTGCGCAGTTATTGCCCGGCTATTGCGCGACAGATATATCTTCCGGCGCCAGCAGGCCGGTATCGGTGGGCAGCGTCGTAATGACCGTCTCCAACCTGCTGTGATGCCGTTCGGCCGCCAGCAGCAGGCGATCCACGTCGCGTGCCATGAACGCGTCGAGCATCAGGGCGTGATCGGTATGCAGGCGTACCCGGTCGGCACGGCCGATATGCACCATCGACTGCACCGGCTCGGTGACATTCCACGCCGACTCCAGCATGTGCAGCAGCCGGAACATGCGCGACGGTTTGGTCAGTGCCACGTGGAAATCGCGCGATCGGCGGTGGTAGGCGACCGGGTCGTCATCCCGAATCGCCTGTTCCAATAGCGAATTCAGCTCGAGCAACTGCGCACGGTCGGCGGCGGTGGCATTGCGGGCGGCTGCTGCCAGTGAAGCGGTTTCCAGGGTCTCTCGCACGATATACATTTCGCGCAGCTCATTGGGGGTCAGCTGGGCCACCGCGTACCCGCCGTGTGGCTGATGCGTCACCAGCCCCTCCCCGATCAATGTCTTGAGCGCCTCCCGCACCGGGATATGGCTGACGCCGAATAATTCGGCGACCTCGCGCAGCGGAATGACGGTGCACGGCGGCGCGGCCCCGTCGAGAATCACCCGGCGGAGTTCGCCGAGGATCACTTGCGGTCGGCCTGGTTCATCGACAACCAGCCTCGCGAGCAGCGCCGATCGTCTTCTCGGTGGCATGCGGACACGCTATGCGAGCCGTGTTGCGATCGCGGGGCCCGATGTGACGGTCAGGAAACGTTCACCGAACCGACCGGTCGCGTGGTCGGCTCGATTCGGATATCGGCACCTTCGAAGGCGCCATCACCACCGTGTCATGCTGTTAGTCGGTCGAACGACAGGGGTATTCCGATGACACTTACGACAACGCAGTCGGTGGATCGTCGCTATGTGCGCCTGGTCGCCGAATTCGACAGGCTGTTCCGACGCCCCAGCGATGGCGGCGGCGCACTCGTGGTCTACCAGCACGGCGAACCCGTGGTGGACGTATGGGCCGGGTTCGCACATCCCGGCGTGCCGTGGGCCGCCGATACCGTGGCCATGGCCTACTCCACCGGAAAAGGCGTTGTCTCGACGCTGGCGCACCGACTGGCCGAGCGCGGACTGTTCGATTACGACGAGCCGGTCGCCACCTACTGGCCCGAATTCGCGGCCGCGGGTAAGCAGCGGATAACGGTCCGCGAGATGCTCACGCATCGGGCGGGTCTACACCGGTTGCGTGCACTGCTGCCGGGACCGGTGGAGCGGTTCTTCGACGACGCCGAGGTCACCGCCGCTCTCGCGGCATGCTCCCCCGATCCGCGCCACACCTACACCAGCGGCTACCACGGAATTTCCTTCGGGCATTTGGTCGCCGAGCTCATCCGCCGGGTCACCGGCGCGGACTTCACCGAGATTCTGCGCACCGAAATCGCGGAACCGCTTGCCGCGGAAGAACTCTGGTTCCGTGTGCCGGAAACCGAGCGCGGTCGGATCGCCACCAACTTTCCCCGGCTCACCGTCGCCGGAATGAGTTGGGAAAATAGTGCCCGGCTCATGGGCCGGACCCGTTTCGCGGCGGCCGCGGAAACCACACCGTGCGGGTTCGCCGATCTGGTTTCCGATCCGCGCCTGCACGATTCGGTCATGCCGGGCGTCAACGGCGTGTTCTCCGCGCGTGCGCTGGCCAGGATGTACAGCGCGCTCGCAACCAATGGTCGGCTGGGCGATGTCCAGCTGTTGCGTCCGGAAACCATCGAGCAGATCACCCGGCGTCAGGTCTTCACTCCCGATTACGTTCTCGCCTTCCGCATTCCGTGGGCGTTGGGCTTCCACGGCGTTCCGATGAAGCCCTCGAAGGCCGAACCCGTCGCCGCCTTCGGCCATTTCGGGCTCGGCGGCTCCGGTGCTTTCGCCGATCCGGCGACCGGGATTTCGCTGGCTTTCGTCACCAACCGTCTCGGCGGGAAGCTCACACCGTTGGGCGATGCTCGGTTGGCACGTCTCGGGACGATCGCACACAACATCGCGAAGGCTGGGTGACAGGCGGAGCACACTCCCGCCGACGGGGTCACCGCGGCACCCGGAAGGTAGCAGGGCAATGTGGTGTAGCCCATCGAGCTGCTGGAGGCGATGCGCCGCACCGACACCCGAAGCTGGTGGCGATGCAACACTCCAGCTGACGGTGTCGTCGGCCCAGCACCTCGGCCCGAGCGCCCACTGTTGCGCCGATGCTGCGGACTCATGCGGATTCGGCGCAGCGACAGATGCTGAGCGCGCGACCACACTGCCGCAATCATCGGATGATTTCGACATGTAGCCCCGCATTCGGCCTGGGGGCTGGCAGCATGGGCGCATGGAGTTGCTGGGACTGGAGCGGATCGAGGCGGCCGCGGCGGCATTGGCGCCGGTGATTCGGCGGACGCCGGTGGTCGCGTCACGTGTGTTATCCGAATGCGCCGGGACGGAGGTGCGGCTGAAGTGCGAGAACTTGCAGCGGACCGGATCGTTCAAGCCGCGAGGTGCGTACTTCCGCATCGCGAATCTTCCGGCGACGGATCGGGCGCGGGGCGTGGTCGCGGCCAGTGCCGGAAATCATGCGCAGGGGGTAGCGTGGGCCGCCGCTACGCTGGGGATTCAGTCGACAGTATTCATGCCGGTTGGCGCGTCGCTGCCGAAGTTGGTGGCTACCAAGGCGTATGGGGCCGAGGTGCGGCAGGTGGGTGAGACCGTCGACGACTCACTGGACGCCGCATTGGATTACGCCGAGCGGACCTGTGCGACGCTGATCCATCCGTTCGACCACCCCGATATCGTGGCCGGACAGGCAACGGTGGCCTTGGAGATCATCGAGCAGATGCCGGATGTCGGGACGGTGCTCGTGCCGACCGGCGGTGGCGGGCTATTGGCCGGCGTCGCCATCGCACTGCACCATGTCGCACCGCAGGTGCGGGTGGTGGGGGTGCAGGCGGCGGAGGCGGCCGCGTGGCCGGATTCGCTGGCGGCGGGTAAGCCGGTGCGGGTGGCGCGCATGTCGACCATGGCCGACGGTATCGCGGTCGGGCTGCCGGGTGAGGTGCCGTTCGCGCATGTGGCCGCGCATGTGCCCGCAGTGGTGACGGTGGAAGAGGATGCGCTGTCCAAGGCGCTGCTGCTGTGTCTGGAACGGGCGAAGCTGATCGTCGAGCCAGCGGGTGCCGCGGCGGTGGCAGCCCTGATGAGTTATGCGCCCGAGGAACTCGGGCTGCAGGGTCCGGTGTGCGCGATACTGTCCGGCGGCAATATCGACCCCATGATGCTGACCAGGATCATCGGACACGGCCTTGGTGCCGCGGGCCGCTATCTCGCCGTGCGCGTGACGATTTCGGATCGGCCGGGTGCGCTCAGCGGACTGCTCGCGGTGGTCGGCAAGACCAGTGCGAGCGTCGTCGATGTGGTGCATTCACGGACCGGCGGATGGCTCGCCGTCGACGAGGTCGAGGTATCGCTGACCTTGGAGACGCGCGGTCCGGCCCATCGCGACGATGTGCTCGCCGCACTGGAGAATTCGGGCTACATGGTGCGGGTGGAGGACTGAGCGCATGGCGACCGGCCGCGCCGAGTGTGCACGTTTCGCAAGCCCGACGGAGATTGCCGGATTCGTCGAAAAGTGCACGCTCAGTACGGTTCCGAGTCGGGCGGTCAGCACTTCCGCTTGTAGAAGTACTTCGAGTTCGCATCCATATCGGCCTGGGTGATCGCCACCATATCGGTTTGGATATTGCGGGTGACCGGCTTACCTTCCAGCGCGGCCGCGGCCTGGTCGACGCCCTTGGCGCCGATCCCACCCGGATCCTGGGCGATAAGTGCCTGTACCGTACCGGCTTTCAGGTCCTCGACCTGTTTCGGGCTCGCGTCGAAGCCGACCAGCTTGACCTGGCCGAGTTTATTCGCATTGCGCAGCCCGGTGGCCGCGCCCTCGGCCGAGCTCAGATTGGTGGCGAAGATGCCCGCGAGGTCGGGATGGGCGGCCAGGGTCGCGGTGACGATCGAAGCCGCTTGTGCCGCTTCATTATTGTTGTACTGCACCCCGAGCGAGGTCACACCCGGGTAGGCCTTCACCGCGTCTTCGAAACCCTGCGCACGCGCGTCGGTGGTGGAGGTTCCGGCCTTGGTATTGATCACCAGCACCGGCCCCTTGTCACCGATCAGCTTGGCCAGGGTCTGGGCCGCGAGTTCGCCGCCCTTCTTGTTATCGGATGCGATCGACGACAGTGCGATGGAGGTGTCGTCCAGCGCGGTATCGACCTCGATGATTTTGATCCCGGCGTCTTTGGCCTGTTTGATCGGATTCGCCATCGCCGTCGCATGGGTCGGCGCGATCAGAATGCCGCCGGGCTTATTGGCCACCACACCGGTCAGCACCGGAGTCTGCGCGCCCGCGTCGAATTTCGTCGGCGCCTGCGTCTCCAGTTTGTAGCCGAGTTTATTCGCCTCGTCCTGTGCGCCGCACTGCATGGAGATGTAGAAGGGTTCGTCGGCGACGCCGGGAATCAACACCAATTTCTTGGTATCCGTTCCGCCGGAATTGCTCACCGACCCACTACATCCCACCACCAGCGTGCCGACCGCCGCCATCGCGCCGATCACCACCGCGGTCCGCTTCGCCACCCTCATCTGGCTACCTCCGCCTTATTTTTCCTATCGCGCAGTGTTGTAACTGCGTACCTCTCTATTTGCGGTCCCGTGCCCGGCGGCGCAGCTGGTCGAACCACACCGCCCCGACCAGAACCGCGCTCACCGCGATCGGCTGCCAGAACACCGGCACCCCCGCGATAACGAAACCCTTGCGCAAGACCGACGGAATGAAGACGCCGATGACCGTGCCGACAATCGTGCCGATACCTCCGAAAAGGCTGGTGCCACCGATGACGACACCGGCGATGGCATCGAGATTGTCGGTGCCGTGCCCACCGATGGTGGTGGTGCCGAAGTAGGCCAGATTCATGAATCCGGCCAGCCCGGCCAACAACCCGGTCATCAGATAGACCAGCACGAGGTGGCGGGTGACCGCGATACCCGAACGCCGTGCGGCCTCCTCATTGGAACCGATCGCGTAGGTGTAGCGGCCGAATCGGGTGGTGTGCAGCAGCCAGGCGGCGAGCAGCGTCACCGCAGTGGCGACCAGCACCAGATTCGGCACCCCGCCCAGCGATGTCCCGAAACCCAGGGAATTGCGCAGTTTATCGGGGACGGTTCTGGTGTCGACGCCACCGGTGATCAGTTGTGCCGCACCGAGTGCCGCGCCGAAGGAACCGAGCGTGACGATCAGCGGCGGAATCTTGGCCTTGGCCACCAGAATTCCATTGAGCAGACCCCAGATGCCGCCGCCGACAACGGACATGAGGAAGCCGAGGCCGATGATCCCCCAGCCCGCCGCGGTGGCGTTCTCATCGGGACTCAGCCATTCCATCGTCTTCGCGCCGAGCACCCCGGCGAAGATCAGCACCATGCCGACCGATAGGTCGATGCCGGAGGTGATGATCACGAAGGTCATCCCGACCGAAAGCACCAGCAGCACCGAGGTTTCGATCAGCAGCGTCTGCAGGGTGAAGCGGGTCGGGAAGGCATCGGGACGGATGATGCTGAACACCACGCACAGCGCCACGAGCACCACCCCGATCCACAGCGTGCTCGCGCCGAGCAGCCGTTGCAGGACAGTGCGTTCCGGCAGGTCGGGGCCGCCATTTGCCTCGGCGGTCGCGGCTTTGGACCCACCGCTCGTCGAATCGCTATGTGATGCTTCCCGCCCACCCGTCACCCGACCGCCACCACTCATCGAATCGCTTCGCGATGCTTTCCGCCCACCCGTCACCCGACCGCCACCCCTCATCGAATCGCTTCGCGATGCTTTCCTCATTTGGCGTCCTCATCTGACAGCGCTCCGGTCATCGCGCCGACCAACTGCTCGAGCGTTGCGTCGGCGGCGACGAACCGAGCGACCCGCTTACCGAGGCGCAGCACTTCGATCCGGTCGGCCACGGCCAGCACCTCCGGCATATTGTGGCTGATCAGCACCACGGCAATGCCCTGATCGCGCACCTTCCGGATCACCTCGAGCACCCGCTCGCGCTGCACCACGCCGAGGGCCGCGGTCGGCTCGTCCATGAAGACGACCTTGCTGGCCCACATCACCGCGCGCGCCACGGCCACGCTCTGGCGCTGGCCGCCCGACAGCGCACCGATCGGCACATCGGTGCGCTGCAAGGTGACGCCGAGTCGCCGGAAATGTTCGACGGCCTGGGTCCGCATCGCACCCTTATCGAGCATGCCCAGTTTGCCCGCCAAGCCGCGACGAACCAGTTCCCGGCCGAGAAACAGATTCGCGGCCGGGTCCAGATCGGGCGCGACAGCGAGGTCCTGGTACACCGTTTCGACGCCGAGTTTGCGAGCGGCGGTGGGCGTACTGAGCACGGTTTCCGCACCGTCGAGCAGGATTGCCCCCGAATCCGGTTGTTCAGCCCCGGAAAGGCATTTCACCAGCGTGGATTTGCCTGCGCCATTGTCGCCGATCAATGCCACGACCTCACCGGCGCGGACCTGAAAGTTGGCTCCCCGCAACGCCTCGACGCTACCGTAGCGTTTCACCAGGGTCTGGGCCTCGAGGACCACATCGCCCACATCCGATGTCATCCCGTCACCCACGTCGACTCAGGTGAGCAAGCGTCCAATCCATCGGCCGATGCTACGTTCGCCGCCACCTCTCATGGGACGATTTCGGCAAAATGCGCAGGGCGCAACGAAACCGATCAGTCCCACCAGAAGCGCCAGAGCTGCCGCATCATGGACTCGGCCAGTTCGTCGAGTGAATCGCGATCCTGTTCGGCCGCGTCCGCGCAGTACAGATACCCTTCGAGTGCCAGTGCGAGCGCGCGGCCCTCACTCAGCTCCGGCTCGTGTTGGACACGCAGCCACACGGTGTCGGACTCCAGCGCGACGAGCTCACATCCGCGCTCCGACGCAGCCCACCGCCGCAGCACCAGCGCGTGATCGGCACCGTCGATATCGTGGTTCAGCGCACCCGACCATTGCAGTTCATAGGGGACCAACCAGGAATTCGCGGCGGGCACCAGCGCCAGCTGATCGAACTCCTCGCAATCGTCGCGGATATTCCAGACATCCGCCCAATCGAATCCTTCGTAGTCGTAGAGCTCGAGATCCAGATCGGCCCAATCCGGTCCGCCCCGTGGAATCGACCAATCCTCGGCCGACAGCTCGCGATACTGTTCGCGGAGCCAGTCGGCACCGTCGGTCTTCGCGATGAACTCCGGAACCGACAGGTCGCGCGAACGCTCCCAACCGTGCTCGGGCCCGGTCCGGTACCAGGTATCGGTCTTGGTCAGCAGCGGCCACAGTCCGGTCTTCGGATGCACCTCCCGCACCTGCTCCCACAGCTCGGTCGCCGCATAGCCCGGCTCGGTCGATACCACCCACACCGGAGCCCCGGCGACCGTTCGATCGACCACCGACGCCGCCGGAAGCTCGATTCCGTACGCCGCCAACGCCTCCACCGGATCATTGCCCGCGAACGGCACCGCCACCGGCTGTGCCTGCCTATCCGGCGTGAAGGTCCCTGCCCCGAAATGTCTTCTCATGAGTCGGCATTCAACAGCCACCCACCGACAAATTGCGAGCGGATGTCATTGAGCGCCACCGAGTTCCAGCGCCAAGACGCCGACGATCACCAGTGCGATGCCGCCGACCTGGATCAGCGAGAGCCGTTCATCGAGGAACAGCACACCGATGACCGCAATGGCCGCGACGCCTACCGCAGACCAGATACCGTAGGCGACGCCGATCGGCATGCCCCGTTTCAGCGCCTGGGAGAGGAAGAAGAAGGCCGAGCCGTAGCCGATGACCACGATGATCGAGGGCACCAGTTTGGTGAAACCCTCGGAGAGCCTGAGGGATACGGTCGCGGTGATCTCTGAGGCGATGGCCAGCGCGAGCAACAGCAGGGTCATTCGCGCAGCGTAACCGGGGCGGGTGCGGCACAGGCATGTGGTTGTGGCCGCAAGGATTTGGGTGCCTCGACTACAAGGTCGATAGCGGAGACTCCGGTCGCGGGGTTGCCTGGCGACAGGTCCGGCACAGGTATCGCCTACCGCTACGGTAGTCGAACGAGGAGGAGCTATGGACGCATCGGCGGTCGTGATCGCACTGATCGTCGTGCCGATTGTGCTGGTTGTCGCGCTTCTGGCGGTGGCGATTCCGTTGTCGATGCGCGCCGAGCGCGCCCGCAGGGCGGGCCTGCGGCAGTGGGCGGCGCAGCACGGGTGGACCTTCGTGGAGAGCTCGCGGGCTCCGTGGATGTCGCGTCTGCCCGGCCACCGTCGACAGCGCGTCGGTGTGACGCTGACCGGGCAGATCGGTGGCCGCTGGGTGACTGTGGCGGATTATTCGTACGAGACGACATCCACGTCGACATCGTCGTCATCCACGTCGACATCGTCGTCCGCGTTGGGCGAGGGTTCCACCACAACTCATACGAAGACCCATACGAAGACCCATACGCACCGCTTCATCGTGGTTGTCGTACTGCTGGATCGCCCGCTGCCCCCGGCCTCGGTCCACAGCCGAGGTGCCATGTCCAAGCTCGGTCGGTCACTGTTCGGCGACAAACCGACGGCGACGGGCGACGAACGGTTCGACTCGCGATTCCGGATCGCCTCGGCCGATCCCGGCTATGCGCGATGGCTGGTGGGCAGGCCGCTACGGGAGGCACATCTCGCCGGAGCCGTCCCCGACTGGAGCCTCGCCGGTCAGGAACTGCTGAGCTATCGCCCGGGCCAGATGCGTCACCCGGACGCGACCCCGGCGCTCGCCGCACCACTGCTGCACGTGGCGGATCTACTCGGCCGCGACTTCGGTCCGGCGTCGATCAACGTGGACGCTCGACAGTGACAACCCAGCGCATCCTGCTGCACCTGCGGCCCGGCCAAGTATGGCGCAACGGCAATTCCTAGCCGCACGTTCGTGGTGTGGCGCAGTCCAGGCTGCACCCCCCTTGGCGGTCCGGACAACACCGCCCGTGGCGGTCCGGGCTGCCCCACCCCAGGCCGTCTGGACGGCACCACCCTTGGCCGTCTGGACGGCACCCTCCCTGACGGTTCGGACGGCACCACCCTTGGAAGTCCCGGTTGAGCGGTCGATTACCCGCGCAATTCCGAGACCGCGTGCCGGATCTCGTCGAGCTGGGCCGCGACCTGCACACCCGCGGTGCCGCCACGGGCATTGCGGGAGGCGATCGAGCCCTGCACGGTGAGCACTTCGCGGACCTGCGGCGTGAGCGCCGGGTCGATGGCGGCGAACTCGGTATCGGTCAGCTCGTCCAGGCCGACGCCACGCGCCTCGGCGGCACGCACGCACGCACCCGCCGCCTCGTGTGCGACGCGGAACGGAACGCCCTGCCGGACCAACCATTCGGCGATATCGGTGGCGAGGGTGAAACCGGCGGGTGCGAGTTCGGCCATGCGGTCGGTGTGGAAGGTCAGGGTCGAGACCAGGCCCGCGATCGCCGGGAGCAGCAGTTCCAGCTGGGCGACCGAATCGAACAGGGGCTCCTTGTCCTCTTGGAGGTCCCGGTTATAGGCCAGCGGTTGGGCCTTCAGGGTCGCCAGCAGTCCGGTCAGGTTGCCGATGAGGCGACCGGCCTTACCGCGGGTGAGCTCGGAGACGTCCGGATTCTTCTTCTGCGGCATGATCGACGAGCCGGTGGACCAGGCGTCGGCGAGGGTGACGTAGCCGAATTCCGGTGTGCTCCAAATGATCACCTCTTCGGCCATCCGGCTCAGATCGACACCGATCATGGCGAGTACGAATGCCGCCTCGGCCGCGAAATCGCGCGCGGAGGTGGCATCGATCGAATTCGCCGCCGAGGCATGGAAATCCAGTTCGGCCGCAATGGCTTCCGGATCCAGTCCGAGCGAGGAACCGGCCAGCGCGCCGGATCCGTAGGGCGAGACCGCCGCGCGCTTGTCGAAGTCGACCAGCCGATCGATATCGCGCAGCAGCGGATGTGCGTGCGCGAGCAGATGGTGTGCGAGCAGCACCGGCTGCGCGGCCTGCAGATGCGTCTTGCCCGGCATTACCGCGTCCGGATGCGCGGCGGCCTGGGCGACCAGTGCGTCGACGATATCGAGCAGTCCGGCGGCGATCCGGCGGGCCGCATCGCGCAGCCACATCCGAAACAGCGTGGCCACCTGGTCATTACGCGAACGCCCGGCCCGCAGTCGCCCGCCGAGTTCGGGGCCGACCCGATCGATCAGCCCGCGCTCCAGTGCGCCGTGCACATCCTCATCGGCCTCGGCCGGGGCGAAAGCACCCGAATCCACGTCCGCCGCAAGCTGATCCAGTCCGGCCAACATGGCGGCGAGGTCGCTCTCCGACAGCAGCCCGGCCTTGTGCAGCACCCGCGCATGCGCCTTCGACGCGCGAATATCGTAGGGGGCCAGCGCCCAGTCGAACTGGGTCGACTTGCTCAGCGCGGCCATTGCCGCGGCCGGTCCGGACGCGAAACGTCCGCCCCACAGCGCCCCTTCGTTGGTGCTGCCGCTCTGCGTCATCGTGTGCTGTCTCCTCCGGGTCGTCGGGCGGTGAACAAAATGTGGGTTTTCAGTTGGATTGCGGCCGCTTCGGGTACATCCCGGCCGCGGCTGCGCAGCACCTCGGCCGGATCGGCGCGCGACACGGTCCAGCCGTGTTCGGTGAACCAGTCGATCGGATCGCTGCGGCCCTCATCGGAGTACCACAGTTCGCCGACATCGACCCCGACGTCGACCCCGACGGATCGCGCCTCCTGCAATGCCTTCGGGGCCGGGGCGGAACCGGATGAGCGGTAGATCGCGACGCGACTGCCCGGTGCGCTCGATGCCACGATGCTGTCGAACAGCCGGTCCTGGGCGTCCGCGGGGAGGTAGCGCAACAGTCCTTCGATCAGCCATGCGGTCGGCACGGCCGGATCGAATCCATTGTCCCGCAACGCCGCTGGCCAATCCTGGCGCAGATCCACCGCGATCGCGCAGCGCTGCGCCGCGGGCGGGAAGTCCGCAAGCGCGCTCTCCTTGAACTCCAGCACCTTCGGCAGATCCAGCTCGAAAACCGTTGTGCCGACCGGCCATTCGATCCGATAGGCTCTGGCATCGAGTCCTGCGGCGGGGATGACGATCTGCCGGATGCCGTCGGCGGCCGCCTCCTGCGAGTAGGCGTCGAGGTAGCAGGTGCGTGCGATCAGGGCCGAGATAATGGGTCCCATCGACGCTATCGCGGCCTCCTCGAGATCCGGGATCTCGCCGCGCACGATGCGCGTCCAGGATTCCGAACCGACGGCGGTCACCAGCACTTCGGCATACGGGTCATGGAACAGTGCGTCCGGACGGCGGCTCTCGGCGGCTCGCATTGCCGCGACGCCAAGGGCGGTGGCGCCCACGCTCGATTCGATATCCCAGCTGTCGTCGTCGGTCCGCATGGTGCTCCCTTCGGGTCGGCGACCGCAGCGCCGACCCGTTCGAGCCTAGTGGTCACCGGCGGACGGAGACCGTCCTCGGCCCGCGCGCTCGCTACTTCTGATTCAGGTCGCGACGCGCCGCGACCTTCGAGGACAGGCCGTGGATCTGTACGAAGCCCTTCGCCAGCGACTGGTCGAAGGTGTCGCCCTCGTCGTAGGTCGCCAGGTTGAAGTCGTAGAGCGACTGCTCGGAGCGGCGGCCGTTGACCACGACCGAACCGCCGTGCAGCACCATCCTGATCTCGCCGGTGACGTGCTCCTGGGTTTCGGCGATGAACGCGTCCAGCGCGCGCTTGAGCGGGGAGAACCAGAGGCCGTCGTAGGCCAGCTCGCCCCAGCGCTGCTCGACCTGGCGCTTGTAGCGGCCCAGCTCGCGCTCGATGGTGACATTCTCGAGTGCCTGGTGCGCGGTGATCAGCGCGATGGCGCCCGGGGCCTCGTAGATCTCACGGCTCTTGATGCCGACGAGGCGGTCCTCGACCATATCGAGGCGGCCGACACCCTGACGTCCGGCGCGGTGGTTCAGTTCGACAATCGCCTCGAGCACGCTGACCGGGCGGCCGTCGATGGCGACCGGCACACCCTTGTCGAAGGTGACGATGAGTTCGTCCGGCGCTTCGAAGTTGACCGTCGGGTCCGAGGTGTAGTCGTAGACGTCCTTGGTCGGCGCGTTCCAGAGGTCCTCCAGGAAGCCGGTCTCCACCGCGCGACCCCACACGTTCTGGTCGATCGAGAACGGCGACTTCTTGGTGACATTGATGGGGAGCTGGTTCTCCTCGGCGAAGGCGATGGCCTTCTCCCGGGTCCAGGCATAGTCGCGGACCGGCGCGATCACATTCAGATCGGGGGCGAGCGCGCCGATGCCGACCTCGAAACGCACCTGGTCGTTGCCCTTACCGGTGCATCCGTGCGCGACCGTGCTCGCGCCGTGGAACTTGGCGGCCTCCACCAGATGCTTGACGATGAGCGGACGGCTGATCGCCGAAACCAGCGGGTACTGGCCCATGTACATCGCGTTGGCCTGGACGGTCGGCAGGCAGTACTCGTTGGCGAACTCGTCGCGCGCATCGACCACGATCGCCTCGACCGCACCGCAGTCCAGCGCGCGCTGGCGCACCACGTTCATATCCTCGCCGCCCTGGCCCAGATCGATGGCGACCGCCACGACCTCGGCGCCGGTCTCCTTGCCGATCCAGCTGATCGCAACGGAGGTATCGAGCCCACCGGAGTAGGCGAGTACGACGCGCTCGGACATGTCTATGTGCTCCTCGGTTTCGTGCTTGTCTGCAGGTCGTGCCCGTAGCGGCGGGCGGTAGGCGCGGCGCGCGCCGAACGCGCCCATCGCACGTCAGGCGGCCCACACCGTCGTACAAATGATTATGCATGACGATGCAAGCCCATTCACACCCGGGTCCCGC
This sequence comes from Nocardia sp. NPDC005998, assembly GCF_040614395.1. Lineage (NCBI taxonomy): Bacteria > Bacillati > Actinomycetota > Actinomycetes > Mycobacteriales > Nocardiaceae > Nocardia > Nocardia sp. NPDC005998. Next base: position 37,701 of record NZ_JBEXUI010000038.1, on the reverse strand, counting down.
TTGCGCCGTGCCCTACCCTTAGAACAACACCATCTGGGCGGGCAGAAGGATGTACGACATGCTGCACCTCATCGCAGGCGATTTCAGCACTCTCGGCAACGCCGTCCTCGACGTCGGCCGCGCCCTCGTCGACTTGATCCAGGACATCATCAACGTAGGCACACCCGGCCACAGCTCGCCGGGCGGTGGCGGCCAATACCCCTTCGGCTGAGCCGAACGTCTTCCTGCCGGGCCGTCGTCATCGGCGGCTCGCATACGCACTCGTCTCGAGCGCTCGCTAGCCCGGAGACTCGATTGAGCGCGGTCCCTCGGTCAGCTCTTGTAGCAATCGAATCCGAGGCGTGCGCCCGGCCAGCGAAGGTCCAACACCATGAACAACAACTCGGCTACTCCACTCGACCCGACGTACAAATCGGCAGACAAACCTCAGCACCTGCGAGATACGCTGGCCTCCATCGTCATCTCCATCCTTCGACGGCATCGCCAATGCACCCTACTGTTGGTGTGCTGGCGTGCTCAGCCACGTTGTTGATGGAATCGCCATGCATCGCGGACGATTTCGACGATGTCGGGTTTCTCCGGCGTCCATCCGAGTTCGCGCTGCGCCAACTCGGATGAGGCGTAGAGGGTTGCCGGGTCACCCGGTCGCCGTGGCGCGTTCTCGATCTCGAACGGTATTCCGGTGACCTCGCGAATCGCTTCGATTACTTGGAGATTCGAGAAGCCGATGCCGTTGCCGAGGTTGTAGATCTTGTGCTCGCCGGGGTGGATGGCATCGAGGGCGAGCAGGTGTGCGCGGGCAAGGTCGGTGATGTGGATGTAGTCACGCACACAGGTGCCGTCGGGGGTGGGGTAGTCGTCGCCGAACAGCGAGAGCTTGTCGGCCCGGCCGATCGCCGCATCCAGGGCAAGCGGGATCAGATGGGTTTCGGGATCGTGACGTTCGCCGATCATTGTGCCGTCGCCGCAGTCGTGCGCCCCCGCGACATTGAAGTAGCGCAACGAGATCGCGCCGAACGGGAACGCGCGGGTGAACGTGGTGATTGCCCGGTCGATCGCCAGCTTCGTGTCGCCATAGGTGTTGACAGGGTTCGTCGGTGCGGTTTCGACCAGCGGCAGCCCGGTCGGCTCGCCGTACACCGCTGCGGTGGAGGAGAACACGAGCTTGCCTACGTCGGCGGCACGCATCGCGTCCAGCAGCGCGAGCGAGGCACGGGTGTTGTTGTCCCAGTGCCATTCGGGGTGCTCCATCGACTCCCCAGCGGCGATAAGTCCGGCGAAGTGGAGCACGGCATCGAACCCGGCCCCGGGGGTGAGGACTTCCGCCACGTTTTGGACGCGCAGTTGGATGAACTTCACGCCGTTGGGAATCTGCCGGTCGTCGTTGCGGGAGAGGTCGTCGACCACGACCACCTCATGCCCAGCGTCGATCAGCATCCTCGTGACAGTGGCTCCGACAAAGCCCGCACCCCCGGTGACCAGCAGCTTCACTTATCTGACCTGCACTTTCATGGCGAGTAGGTGATCGTGGATTTCCTGCTTGTGTGTAAGGAAGTAGTCCTCCGGGCTGCGTTGGCGTCCGCTTCCGGTCCAGCCCGTGATGCGTTCCCAGGCACGACGCTTCACCGTAGCCAACGAGGCAGCGTCGGGTGCAGCGATCCATGCGTCCGCCATGGCACGCGCGAGCGCGTGCACGGCTTGATGATGACGAGCTACCACCCGGCCGCTACTGGTCGTCGCGTAGCGGCTGTAGTTGACCGCGTCGGCGCGCGGCTGCCCGAACTCGGTGTCGAACCGTTGGAACGCGTCGTACAAGTACGTCCAGAACCGTCCTGGATCCAAGGACGGTTGTGTCGGATCGCGCCGCCAGTGGAGTTCGGCGCGCATCTGCTCGGCTAGATGTGGTGCCATCGAATCGAAATCGTGGTGTGCGTATGCGCCGTCGATCATGCCCGTAGCCCGCAGTATCTTCATGCAGAGTCGGTTCACCATGAGGTGGAAGTGCACCGAATCCGTTCCGGCGCACCACTGTTCATGGAGACCGAGCCAGAAATACGCCTGCGTGTAGTACAGCAGGATCTCGTAGGCATCGCGGGCGTCGAGCTGCACCGATTCGTGCTCAGGTAGGCCGTGGTCGGTGACGGCCAGGCCGAGGTCCTTGAAATCGAATCCAAGTGAGGTCTGAATAGCGCGGTAGTCGCCGAGTGGCAGTGTCATCAAATCGACTGTGGGGAACGCCTTTTCAGCGAGGATCCGCAGCTCCCCGATAGACATCGACGGTGCGTCGCCGTAGTGCACGTAAAGGAAATCGACGTCGCTGATCAGCAGCGGCTCGCCTTGGTGGCGGATGAAGGTGGGTTCGCCACGTGCCAGGGAGCCGCCGACGATCAGCCAATCGTCGGCCGGTACGCAATGTCCGAGCGACCGCAGATCGTCGGCGATGCCCCGTGCCGCGTGCTCGAGTTCGGGCGCGTTGGATAGCCGTGAGGTGATGCGCTCAGCGAAGGTTACAGTCTTCACCTCACGCCTCCGTCTGGCTGGTCGCGGCGAATATGGCCGCCTCCGTGTCGTACTCCGGGTCGGCAGCGTCGTCAGGTCCGACCTCACCACGCGGCCCTGCCGCGGGCATGGGCAGAAGTACCGGCGCGGCCGCGACGGGTGTCTCCTCATGTTCCTTCTTCGCGGTGATGTGTGGACACAGTGACCCACAGATCGTGCAGGGGGCACCTTTTCGGAGACCATGCTGGATGAACACATTGCCCGCCAGCCCCGGGTACAGGGCGTGGCCTTGCTGGATTTCCCAGTCGTTTGCGCGGCGGGCGACACTGATCGCGCGCTGCTTGGCGATCTCGGGTTCCCAGCCGCGCACCAGATCCAGTGCGGCGATCGCCACGCGGACCATGCGCACCGACGTCGCGGTCTCGGGGGCGGTCGGCATGGCGTAATGCTCGTTGTGGGTGATCGAGGCGAACATGTCACCACCGCACTGCCCTGCGGCCGCGACGCCGAGGACGTTGACCGTGTCGTCGAGGGTCACGCCGTTGTCGATCACCATGGGCCCAGCCAGCCACAGCGGCGCACCGCCGAGGGCTTCCTTGTAGGCAGGGATCAGCTCCGGGATCCGGTGCAGCGGTATATGTCCACCGCTCTCACACAGCACCTGCACGCCCCCGGCGAGTGCGTCCTTGCGCAGCTCGGCGAGCAGCTGGATTTCCAGCCATTTCAGTTCGTCGCCTGCGTCCGCGGTCGCGCCAGGGCGGAAGATGTCGCCGAGGTCCAGCACTACCTCATGTCGACGGCAGATGTCGATGATGCCGTCGAAGTACTCGATCAGCGGGTTGCCGCAGTTGTGCATCCGCATGTAGCGGGCGAGCAGGCCGCCGCCGCGCGAGGTGGTCGGCATGATCCGATCGGACTTCACGCTCATCTCGACAAGTGTTGGGTTGATGCCCGCGTGGATGAGGACGAAGTCGACGCCAGGAGCCAGTCCGAGTTCGAACCGCTCCAGGAATTCATTGCGGCCCAGCCTCTTACGCGGATTGGCGAACAGATCGTATGTCAGGCATGCGCCGAGCGGCACGCCCACGACTTCCTTCAAGTCGGCGCGCAACGCCACCCCTTCGGGGTTGGTAGTGAGGTCCATGACTGCGTCCGGGCCCGCGGCGAGGATCACCGCCATGCTCTCGATGATGGCCTGCCGATCGGTATCACGCGGGCCGAGCCCGATGAGGGCCGCTACCTTGCGGCGGGTGTCTTCGCCGACGAGCAGAGGGCGGAACGCCGTCATATGTCGGCTTGCCTCCGATCGCAGGAACACCAGGGTTCCGCTTTCGACTCGCCGGGCGGCTACGTCGGGGTCGAGGCCTTCGGCGTGGCACGTGGCAGTGAATTGGGAATCCGTTGCGAGGTCGAACATTTCGTGCTTCCTTTCAATCGTGGTTACTGCGGTGGAAGGTGTCCGATAGGCCACGGCATCGGTTGCTGGCCGTCGATGACCTCGGCGACCAGGTCCGCCCACGCGACCGCGAGGGCACTGGCCTCGATCCAGGCGTCATGAACGGATGGGTCGGATGCTTTCTCGGCGGTGGCCAGCACCAGCTCGGCGTCGACATAGGCGGCGGCGAGATCATCGACAGCTCGGCCCACCCGTTCGGCGCTGGTCGCGCACGGGATGTGGGTGTCAACCCAGTTGGTGATCAGCTCGACGAGTTCGCATCGCCGGTGGTCTATTTGGGCGGCACGGTCGAAGCGGACGTGCCCGATGCGGTGTACGTGGGCCAGGGATCCAGCCCACCGCAGGATCAGATGGTCGCCGGGCAGCACGCCCCGCGCGCCGCGGAATGCGGCTAGAAGTGCATGCCAGTCCGGCAACGTCAGGCGAGCTGAGGAACCTCCGACTAGGAAGAATCCGGATCTCATTTCGAGCCCCGTTCCTCGGCGGCGAGCCTGCGCTGGATATCCCAAACGCTGGGGCCCCGACGCCTAGATGGCCACGCAACGACCACAACTGCGAAGGTCAGCCCTACGGTGGCGGCGAATGCTCCGACCCACAGAATCGCGGCCATGATTACTCCGAATTCCGCTGATCGGTGACGCTTGGCAACATGTTCATGTCTGTGCCTCCTGGTTGGGGCACACCGACGCCGGTCCGACCGAACGAATCCGATATCCGCCCAGCCGGTTTCGCGTATCCGAGATGAGGGGATCGTCTGCTCTCCGGCGCCGGGTGCTGATCTCAGAGTCGGCGGATGTTGTTGCGGCGAACAGGAGTTGATTCCGCATTTATCCCGCAACTTCGTGCGGTTCCACCGCTGTTAGGACCCCAAGCTCGGTTGAACGGGTGTAGCTTTCGATCCACCACGGCGGCACGAGCAGGGGCTGGAGCTGGGCCGATGATTGTTTACGGATGGACCGGAGTCGAGTCCAAAGCGCTGCGCGAGGCTATGAATCTGACCATCGAGCAGTTCGCACATAAGGTGCAGGTCGCGGCGCGGACAGTTGAGGGGTGGGAGATCCAGGGAGCGAAGGCGACCCTCCGGCCTTCGAGTAGACGGCTTCTGGATCAGACGCTCACTGCGGCACCCAAATGCGTTGCGGCGAGGTTCGAGAGGACACTACGAGGTCACCCGGATAGCCCTGACGAACTCGATCCCAGACCGCCCAGAACGGTTACGCTGGCGAATGACACCCTCCGTCAGCTTTCACCGGCCACGCTGGGTGCTGATGAAGCTGATCACGTCTGGGTGCCCGCCCGGACCGCCGCTGGAGAGGTCGTCCTCGTGTCACTCCCACGTCGCACCGTAGTCACTGGAATCGGCGTAGGCGCGCTAGCCGCGGCTACCGGGGCACTGCCCGCCGCAGTGCTCGCGAACACACCCCAGATCGACCAAGTCGAGCATTTCCACAAACTGCGCTTGGCCCTTATCGAGAGCGATAACCTCCACGGGTCCGGATCTGTCGTCCCGCTCATGGAACAGAGCATCGACAGAATCGGCCAGCTCAGGCGCGCCGGCATCGGCGATCCCACCGCAATGCAGCGAATGCGTATTCTGTACGCCGAGTTCGCTGCCTGGCTACACCAAGACGCCCGCGCATGGGATCGCGCACAGCACTGGACTGACCGCGCGTTGACGTGGTCGCACCAGCTCGACGACAACTACTCGATCGCCGCCACGTTGATCAGGAAAGCGCAGATCGCCAACGACCAAGGCGATGGGAAAGAAGCATACGAGCTGGCCAAGGCGGCCGAACGTGCTGCACCCCCGGGGACACGATTCGTGGCAGTCGCTGCGGCATTCACTGGGCACGGCTACGCACTCGCAGGCGAGCGGGCTGCCAGCGAACGCGCATTCGACCGCGCCCGCGCCCTTGCCGATGACGCAGACGCAGATCCCTCGTGGGGATTCTTCCTCGACCACCCGTATATCGATGTCCACCAGGCACACGGGCGGGTCGCGCTCGGCGACTACCGCGGCGCGATCGAACAGTTCGGTGCGGCGATCAGCGGCATGCGGTCTGGGTTCACCCGCGATCAAGCCGTCTACGTTGCCCGGCAAGCGGTCGCCTGCGCCAAGGCCGGTGATGCCGAACCCGCCGCACAGCTCGGGCAGGCCGCGATGCGGGTCGGGGTCAGCACCGGTTCAGAACGAATCCTGCATAACATTCACGAACTCAACGACCTGCTCGACCCGCACAGCAAACAATCCGAAGTTGTCGCGTTTCGTGACGCTGGACAGCGCTGGGCGGTCCTCACGTCGTGACCCAACCGTTTGTGCTGCTGTCGGTCGCCGTGAGCGTCGACGGCTATATCGACGACACAACGCCCGAGCGGCTGTTGCTGTCGAACGCCGAGGACTTCGATCGCGTCGACCAAGTGCGCGCCGATTCCGACGCGATTCTCGTTGGCGCCGAAACGATCCGACGTGATAATCCCCGGTTGATCGTGAAAAGCCAAGCGCGGCAAGCGGAACGGGTCGCGGCCGGGCGGGCGCCGACCCCGTTGAAGGTCACGGTGACCGCCAGCGGGGATCTGGACCATGAGGCCAAGTTCTGGCACCACGGCACCCTCGAGCAGCGGCCCGTCGTATACACCACCGTCGAGGGCGCGGCGAAGATCACTGCCCGGCTCGCGAACCTCGCCGAGGTCGTATCACTCGGCGCGGCAGTCGATTTCGGTGCCGTGCTGGACGATCTCGGTAAGCGTGGGGTCGAGCGGCTGATGGTCGAAGGCGGCAGCCATATGCACACCGAATTCTTGTCGGCCGGGCTCGCCGACGAACTACAGATCGCGATCGGGCCTACGCTCGTCGGCGACCCCGAGGCACCGCGGTTCACGAACCCGGCGACCTTCCCCGGCGGGTCCACGCGCAGGATGCATCTGCTCGACGTCACCCAAATCGGCGACGTCGCCCTGTTGCGCTACCAACCATCAAAGGAGACAGACCGGTGACCGAGTTCGACCACACTCACTGGATGAACCGGGCTATCGAGCTCGCCAAGCTGTGCCCGGTCGTAGAAGGCGCCTTCTCAGTCGGCGCCGTGATCGTTGCCGACGGCGAGGAGATCTCGACCGGCTATTCCCGCGAGACTGACGAGAAGGTACACGCCGAAGAATCCGCGCTCGACAAACTCGACGCAGACGATGCGCGGCTGAAGCGCGCAACGATCTACAGCACGCTGGAGCCATGCTCGGAGCGGGCCACCAAAACCCGGGTGCCGTGCACCGATCGCATTCTGCAGGCCGGAATTCCAGTAGTCGTGATCGCCTGGCGTGAACCGTCGACATTCGTGGAGGACTGCATCGGTGTCGAGAAATTGAAGGAGAACGGCGTCAGCGTGATCGAACTGCCGGAGCTGGCCGATGCTGCGATGTCGATGAATCGCCATCTCGACCTGTCGTAGCCGGTACGGCGTTAGTCCAGAGTTTCTCAGACGGCGGTGGTATTTCTCACCGTCGGCCGCCATCTCCAGCTCATCGAGCATCCGCGCCAGAACGATTCGGCCAGGCTCGCCGCACAGTCGTAGGCCGACGCCCGCTGGCAGATGAACGATTCGCAGCACCTTCACCATGTCATGGAGTGTTGGTGGGCGGGCTGCCCCGGCACTGACGATGCTACGAATCGCGGTTGGTGGACAGCTCGAGGATAGCTCCGAGATCCTGTTCTCGATGTGGATGTGCGAGCTAAGCAGATCCGAATGACGCTGGCCCGCAGTGTTTTCCGAACTCGCCTCAGCGGACCGATGGGGTGTACATCACGATACCCCCGGGTGGGCATGACGACGCCAACGGAGCAGAACGGGCCGATCAAGAGACTACTCAGGCAAGTGCCTCGATTTTGGCGGCTAGTTCGGCGCCGGTGAGCGGTTCGCGGGCAATGACGGCGATGGTGTCGTCGCCTGCGATGGTGCCGACGATGAACGGCAGAGCCGCTCGGTCCAGGGCACTCGCCAGGTAGTGGGCGGCACCGGGCGGGGTGCGCAGCACTGCGATATTTCCGCTGGCGTCGGTGGAGACGAGGAGATCGCCGAGCAGTTTGGAGAGGCGGTCGGTGCCGCCGGTGACGCCGCGGACGGGACTGCCGTCTTCAGGAACCACGTAGACGCCCGCACCGCCGTCGGCGGCGCGCAATTTCACGGCGCCGAGTTCATCGAGGTCACGGGAGAGGGTGGCCTGGGTGGTTTCGATGCCCTCGGCGGCGAGCAGGGCGGCCAGTTCGGTTTGGCTGCGGACCGCATGCGCGGTCAGCAACTCGATGATTCGGGACTGCCGACCGGCGCGGGTGCGGGCGATGGCGGGAGCGGACTTTCCGGCATCGGGTTGGACGGTCATGACCACGCCTCGCCACTGCGTCTCTCCGCGATCCCAAAGCGGGCCACGTTGGATCGGCCGCGGGGCTGGTCACGCCGAGCAACCGTGCCCGTCGCCCCTGCGGCCCATGCTCGCTCGCGTGCGCTCACCGCGCCTCACCTCGCTTGGCCAGCAACCACACCAGCAGCGCCTTCTGCGCGTGCAACCGATTCTCCGCCTCGTCCCACACCACACTGTGCGGTCCGTCGATCACGTCGTCGGTGATCTCCTCGCCGCGGTGCGCCGGAAGGCAGTGCAGCACAACGGCATCCGGCTGGGCCCTAGTCAGCAGGTCGGCGTTGAGCTGGAAGGGACGGAAGGGGCCGACGCGGTCGAGGCCGTCGTTTTCCTGGCCCATGGACGTCCAGGTGTCGGTAACGAGGGCGTCCGCGCCGTCCGCAGCTGCGACCGGATCGCCGGTGAGCGTGATGGTGGCGCCGGTCTCGGCGGCACGCTTGCGCGCGGCCTCCAGAATCCACGGCAGCGGCTCGAAACCCGCCGGGGCGGCGATGGTTACGTTCAAACCCGCGGTCACGCCGCCGAGCAGCAGCGAATGTGCCATATTGTTCGCGCCGTCACCGAAATAGGCGAGGTTGCGGCCGGTCAGGCTGCCCTTGCGCTCGACGAGGGTCTGCAGATCGGCGAGCACCTGGCACGGGTGGAATTCATTGGACAGCGCGTTCACGACCGGAACCGTTGCGGTGACGGCCATTTCGTCCAGGCGCACCTGTTCGAAGGTCCGCCACACGATCGCGTCGACGTAGCGCGAGAGCACCTTGCCGGTATCGCCGAGGGTCTCCTCACGGCCGAGCTGGGTGTCGCGGCCGTCGACCACCACCGCATGCCCGCCCAGCTGAGCGATGCCCATTTCGAAGGAAAAGCGCGTGCGGGTGGAGTTCTTCTCGAAGATCACGCCGACTCCGCGCGGCCCTGCCAGCGGTTGGTGGGCGAACGGATCCTTCTTCAGCTCCGCTGCGAGTGCGAGGATTTCGGCCTGTTCGGTGGGCGTCACATCATCGTCGCGCAGGAAGTGGCGAATAGGCCCACCCGTCACCCGACCGCCACCCCTCATGGAATCGCTCCGCGATACTGTATGCCCACCCGTCACCCGACCGCCACCCCTGATGGAATCGCTCCGCGATGCTGTATTCATTTGTCCCCCTTGGCATCGGCGATCGCCCCGTCGAGGATATCGGGCAGATCGGCGACGAAATTATCGGACTGCGTCTCGGTGAGCACCAATGGCGGCGCGAGCCGAATGATATTGGGCTTGGGCGCATTCACCAGATAGCCCGCTTCGCGAGCCCGATTCTCCACCTCGGCCGAGACATCGTCGTTCAGCACGATGCCGAGCAGCAGACCGGCGCCGCGCACATGATCGATCAGCGGATGCTCGAGCATTTCGATGCCATCGCTGAGCCGCTTGCCGACCGATTCGACGTGCGCGAGCAGATCGGTCTCATCGATGGTCCGCAGGACAGCCAAAGCCGCTGCGGCACAGACGGCATTGCCGCCGAAGGTGGTGCCGTGCAGGCCCGGGGTCAGCAGGTCGGCGGCCGGTCCGGTGGCCAGCACCGCACCGATCGGCAGCCCGCCACCGAGTCCCTTGGCGAGGGTGATCACATCCGGAACGATGCCGAATGCCTGGTGCGCGTAGAACTTTCCGCACCGTCCGATACCGGTCTGCACCTCGTCGAGCACCAGCAGCGCGCCGTGGCGCGCGGTGATCTCGCGGGCCTTCACCAGATAGTCGGTGGGCGGCACGACAACGCCGCTCTCTCCCATGATCGGCTCGAGGAATACCGCCGCGGTGTCCTCGTCCACGACCGCCGCGAGGGCCTCGACATCACCGTAGGGCACGTGCACGACACCGGGCGGCATCGGCTCGAACGGTGTGCGCTTGGCGGGCTGCCCGGTGAGTGCGAGCGCGCCCATGGTCCGGCCGTGGAAGGCCTCATCGGTCGCGATGATCTTGCGCCGCCCGGTCAGCCGCGCCATCTTGAAGGCCGCCTCATTGGCCTCGGTGCCGGAATTGCAGAAGAACGCGCGGCCGTGGCCGTCGCCGAATTCACCGTCGCCGAAGTGCGCGAGCAGCCGCTCGGCCAGTTCGATGACCGGTTCGTTGGCGTAGATATTCGAGGTGTGCCCGAGCGTGCCGAGCTGCTGGGTGACCGCTTCCAGAATCGCCGGATGGGCATGGCCGAGGCTATTGACCGCGATACCACCGAGGAAATCGACGTAGCGCTTGCCGTCCGCGTCATAGACCACCGCGCCCGCGCCGCGCACCAGTGCGACCTTGGGCGTCGAATAGTTCTTCATCAGCGCGGCAGACCACCGCTCTTGCAATCCTGCTGTTTCGCTCATCATTTCGTTCCGTTCAGTGTGTCCGCCGCGCTCATGGGGAGCGGGGCGGGCGTCACCATCGTTCCGATTCCTTCTCCGGTGAACAGTTCCAACAGCACCGAATGCGAGACCCGACCGTCGATGACATGCGCGGTCGGCACCCCACCCTGCACGGCGCGCAGGCAGGCCTCCATCTTGGGCACCATGCCTGCATCCAGGCGCGGGAGCAACCCGGCCAATTCGGCCGTATCGATGCACGAGGTAAGCGACGATCGGTCCGGCCAGTTCGTGTACAGGCCCTCGACGTCGGTCAATATCACCAGCTTCTCCGCGCCGATCGCCTCGGCGAGTGCGGCGGCGGCGGTATCGGCATTGATGTTGTGCACCACACCATCGGCGTCCGGTGCGATGGTCGAGACCACCGGAATGCGGCCCGCGCCGATGAGGTCGAGCACCGCATCGGCATTCACCTCGGTGACATCGCCGACCAGACCGATATCGGTCGCCTCGCCGTCGACATCGACGGTGCGCCGGGTCGCGGTGAACAGCCGCGCGTCCTCACCGGAGATGCCGACCGCGTACGGACCATGCGCATTGATCAGCCCGACCAGCTCCCGGCCGACCTGACCGAACAGCACCATCCGCACCACATCCATCACCTCGGGTGTGGTGACGCGGAAGCCGCCGCGGAATTCGCCTTGCAGACCCAGCTTTTTCAGCATCGCGCTGATCTGCGGTCCGCCGCCGTGCACCACCACCGGATGCACCCCGACGGTGCGCAGGAATGCCATATCGGCGGCGAAGGCCTGTTTGAGGTCCGCGTCGACCATCGCATTGCCGCCGTATTTGACGACCACGATCTTGTCGCGGAACTTCTGCAGCCACGGCAGCGCGTCGGCGAGGACGTGCGCCTTATCCAATGCCGAAAGGTCCTGCACCGCATCGCTGGTCATGGCTTCGCCTCGCTGGCGCTCAGCTCCGCCATGCCAGCGAAGCTGGCTGTGTTGATTGTTCGCTCGCTGCGCTCGCTCATGAGCTATAGGCCGAATTCTCTTCGACATAGCCGTGCGACAGGTCGGTGGTCCGCACGGTGGCGGTGCTGTCACCGACATTCAGTTCGATCCGCACCTCGATATCGGCGCCGGACAGATCGACCGCGCGCGCACCGGGCGCGCCGACGCTGTCGACGCAGACCGGATTTCCGTTGAACGACACCGAGATCCGGTTCGGATCCAGGGTGACCGGGGCGATGCCGACGGCGGCGAGCACCCGCCCCCAGTTGGGGTCGGAGCCGAAGAGCGCGGTCTTGACCAGACTGTCGCGGGCGACGGCGCGCGCCGCGATCAGGGCGTCGTCCTCGGAGGCCGCACCGGCGACGGTGATCAGCACCCGCTTGGTCACGCCCTCCGCATCGGCCATCAGCTGTGCGGCCAGATCGTCGCACACCGCGAGTACCGCCGCGTCCAGTTCCTCCTGCGCGGGCGCGACCTCGCTGGCGCCGTTGGCGAGCAGCAGCACGGTGTCATTGGTGGAGCAGGAGCCGTCGACGTCGAGCCGGTCGAAGGTGAGCCGAGTCGCATTGCGCAGCGCGCGATCCAACTGTTCGGCGCTTGCGGCGGCATCGGTGGTGAGCACCACGAGCATGGTCGCCAGCGAGGGCGCGAGCATGCCAGCGCCCTTGGCCATACCGCCGACATTCCATTTGTCGCGGTGGTGGAACGCCGCTTCCTTGGGCACGGTATCGGTGGTCATGATGGCGTGTGCCGCATCGAGCCCGCCGGACATGCCGCCGCCCATCTCGTGCACGATTTCGGTGACGGCCGGAATCACCTTGTCCATCGGCAGTCGGTCGCCGATCAAACCGGTTGAGCAGACCGCGATTTCGCCCGCGCCGGTCTCGGTACCCCAATTGCTCAGCGCCGTGGCCAGTTCCTCGGCGGTCTGGTGGGTGTCCTGGAAGCCGCCCGGACCGGTACAGGCATTGGCCCCACCGGAATTCAGGATCACCGCGCGCAACCGGCCGCCGCTGAGCACCTGCTGCGACCACAGCACCGGTGCGGCCTTCACCTGGTTGCGGGTGAACACGCCAGCGGCCGCATATTCCGGCCCCTCGTTGAATACCAATGCCAGATCGGGTTTTCCGCTGGCCTTGATGCCCGCGGCGATGCCCGCCGCCCGGAAGCCGAGCGGCGCGGTTACGCCCTGGGTCCGGACCAGCTTGCCGGTCTCGGTTTCGAACGTCGTCACGGTGCCACTCCTACGGTGGAAAGTCCTGCGGTCTCGTCGAATCCGACCGCCAGATTCATGGATTGGACCGCGGCGCCCGCGGTGCCCTTGGTGAGGTTGTCGATCGCGCCGATCACCACCAGCTGCCCGGCATCGGTATCCACCGCGACCTGCAGGGTGACGGCATTGGAGCCGATCACCGAACCCGTCTGCGGCAGTGTGCCTTCCGGCAGCAGATGCACGAATGGTTCTTCGGCGTAGGCCTTTTCATAAACCGACCGTGCCTGCTCGGCATCGGCCTTGGTCGGGGCGGTGCACGTCGCGAGAATGCCCCGCGGCATCGGCGCCAGCACCGGGGTGAACGATACGGCGACGTCGATGCCACCCGCAGCCTTCAGATTCTGCGCAATCTCCGGGGTGTGCCGGTGCGCGCCCGCAATGCCGTAGGCCCGCGCCGAACCCATGACCTCTGAGCCGAGCAGGCCGACGTCGAGTTTGCGGCCCGCGCCCGAAGTGCCGCTCACCGCAACCACATTCACCGTCGGCTCGACGATTCCGGCCGCGATCGCCGGTGCCAGCGCGAGGCTGGCGACCGTGGGATAGCAACCGGGCACGGCGATCCGGGTCGCGCCACGGAGCCGGTCGCGTCCGCCGGGCAGTTCCGGCAGCCCGTACGGCCAGCTGCCCGCGTAGGGACTGCCGTAGTACTTCTCCCATGCCGACGCATCGGTCAGCCGGAAGTCGGCACCGCAGTCGATGATCACCGTGGACGCCGGTAGCTGCTGCGCGATGGCGGCGGACTGCCCATGGGGCAGGCCGAGGAAGACGATGTCGTGACCGGCCAGCTCGTCGACCGTGGTCGGCGCGAGCACACGATCGGCGAGCGGCAGCAGATGCGGCTGGAGCTCCCCCAGCGTGCTGCCCGCATTCGATCCGGCGGTCAGCGCCCCGATGACGAGGCGCCCGTCGCGGTAGGCCGGATGGCCCAGCAACAGACGCAGCACCTCACCACCGGCGTATCCACTCGCACCGGCCACCGCAACCCGCAAGACCGGGTTGCCCGACGAATCAACCATGTGATGATTATGCACGATTATGCAAGCCCATTCATGAACCGGGTGTCGCATCGCCCGGCCGGACCCTGGTCACCAGGTCGTTCGGTTCCTGCCCGTGCCGTGATACCCGGGATGAAGTCGCTTCAATCGCGTTGATGAGATTCGGCACACACTCCAACCGGGCGGACGGTGAGCAGAGAGCTCAGCACCCATGCGGCGCGAGATCATGGGCGACCGCGCCGGGGAAGGGCAGGCGCTCCGACGTGCAGCCGGGCAGACACTCGCGTGGTGGCGATCAGAGTCTGGGCCAGCTCCCTATCCCATCAGACCGGTGCTCGTCACGATCTGGGCCACCACAGGCAGGCCGGTCGCGACGTAGCGCACGGGTTGGGCGCGCTCCCGAGCCGAGGCGTCCGTGCGGAACGCAGCCTTCCGTCAAGCAACTGACGCGGGATCGATGCCGAGCGCCTCGAACAGGCCGGCTTCACCCTTCGGTGTGAGGCGCACGGCACGGCCGGATCCAACGCGCCGCACCCAATCCAGTGCCTGCAACCGGCGGCACAGCTGGGCTCCGGCGGCACCGCCGAGGTGAGTGCGGCGTTCGGTCCAGTCGAGACAGGGGCGCGCGACCGGACGACGCGTCGCGTGCAGTGTCGTCGCTTCGACGCCCATCGGGCCGGTGAGCCACGCCGCCCCGGCCTCGGTGAGGGCGAAGCCGCCTTCGTCGTCGAGCAGGTCGCGTTCGATCATCGCGTCGGTGATGGCGACGCCGAGTCGGCCCGCGAGGTGGTCGTAGCAGGTTCGGCCACGGGCCAGGGCCGCGGCGGCGGTGGACGCGCGCAGCGTCGTCGGCTCGGGGTGTGACGGCTCCAGGTGGGTGACCATCGTCTCCAACAGCTCGGCCACCTGCGGGCTCGCCAACTGCACGTACCGATGCCTGCCTTGACGGCGCTCGACGAGCAGACCCCCGTCGAGCAGCCGGTTCAGATGCTCGGTCGCGGTGGACGGCGCGACTCCGGCATATCGCGCCAGTTCCCCGGCCGTCCAGGCACGGCCGTCGACCAGGGCCAGGCACATATCGGCGCGGGTGCGATCGGCCAGCAGGGCGGCCAGTCCCGCCAGTTCGGCTCCTCGGGTCTGCACCACACCATGATCGCGCCGGGTTAATTCGGCGGCCACCGAAACGTCAGGGGGATACCGTCGCGGCATGAATCTGATCACCGAGCCCGATCGGGTGCGGGAGGTTTTGACCGGCGCACCGATGCCCGCGGTACCGCGGAGCGCGCAAGCTGTCGGCATCGGCTGGCTGCGTGCCCATGTCGCCCGATTCTGCGATGGGGTCGACCATGATCGGCGGCGCGCGCTGGTCGTCGCGGAATTGGCTCGATTGTCGCCCGAGGTGCTGCGCGAACGGGTCTGCACGGTCGAGGGCGACCTTCCCCATGTCCGAGTGCTGGCGGAAGCCCTTGGGATTCCGGACATCTCGGTATCGACAGTCGCGATTGCCGCCGCGCACTACCAGCCCCATGAACCCGACAGCGCCGAGGCGGACCGGGCCGTCGCCGAGTTGGTGGCCGCCTGCGGCGGGGTGGCCGACGAGCGCGCGGCCGCTCGAATCGGTCTGCTGATCCAGGCTTGTCAGGCGACGGGGGCGCTGGTAGACAACGCGCGCCGGTTCGAAGGCAGCGCGGACGAGGTCATCGCACGCACCATGGTCGAGGATCCGCCGGTGCGCCGCACTCGACGGGTTGTCGACGAGGAGTTGGTCGAAGTCGATCTCACGGGCCTGGGATTCGGCGCGGGGCCGCATATATGCCCTGGTCGCGACCATGCCATCGCCATTGCCGCCGGAATCATCGAGAGGTCCTGATGAACAAGACGAAGACTTTCCACGACCTGCACCATCGTGCCGAACCGCTGGTGCTGCCCAATGCCTGGGACTTCGGCTCGGCCGCGGTGCTGGCCGCCGAGGGGTTCTCGGCAATCGGCACCACCAGTCTCGGCGTCGCGGTGGCGGCGGGGCTCGCCGACGGCGCCGGTGTCACGCGCGATGAAACACTCTCGCTGGCAACGAGACTCGCGCGTCTGCCGGTGCCGGTGACCGTGGATATCGAGGGTGGGTTCAGCGAGGACCCCGAGGCGGTCGCCGAATACGTCACGCAGCTTGCCGCTTTGGGCATTGCCGGGGTGAATCTCGAAGACGGGCGCGCGGATACGGCGCTGGCCGATGCCGGGCACCAGGCAGAGTTGATCGCCGCGATCAAATCCCGTGTGCCCGAGTTGTTCGTCAACGCCCGGGTCGATACGTATTGGCTACAGCTGGAACAGGATTCGACGCTGGCCCGTGCCGAGACCTACGTGCAGGCCGGTGCCGATGGAATCTTTGTACCCGGTGTGACGGATCCGGCGGAGATCACCCGGATCGTCGCGGCGGTGCCGTTGCCCATCAACATGCTGTACTCGGTGGCCGGACCGTCGATCGCGGAGCTCGCGGCATTGGGTGTGCGGCGGATCAGCACGGGATCGCTGCTGTATCGGGCGGCGCTGGCCGGGATCGTCGATATCGCGCGAGCCGTACGCGACGGCGGGGCCATTCCTTCGGGCATCCCGACCTACCGCGAAATTCAGGCCATCACGGGCTCGGAATAATTCGTTCGAAGCAATTCTGTCGATGATGTCGATTCGGCGAGGAGCAGTTCGTGTAGGAGGTGCAGCCGGTAACGGACCGGCCAGCTGAAAGGACTCCCATGGGCAAGATCACCGCGGTCGAGAACATCACCCTGGACGGTGTCATGCAGGCCCCCGGCGGGGCCGACGAGGACACCCGGGACGGGTTCCGCTACGGCGGCTGGGCGCATCGCTATCACGATTCCGTGCAGGCCAGGGCGGTGGGCGCACATATGTCGACCCATCACGGTGGGCTGCTGTTCGGGCGGCGGACGTACGAGGACTTCTACGGCTTTTGGCCGCAGCAGACCGACAATCCGTTCACCGAGGTGCTGAACAAGGCCGAGAAGTTCGTCGCATCCCGGACCCGGACCGAGCCGCTGCCCTGGCAGAACTCCACCCTGCTCGGCGACGATGTCGTGGGCGCGGTGTCTGCGTTGGAGCAGGATCTCGTGGTGCTCGGCAGTGGCAATCTGATGCAAACATTGATGCGTCACGATCTGGTCGACGAGTATCTGTTGCTGATCCACCCGATCGTGGTCGGCGGCGGTCGGCGCCTGTTCGATGGGGTCGACCTCGGCGACCTGCGGCTTGTCGATAGCGTCAGCACCACCACCGGCGTGGTGATCGCCACCTATCAGCGGGGATGAGGAGGAGCCATGAAGCAGTACCTGCTCACCATCTATCAGCCCAGCGAAGGGCCACCGCCGGACAATCTCGACGAGATCATGCGCGATCTGGCGGCGCTCAACGACGAGATGCGTACCGCGGGCGCCTGGGTTTTCGCCGCGGGCCTGCATGCGCCGAGCACCGCCACCGTGCTCCGGGCCAAGGACGGCGATGTCCTTGTTACAGACGGCCCTTACGTCGAAAGTAAGGAGCACATCGGCGGATTCACCGTCATCCAGGCGGCCGATCTGGACGAGGCGCTGTACTGGGGCAAGAAGATGGCCGCCGTGCTCACCCTGCCGGTCGAGGTCCGGCCGGTGGCCGATCACTGAGATGGTCACCTCCGCCACCATCGAGGCCGTGTTCACCGAACACTACGGCCGCGCGGTCGCCAGCCTGATCCGCGTCTTCGGCGATATCACCATCGCCGAAGACGCGGTACAGGACGCGTTCACCGCGGCAGTACAACGCTGGCCGACCGACGGAGTCCCGCCCAGCCCGCCCGGTTGGATCATCACCACCGCACGCAACCGAGCCATCGATCGCTTGCGGCGTGAGGCATCTCGCGATGACCGGCACGCCCAGGCCGCACTCCTGCACGCCGATGACGAACCGTCCGATTCCGGTGCGGTGCAGGATGATCGGCTCCGCCTCATCTTCACCTGCTGCCACCCCGCACTATCACTCAATGCCCAGGTCGCGCTCACCCTGCGGCTGCTCGGCGGGCTGACCACCCCCGAAATCGCCCACGCCTTCCTCACTTCCGAGTCGACCATGGCCCAGCGACTCGTCCGAGCCAAGGGCAAGATCCGTGACGCGCGAATTCCCTACCGAGTTCCCCGCGATGCGGACCTGCCCACCCGGCTACCCGGAGTACTCGCCGTCACCTACCTCATTTTCACCGAGGGGCACACGGCCAGCTCCGGCGATCGGCTCGTGCGAACCGACCTGTGCACCGAGGCAATCCGCTTGGGGCGCTTACTCATCGAGCTCATGCCCGATGAGCCGGAGGTGCGCGGCCTGCTCGCACTGATGTTGCTCACCGAATCACGTCGCCCCGCCCGCACCGCACCCGATGGTTCGCTGGTGCCGCTGCCGGAACAAGATCGTCACCACTGGGATCGCACCCTCATCGCGGAAGGCCACGCACTCGTCCGAGAATGCCTGCGCCGCAACCAACCCGGCCCCTACCAGATCCAGGCAGCCATCAACGCGGTTCACGCGGATGCCCCCGACGCGAAATCCACCGACTGGCAACAGATCCTATGCCTCTACGACCAATTGACCGCGGTAGCACCGAGCCCAGTGGTAGCACTGAACCGAGCAGTAGCCGTCGCCGAACTCACCGGCCCAGCCGCCGCACTCGCCCTACTGGACGAGATCGACCTACCGAATCACCATCTGTACCACGCGATCCGCGCCGACCTCCTACGCCGACTCGGTCGCAACACAGCGGCCATCCACGCCTACGACACCGCCATCACCCACGCCACCAATACCGCCGAAAAGACCTTCCTCCAGCGCAAACGCAACAACCTCGCCGCCGCGAACTAGGTCGACTCCGGCCCCTTCCGGTTTCACGGGTTGCAGGTGCTCCAGAAGGTTTGGCGCAGAAACGGATCAGGCGAGGCGGCCTCCGCCGTCGATGTGCAGGGTGGTGCCCGTCAGGAATGGGTTGGAAATTGACCGAGCACACACGTTCGCCGAGTGTCCGGGAGCAGCAAAGGCGAGTGCTATCCGGAGCGCTCGCTTGCTGGTGGCCGATGCGTCAGCTACGTCGATGCGTGACATTCCAGGACTGCCACCGCAAGTAGCGAAGAGTCTCGGACCGAGCCGCGAACTATTGTGGCGAACAACGGATCACGATTCGGACAAACACGTCAGCGCCAAGACCTCAGTGCTATCTCGACCAGCCCCGGGTCGACCGCTTCGTCCTGCCCCCAGATCACTCGCGCCGCTTCCAGTTTGCCGACCAGACTGGCAATCAGCGCCCCCGCCGCTTGGGCTGTGACGTGCCCTTCAGCCAATACCTTGGCATAGCGAACCGAGTCGACAATAACGGATTTGACCCGCTCATGATTCAAGTAGGTTTGCAGGTCACGCCGCCATGAACCCTGCGCGGCCACCGGCTCGGCAGCTGCCCATGCGGTCAGGAACGTATCGAGCTCGTCCGGCAGGTAGGTCATTTTGTGCAGATGGGTGGCCACGTCGTACAACGGGTCACCGAACAGCGCAAGCTCCCAATCGATGAATACGACCGCGTGTTCGCGAATGATCATGTTCTTCCGATGAACATCGGCATGCAACAGCCGAAATGGTCTCGGCTCGAGTGTGTTCCACGCATCGACGACATCTTCGAGCGGTCTAGCAGGCACGCCGAGACGGGCGTACAGCGCACCGAACGCCGCACTGTTCTCACGGTGCACTCGGCTGGTGATATTCGACAAGTGCCGCGCGAACGCAACCGGATCTTCTGCTCGCCCTGTCGAACTCGGCGGCAGCAGTTCGTGCGGTATTCGGCGCAGATCCGCGAACAGTGTCGCGACGTCGCCCGGTACATGTACAGGAACAGCCGTACCGCGTGGCGCGATCCGGTCCAGCACTTCGCCCTCGACGTACTCGTGGATCTGGTACGCAGGTTCAGCGGACTCCCAGCGCAGGCGCGGCGCGGCGCGGACGAACGGCTCGATGGTGCGCAATACCGCCGCCTCGGGCCATATCCGCAGATCCATCACGTCGGCCCCGTCGACCGGTATCCGTACATTCACCACGCCCATGGCGCCATTGACGCGAACATTGTGGTTGTAGTACCCCGCCGACGAATCGGTTCGCACAACCGCCTCACGGTAGTAGGTGTCGGCATTGATGCCCAGTATCCGCGCGATCAACTGCTGGGCGCCCAAGTCCAGATTCCGATCCGGGGTCGGCGGCCGCGTCCGCAGGCGGGCCTGTGCAGCCGCCAGGGCGATATCGGGCTCGATCCATCCGAACAGAGCGAGCACCACCCGTGCGACCAGAACCAATCCCGGGTATACATTCGCCGCTTCCAGTTCGGTCACTGCCCATCGGACGCTCTCGACGGCCTCGCCGCGCAGACCTCGCCGCGCGCACACAGCGGCGCGGAACAACTCCGCTCGCGCCCGACCGGAACGGTAACCGGCCCGCTCCAAGATCTCACAGGCATCGGTCAGTGCGCGGTCGGCCGCGTCCGGATCGCCGAGTGCGAGTTCGGCCAAACCAAGTGCGGTGTAAGCCTTTCCGAGCTCGTGCAGCGCGCCGAGCTCGCGCTGCTCGGCAATCGCCGCACCGGCAGCGGCAATGGCCCGTGCCGGATCGGTCAAAGCCAATAGCTCGGCCAGGTTGGTCGCGACATTGGCCTGTCCGACAACGCTCCCGGCCGCACGGTAGTGCGCATCCGCCTCGGCCAAATACCTTGCGGCCGTCTCGGTATCGAACGACAAGCGGTAGGTGAGATGCCGTAACCGAGCCACATCTCCCAGAAAGTCGCGATCATCATCGTCGGCCGATTCGACCAGTTCGTCGCACAATTCCAGCGCTCGAGCGAAACGTCCCTGGCACATATGCAGATCCGCCGCCCACTGCCCGGCATGCAATCGCGTTCGCCCCGAGCCGCGTGCCCACACGTTCGAATAGATCGACAGTGCTTCGTCCGTCGCACCGAGTATGCGGCGCGCATTCGCCGCCGCGAGCGCGAGACGTTCCGCGACCGGACCGGTTCGGGCCAGGTCGACGTGCCGGGTCAAGCGGTCGGCCTGCTTCGCATCGCCCAACAGAACCGCTGCCTCGGCCTCGAGGCACCGGGTGAGTTCGGAAAGCTCCGCCATATCTGCCAGGGTGTCATGCGGCTGGTCCAGGAAGCTATGCAAATCGCTGAGGACCCCCTCGATCCCCTGATTTCCGCCCGCGGCTTCGATCCGGTCGACGTACTCCAGCAGGGCAGCGGCATTGAGAATTCCAGCTCGGACACCGTGGTAGCCCGCCTCGCGCAGCGCCGACACCCGACCGCCCGGCCTTTCCGCGCGAGCCCGCCACAGGTAGTGCAGCGCAGCGTGCAAAACCGACCGCACATCGGCGTCCAGTCGGTGCCGTAATGCTGTGACCATCAATTGGTGCAGTTGATACCGCTCGCCCTCACCGCCCTCGTCCGCGGCGTGCACAAAGGAGTACGCGATCAACGACTTCCACGCGGTGAGATGGCCAGGAAGCCCGAATTGGCCTGCGATACCGGTGAATATCTCGAGATCGAATGTGCGCGGCAAGCTCAGCAGTTCCAGCATCCGAACTTCGTCCGGCCGCACATGCTGCAGAAACCGTTCCAAGATCGCTTCGGGTGAGACCAAAGCCGCTGCCGACGCCCCCTCGATCCGACTCCGCGCATCGATCGCCAGATGCAGATAGAACGGGACCCCGGCGCTCGACACCGCGATCGCCTCGCGCTCCTCCGCGTCATTGACACCGGAGGAGTCCAACAATTCGTACCGTGCGGCCATCGGCAGGTCGTCGACCTGTACCGAATGCACTCGTGCGGCCCATTCGGGATCGTATCGCTCCCACCCGAGCGGCTCCCGACTCGCGATGACGACGAGCCCGGTGTTCAACTGTGCCACGACATCTCGCAGCCAGGCATCCGAAGCCGCGACCCGGCCCTCGCGATCGACACCTCCCATCAGCGCTTCATATGCGTCGAGGAAGACGACATACGGTTTCTTACCCGACGTTGCGGCCTTCAGATCCTCCGCGAAGAGATACGACACCGCGGCTTCCAGATTGCCGAGGCTCAGTTGATCGAGCTCCTGCAGGATCGGGTCGTGGCGGATTCGGTGGGTGCGAACCGCGCGCCGGGCACCCAATTCCAACAGCCGAGACGCCGTACCGAAAACCGGAATTCCGGTGGCGTCGTTGAGGATTTCGGTCAGTACCTCACTGTGTTCGGCCAATGCCAGCTCCGACGTCAGCCGCAGATGAGGATGTAGGCGCTGCCACAGCACCGCGCAGGCGATATCGAATCGATGGAACTTGACCTTCTGGGCGCCGAACTGCGTCCGCAGCACCGCCAAACCGTCGGCTGCCTGGCGCTGACTCGGCACCTGCAGATCCAGTACCGCCGCCGGATGCCGCTTTGCGACCCGCGAACGCAGCTCCGCAACCAGACGCGATTTGCCGATCCCACCGACGCCGCTCAGCAGCAGAACCCGGGGCTGGTCCACGGATCCGACGAGCAACTCGTCGAAAGTCGCCAGAACAGTTTCCCGATCCACGAATGGTCGCCGAGTAGCCCCCGGCTGAAATCGCGCGGACAACACCATCTTTGCGTTCCCCCTCGCATTGAGCACTGCCTAGATTCTGACAGACAGTGGCAGGGCTCGTGGCACGAGCGGTAGGAGGGTCACCAAGCGCTGCGTTATGTGGGCGCAGGCAACTGAGGCGAGAACGCCGATGCCGAGCCACGATGCCTCGTCCTCGAAATGCCAACGGAACGAACGGGATCGGCGCCGTGATTCAGGCGAGGCGGCCTCCGCCGTCGATGTGCAGGGTGGTGCCCGTCAGGAATGGGTTGGTCAGGGCTAGGAGGGCGGCTGCTGATATGTCGGACGGGTGGCCTATGCGGCGGGCGGGGTTGGCGGTGGCGACGTGGGTGAAGAACTGGTTCTTGGTTGTGCCCATTTTGTCCCAGGCGCCGGAATCGACGATGCCGGGAGAGAGGGCGTTGACTCGGATGGGGGCGAGTTCTACGGCTAAGGCTTCGGCGAGGAAGCTGACGGCGCCGTTGGTGGTGGCCATGACCGTGCGTTCGGGGGCGGGGCGCCATGCGGCGACGCCGGAGAACAGGAGGATTGCTCCGCCGGTGCGGATTTGCGGGGCGAAGTGTTTGGCGAGTAGGAGCGGGCCGATGACCTTGGCGTCGAATGCCCTGGTGATCGCGGTTCGATCCAGCTGCGCGACCGGACCATTGGCATGTGCGGCGGCCACCGATACCAGGTAGTCCAGGTCGCCGGTCTGTTCGGCGAGCATGCGGATCGAATCTTCATCGGTCAGGTCGACCGTTGCGCCGAGCACCCGTTCGCCGATGGGCGCCTCGTCGGTGCCCTGTGCGACTCCGGCCAGGTGGTCATCGGCAATTCGGGCAACCGTGGCGCTGATCGCCTTCGGATCCCGGCCACCGATTACGACGTGCGCACCCGCAATCAGGGCGTCTGCGGCGATCTGTTGCCCGATCCCGGAACCTCCCCCGATGACGAGCAGCTTCTTCCCATCCAGCACAGCTGACATGCCTTGCCTCCGCGGTAGTTGTTTGCCTTTCACCGAGATCGAACGTGCTCCGGTATCGTCCGCAATCCCGTCGCGCCATGAATCTTTTCTCTGATTTCGATAGAATTGACGAATGGCAACACTGCGCTCCCTGGAATGCCTTGTCGCCGTATCGGATTACGGATCAGTAACCGAAGCCGCGGCGCGCCTGCACATGTCGCAGCCCGCCCTGTCGCATCAGATCGCGGCCCTGGAACGCGAGATCGGCACGCCGGTGGTGCAGCGACTGCCACGCGGGGCACGCCCGACCGCGGCCGGTCGCGCGATCGTCGCGGACGCACGGGCCGCGCTGGCCGCCGCCGAGCGTGTCGTCGCGACCGGCCGGGCGGTCGCCGCGGGCACCGAGGGACAACTGCGCATCGGCTGCGCGGAGAGCATGACCGCCGGGCTGTTGGCACCGGTCCTGCGCACCTGGCATCGGCGGCATCCGGGTATCCAGCTCGCACTGACGGAATTGTCGAGCGCCGACGCCCTTGCCGAACTGGCGGCATCGGGTCGGGTCGATATCGCGATCGGTCCCGAACCGACGCACTGGGACGGACATCTCGACATCATCGGCGAGGAAGAAATCGTCGCCGCCCTGCCAGCCACCGAACGGCCCAGCACCACAATGACTTTCGCACAGATCGCGGAGCATCCGATCGTGCACTACCACCCCGACAACGGCCTCGGCGCCTGGCTCGACGAGATCGCCGCCCAACACGGCGTCACCCTGACCGCCACGACCCGCACCCGCCAGGCCACCACCGCGGCACAACTGGCAGCCGCCGGACTCGGCATCGCCCTGGTCCCCACCACCGCCGTGACCGCTACCTTCGCCGGCGCGGTCGCCAGCTTGAAACCACAGCTCACCCGCGCCGTCGTCGCCCTGACCACAACCCCGAACGACCCACTCGCACAACGCTTCACCGCAGACCTGATCCGCCGCGCCATCCCGGTTCCGACATCGATCGCAACCCAGCTCACCCCGCACTGAGACGCAGCCGGGCCTACCAGCTCTGGTCGGCAGCGCGCACGAGCATTTCGTTGACAGCTACGCGTCGGGGTCGGCCGACCATGTAGGTGACCGCGTCGGCGATATCCTCGGGTACGAGCCGCTCGATGGAATTGATCTGGGACTGAACACTTTCGAGTAGTTCGGCTCGGGTGTGCGAGACCAGGTCGGTGGCAACGTTGCCGGGCTCGATCACCCCGACCCGCACGCGCCTGGGTTGCAGTTCCTGCCGGAGGGCTTCGCTGAACGCGTTGACGCCGAACTTGGTGAGGTTGTAGACGGCGGTTCCGGGCCGAGCTACCCGGCCTGCGGTCGAGCTGATGTTGACGATATCGGCGACCCGACGTGGTCCAGCGTCGGCAGACTCCCCGAGATGCGGGATCGCGGCCTGCGTAATGTAGAGCGTCCCATTGAGATTCACATCGATCATGCGTTCCCATTCGCCCTCGGGCGCATCGGCGACCGGTCCCACGTGCATCACTCCGGCGTTATTGACGACGATATCCAGGCGCCCGAATTCCGAGATCGCGTGCTCCACAGCGAGTGCGGCTTGTGCGCGCTGGGCGATATCGGCTGCGAAAACACTGGCCGACCCGCCGCTGGCACGAATCTGCGCCGCGACTTCCTCCAGGTAGGCGCTGCGGCGGCCGACCAGGACGACCGCAGCGCCGTCGCCTGCGAGCGCGCGCGAGATCGCCGCGCCGATACCGGTCCCGGCGCCGGTGACCAATGCCACGGTGCCTTCCAGATTTGCATTCATGTCCGAACTCCGTTCACCACAGTCGGATCGAAAAGGTGGGCGGCCTTCGCCCTCTCACGCCGATCGACAACATTCTGACCAGCCGCGATCATATTAACAGAACAATGTTCCGTTAACAATGGACCGGCGTTCTGTTAAAGTTGGATGATGTCGGAACCGCTACCGTTCCAGCGGGCTCGTCGGCCCGAGCACGTCGAATTGCGCCGGGCAGCGATTTTCGCCGCCGCCCGGCGCACGCTGTCGGGTCGATCGGTGCGGGAGGTCACGCTGCGGGATCTCGCTGAACACGCAGGTGTCGCCAAATCGAATGTCCTGCGCTACTTCGACAGCCGGGAAGCCGTATTCCTCGAACTGCTGGTCGAGGAATGGGAGTCGTGGCTGGACCAGCTCGCAGCCCGCGTCCAGGCCGAACACGATGCCGCACCCGCCAATGTCGAGAGCCAGGCACGTCGTCTGGCATCGCTGCTCGCCGAAACTCTGAGCAGCAGGCCGGTGCTGTGCGACCTGTTCGCGGCCATGTCGATCGAGCTGGAAACCAACGTGTCCCTCGAGACCGCACGATCGTTCAAGCGGCGTGCCTACTCGCTCAACGACCGCCTCGCCGAGCTGATACCCCGCGCCGCGCCTCTGCTGACCGAAACCGCGGGCGCAGCGATCGGCCGGGCCCTCATCGTCACCGTTGCTGGGCTGTGGCCGTTCGCCAACCCGAACGACATCATCGCGGCAGCCGCCCTCGAGTCCGGAAACCAACTCGGCACAGACAGATTCGAAAAAGACCTCGGCGACATCACCACCGCGCTCGCGATCGGCTTCGGCGCGCAGTGCGGCGACGACTGAGCCGCCGACCGCTCAGTGCTTGCGCACCACTCGCTCGCCCTGCCCCGGCTTCCAGATGGTGATGTCCAGGTGATCGTCGATGACCTCGACGGTGGACGCGCCGGTCAGGTCCGCGACGTAGAAGTGGTCGAACTCTTGGTCGCGGAGATCGAGCCCGATCTCGTCGAACAGCTCCTGCGCGAACCGCGCGTGCACCTGCTTGTCCGGAAGGTCCACGACGGTGCCGAACAACTTCGCGTCACCGTCGCCGACCTGGGTGTCCACCGTGGCGGTGTGCAGGCAGAACCGTGCGTCGCGGGCGAGGTCCTTGAACTTGGTTGTATTCGGCATACCCACGATCACCAGCATCCCCTCGAAAATCCGCGGTTCGACCGGGCTGATACGGGGGAAGCCGTCCGAGCGCAGGGTTGCGAGCATGCAGAGATTGCCGGTGGCCTTGTGCCGACGAGTGAACACGGTCGCGATGTGTGGCGCTTCTTCGGTGAACTGGCTCCATGTGGTCATGGAATAAGACGGTATGAGCCAAACCTGACATCTTCTGTCAGGTTTTATGGCTAATCTCGAATCATGCGAGCGAGTCGACTGGTGCAGCTATTGCTGCTGCTGCAGACCCGCGGCCGGACGACCGGACCGGAGCTGGCCCGCGAGCTCGAGGTATCGGTGCGCACGGTCTATCGCGATATCGAGGCGCTCTCCGCCGCTGGCGTGCCGATCTACAGCGAACCGGGACGCGCAGGCGGCGTGCAGCTGGTCGACGGCTACCGAACCCGGCTGACCGGTCTCACCACCGAGGAGGCCGATGCGGTATTGCTCGCGGGACAGCCCGCCGCCGCGGCGGACCTCGGACTCGGCACGGTGCTCGCCACCGCACAGCTCAAGGTGCTGGCCGCATTGCCACCCGAGTTGCGGGGCCGGGCAACGCGAATCGCGGAGCGCGTTCATGTGGACGCGGCGGGCTGGTTCCATCGACCCGACGAAACACCAACGCTGGCAACGGTTGTCGATGCACTCTGGCACGACCGGCGACTGGATATCCGTTACCAACGCAAGGACCGCGCCGTCGAACGCCGCCTGGATCCGCTCGGCCTGGTATTGAAGGCCGGGACCTGGTATCTCATTGCACGCGACCGGTCGGCAGTGCGTTCCTATCGCGTCGGCCGGATCACCTCCGCCGAGCAGACCGGTGAATCATTTACGCGCCCAGAAGGTTTCGACCTCGCCGGGCATTGGTCGACGTCTGCCGACGATTTCGCGCGCTCCATGCTGCGGGTGCGGGCGCGCTGCCGGATCGCGGCATCGCATGTGCAGCGGCTGCGATTGACGAATGAGCCCGCCGCGGTCGCCGAGGCCATGGCCTCCGCGACCGCACCCGACGCCGAGGGGTGGATCGAAGTGACGATCCCATCGGAGTCCTTCGAGGTGCTGGCGAGCGCCCTCCTCCCGCTCGGCGAATTCTGCGAGGTCCTCGACCCGCCCGAACTGCGCGACCGACTCGCCGCAACGGCATTCGCCATGGCCGAGCGCTACCGGGGCACGGCCGCTACCGAATGAGTCGGCGCAGTGCACGGAAGAACGCGCGCATATCGTCGATCAGCAGATCCGGTGCTTCCATTGCCGCGAAGTGACCGCCCCGGTCATATTCGGTCCAGCGCACGATATTGTGCTGCTGCTCGGCGATCACGCGAATGGAATTGTCACCGGGGAATACCGCCGCGGCCGTCGGCACGCCGGAACTCTGCAAGGCCGTCCCCCACGAGTCCCCCTCCCCGTACAGCCTGATCGAGGAGACGAAGGTCCGGGTGAACCAATACAGGCTGACATTGGTGAGCAGCGCATCGCGATCCACCGCGGCATCGGGCAATTCGAGTGACGGATTGGTCCAGCGTTGGAAGATATCGACGATCCAGGACAGCAGCCCCGCCGGCGAATCGTGCATACCGATCGCCAGGGTTTGTGGGCGTCCCGCCTGCACCATCGCATAGCCGTAGCGGGTGTAGCTCTGGCTGCCGGTGAGTTTGTCCAGCTTCGCCCGATCCTCCGGGCTGTACTCCGGTTCCCGAACCTGCGCATCGGCATCACCGTCGTCCCAGGACGGCAGCGTAATCGGCCCGTTCACATGGATTCCCACTACACGGTCGGCCGCAATCCGTCCCAGCTCGGTCGAGACGAAGAACCCCGCGTCGCCGCCCTGCGCGCCATACCGGTCGTAGCCGAGCCGCGCCATCAGCTTCGCGACCACCGGCGCGAACCGCTCGGTCGAACCGTCCCCGACCTTCGGCCCGGCCGCCGAGAATGCGAATCCGGGCAGCGACGGAATGACCAGATGGAACGCGTCGGCCGGATCACCACCGTGCGCCCGCGGATCGCTCAAAGGTCCGATCACATCGAGGAATTCGACGAACGAGCCGGGCCACCCGTGGCTCAATACCAGCGGCATGGCATCGGGTTCGGGCGAGCGGATATGCAGAAAGTGCACCTGCTGCCCATCGATATCGATGACGAACTGCGGCAGCCGGTTCAGCCGTGCTTCGACTGCCCGCCAGTCGTATTCACAGCGCCAGAACTCGGCGAGGTCGCGCATATACGAAATCGACGCGCCCCTATCCCAACCGGCGCCGGGGATTTCGTCCGGCCACAGGATATTCGCCAGCCGGGCGTGCAAATCGTCGATCTGTGCCTGCGGGATATCGATGCGGAAGGGGCGGATGTCGTGTTCGGTACTCATGAAAGCGACGATATGACCCGCTTAGGACAGGATTGTTCCTAAGCTTCTGGCATTCTGGATTCCGTGTTGGAGACCTCGGCGCGCCTGCTGAAATTGCTTGCCCTGCTGCAGACCCACGGTGACTGGACCGGCACCGAACTCGCTGAACGGCTCGGCGTCACCGGCCGCACGGTCCGCCGCGATGTGGATCGGCTGCGTGAACTCGGCTATCCGGTGCACGCCACCCAGGGCACCGCGGGCTATCGGCTCGGCGCCGGGGCCGCGCTGCCGCCGCTACTGCTCGATGAGGAGGAGGCCGTCGCGGTGGCGGTCGGATTGCGCAGCGCGTCCAACGGCACCGTGGCGGGCATCGGGGAGGCATCGCTGCGCGCGCTGACCAAACTGGAGCAGGTGCTGCCGCCGCGCCTGCGCCATCGGGTCCGCACCCTGCGTGGCGCGACGGTCCGGGTCGGGGCATCGGATGCCACGGTCGAACCGGACACCTTGATGGCTATTGCCGAGACCTGTCAACGGCACGAACGGCTGCGCTTCGACTATCGAGCGCACAGCGGCACCACCACCCGCCGCTCGGTGGAGCCGCACAGTCTGGTGCATTTCAGCAGGCGCTGGTACCTCGTGGCGTGGGATGTCGACCGCGGCGATTGGCGAACCTTCCGAGCGGACCGCATCACGCCACGCACCCCGACCGGCCCGCGCTTCACCCCGCGTGAACTGCCGGAAGGCGATGTCGCGGTGCACCTTTCGCTGCGACTGTCGGCCCGCGCCTGGCCGTATCAGGCAATTGCGCTGCTGCACAGGTCCGCCGAGGATGCCGCGGCGAATGTCTGGCCCGGTATGGGCGTCATCGAGGCCGTCGACGACCACAGCTGCCAACTCCACGTCGGTGCCGACACTCCGGAAGCACTGGTCTGGATGATCACCTCGACCGATATCGACTTCACCCTGCTCAGCGGTCCCCCCGAACTCGTCGCCGCCATCCGCGCCCAAGCCAACCGCTGCACAGTCGCCCTGCGCAACTTCGAATGATCCGCGTTCGACTCCGATCGAGCGCAGCCCACGCGTTATGAACCTATGCCGGCACCAGCCCCACAGCCGCACCGATACCGACTCCCGTTATGTGACAGCACCGACCGTGCCGCGATGATCTGCGCTGGCGGCCGACGCCCGTCGTCGGGCATCGGATCAGATCACCGTCCGCCGCAGCGACTTTCGCGAGCAAGACCGCATGGGCTCCACTCCCGGGCACACCTCCTGCCCTGGCTTCGATGTCATCGTGCACCGTAGCGCCGACCAGCACGGCAATGAGCGTGCACCACATCGGTCGCCCGGATTGGCGAACCTGCTCCTCGCCTCTCGATGCATCGCGCCACGAATCGGCCGCCCCGCACGAAGATTCGACCCCGTGCCGGACTGGCATCATCTATCCGACCGTCGCTCAGCTGACGATCGCGAACAGCACCGCGGCGACCGCGAAACTCACCACGGAGAGCACGGTTTCCAACACCGTCCAGGTCTGCAGAGTCTGCTTCACACTCAGGTTGAAGTACTTCGAGATGATCCAGAAGCCACCGTCGTTCACATGACTGAGGATGATCGAGCCCGCCGCGATGGCCATGGCGATCAGCGCGATCGCCATCTGTGAGTACCCGTGTCCGGCGACCAGCGGTGCGACGATGCCGCCGGTGGTCACAATCGCCACGGTGGCCGAGCCCTGCGCGATGCGCAGACCACAGCTGATGATGTAGGCGAGCACGATCACCGGCAGCCCGGCGGCCGACATGGTGTCGGCGAGCGCGGTACCGATTCCGGTGGCGGAGATGACCTTTCCGAAGAAGGCGCCCGCACCGACCACCAGCAGCAACATGCCGACCGGCTTGAGTGATTCCGCGGTGAGCGTGCTGAGTTCCTGCACGCTCGAGCCGCGGCGCACACCGAGCAGATAGAAGGCGACGAGTACCGCGATCAACAGCGCAACGGCGGGCGTGCCGAGGAAGGTCAACACCTGCAGCAGTTGCGAATCCTTGGCCAGCCATTGGGTGCCGAAGGTCGCACCGAGGATGAGCACCAGCGGAATCGCGATGATGCCACCGATGAGCACGACCGACGGCGCGCGGGTCTCGGTCCGCGTCGAACCGGGATCCGTTGCGGTGCCGGGGCCTTCACCCTTCGCTTCGACCAGTTGATCGGGTCGGACCAGGAATTCGGCGGGCACCTCCACCTGGACCCGCTTGCCGATATAGGTGCCCCACACCAGGCCAGCCGCGATGAATCCGGGTATACCGCAGACGAACCCCATAATGATCAGCCACCCGAGACTCACTCCGAGCAGGCCACCGAGCGCCACCGGTCCGGGATGCGGCGGGAGAAAGGCGTGGGTCATGGACAGACCGGCCAGCATCGGCATCGCGTACAGCACCAGCGACCGCCCACCGCGCTTGGCGGCCACATAGATCAGCGGCGCCAGCACAAAGATACCGATATCGAAGAAGACCGGGATGCCGAAGATGAGCCCGAGCAGACCCATGGCCACCGGCGCGCCCTTGGCACCGAAGATGCCCAACAGCTTGCCGGTCAATACATCCGCACCACCGGAGCGTTCGAGAATCGCGCCGAGCACCGTGCCGAGGCCGATAATGACCGCGATATGCCCGAGGATGCCGCCGAATCCGGTCTCCAAGAGCGAATCACCGGGCTTGATCGCCGTGCCGACGATCTTCGACACCGGTAGTCCGGCGGCCAGGGCCAGACCGAGTCCGGTGAGCAGCAGTGCAATGAACGGCTCCAGCTTGACCTTGATAATGGCGAACAGCAGTACGGCAATCGCGAGACCGCACAGCACCAGCAACCCCGGGGTAGTGGTGCGCAGCCAGTCGACAGTGGCGTTCATGCCCGTGCCTCGCTGACGCTCGGCCCGGGCATACGCCGCTGGGCGCTGGGTGGACTTGTTCGCTCGCTGCGCTCCCTCACCGTGGGTACCTCTCAATTCATGGATCGAACGAATGACGCAGCGCGCGAGGCGATTTCGGACCATCGGCCCGCGGCGACGTCGGATGGGGCCACGACATCGGTACCCGCGGTCACGGCCACGGCTCCGTTGGCGAGGAATTCGGCGGCATTGCCCGCATTGACGCCCCCGGAGGGAATGAGCGCCACATCGGGGAAGGGGCCGCGCAGGTCTTTCAAGTAGCCGGGGCCGAGTGCCCTGGCCGGGAATATCTTCACCGCGGCCGCGCCGAGATCGAGCGCGGTGAGCACCTCGGTGGGGGTGAAAGCACCCATGACGACCGGGATGTCGCACTCGGCCGCGACGGCCGCAACCTCGGCACGCACGCCGGGAGTAACGAGGAACCGAGCTCCGCGCTCGATCGCGGCCTTGGCCTGGTCGGCGTGCAGCACGGTCCCGACACCGACGACCGCGCCATCGACGGCCGCGGCCACCGGTAGGTAATCGAGCACGCCGGGGGTGGTGAACGTGAGTTCCAACGTGCGAATCCCGGAGCGCGCCAAGGCATCTGCCAGTGCAGCCGGATCCGGAATCTCGGGCGCGCGAACCACACTCAGCACCCGGTCGGCGCGAATGACTTCCAGGGCGCCGAGAGCGCCATTGGCATTCAATATGTCTCCTTCCGCGCGGCATCCATCCGCAGCGCACGCCCGGCGAGTTTGCCGGTAGGCGCGCCGTTTTCGATGGCGAACTCCCCATTGACGAGCACATGCGCAATCCCACGCGCCTGCTGCTTGGGGTTGTCGAAGGTCGCGGTATCGCTGATCGTCGACGGATCGAACAGCACGAGATCGGCTGCGTATCCGGTGAATACCTGCCCACGGTCGCTCAGCCGCAGCCGCTCGGCGGGCCGACCGGTCAGATGGTGCACACAGTCCTCGAGCCCGAGCACCCCGAGTTCACGGACATAATGGCCCAGATAGCGCGGAAAGGTGCCCCACGCGCGTGGATGCGGCCGATCGCCGACGAGCAGTGCGTCACTGCCGCCCATATGCCCCGGATGCGCCATGATCGCGCGCACGTTCTCCTCGTGCCCGACGTGCTGGAGGATGGTGGTGGCCAGCTGATCTCGGCGCAGCAGTTCGAAGAACACCTCGACCGGCGCGCGATCACGATCGGCCGCGATCTCCGCGACCGTCCGGCCGACGAACTCCCCCAACTCCGGGTTGGCGACGCCACTGATCTGAATGGTCCCCCATTCGACCGTGACACCGTGACAGCCGTCGGAACCATTCACATTGATGTCCAAGGCGATTCGCGCACGCATCGCCGGATCGTCGATACGGGCCAGCGCCGCATCCGGGCCACCGGACATCGCCCAACTCGGCAGCAGGGCCGACAGCGTCGTCGAGCCGGGCAGATACGGATAGGTGTCGAGGGTGATATCGCACCCCTCGTCCCTGGCGGCATCGATCAATGCCAGAAATTCCGGTGCGCGCCCGTGGTTCACGCTGAAGTTCATGGTCGCGTGCGTGAGATGCAGTGCGCACCCGGTACTCCGAGCCAGGCCGATCATCTCGGCATAGGCCGCCAACGCCCCCTTGCCGTAGGAGCGGGTATGCGGCGCATAGAACCCGCCGTACTCGGCGACGACCTCGCACAGTGCCGCCAATTCCCCGGTGTCGGCATACATTCCGGGGGTGTAAGTGAGACCGCTCGACATCCCGACCGCACCCTCGCGCAGTCCCTGCGCCAGCAGTTCACACATGCGCCGGATCTCATCGACGCTGGCCGGACGCTGTTCACTGCCGACGACCAGCAACCGCAGTGTGCCCTGCGGCACGAGGTAGGCGGCATTGGGTGTAATGCCCTGATCCAGCCGGTCCAGATACTCCCCGACTGTGCGCCAGGAGAAGTCGAGTTCGCTGGGATTGCCGTTCCACCCGGCGATCTGCCGCCGCAGCACCGACAGCGCGGCGTCATCGATCGGGGCGTAGGAGAGTCCGTCCTGTCCGATGACCTCAGTGGTGACGCCCTGGCTGATCTTCGGGAAATGACCGGGATCGGTGAGCAGATGCAGATCGGAATGTGCGTGCATATCGATGAAGCCCGGCGCGAGCACCGCACCAGGCGCGGCATCGATGAACCGCGCCGCCACGGTGATCGTGTCCGGCTCCGCGATCGTGGTGATGCGTCCCCGGTCGATGGCGACATCGGCGCGGAAACGTGGCGCTCCGGTGCCATCGATGACGTCGATATCGCGAAACACTAAGTCCGTCATGGCGTCAGAAGAAGGTGTGCACGAGGTCGACAACGCGCGGCCGCTCGGCATCGGCATCATCGATGACCGGGATCAGCCGCCACTTGTCGAAGGCCGTGCACGGATGCGACAGCCCCAGCCGCACCACACTGCCGACGGGCACATCGGTGGGCGCACCGCCCGGCAGCCGCAGGAAGGTGTGCTGATCGTTGAGCGCGCTGACATGTGCGTCCGGATTCAGTGGCCCCTCCGGTCCCGCAACGAATTGCGGGACCGGAAGCCCCTCATCGAAGGGAAGATCGCGCTTCCCCGCATCCAGGAGCGCGAGCTCCGCCTCGGGTCGCGAAACGGTGCGCGCCCACCCGTGCATCGCCGAGCGCAGCGGCCGTTCGCTGCGCGGTGCGGCCAGCGGTGAGATACCCGCGTAGAAACCGTCGTCGTGGATGATGTACGCACCCGAGCGCAGCACCACTGTGGTCGGAACACCTTGTGCGCCTTGCTCATCGGCGAGCCCGGAGAGACATTCGACGACCAGATCCGGGTAGGCGCTACCGCCTGCGGTGACGATCGCCCGATCCGGATAGCGTCCGGCCGCGGCGAGTTCGCGGTGCAGGCGAGCGAGTTCGTCGAGGTAATGCCGAACGGCGTCGATACCGTCCGGAGTCCGGTCGTGCGCGAGCGCGGCCTCGTATCCGCCGACTCCGGCCAGTGTCAGCCGCTCGGACTTGCCGACCGCCTCGGCGATGGCATGCGCCTGCTCGACGGTTCGCGCCCCCGTACGGCCATGCGGCCCACCGAGTTCGATGACCACCCGAATGCGCACATCACCCGACAACTGCTCGTCCATCAACGCGACGGCCTCGACGCAGTCGACCCAGCAGAGGAATTCGAACTGCGGATCGCGCGCCAATTCCTTGGCGACCCAGCGCAATCCGACGGGATCGACCAGCGAGTTGGCCAGTACGATCCGCTCGACGCCGAAGGCACGGGCCACCTGTACCTGCCACACGGTGGCCAAGGTGATGCCCCAGCTACCGGCGGCCAGCTGCTGGGCCCATAGCTGCGGCGCCATCGTGGTCTTTCCGTGCGGCGCCAAGCGCATACCCGCAGCCGCCGCCCAATCGGCCATGACCGCGACATTCGCCGCGACGGCGGCGCGATCGACGGTCAGCACCGGTGTCTCGAACTCATCGAGGTACGGCGCGGCGGCCAGAAATTCCCGGACCGTGCGACCCCACGCCGCGGGCGGCAGACCCTTGTGCTCCGGACCGAGGGTCCGATCCGCCAGTGCAGCAACGGCTTTCTCATCAATCGCCATGTCGCTCCTTCCCGCGGAATCGTCTCCGCTGAGTCATATCTGCCATGCATTGCATATTTTGCAACGCTTGTTGCACATCGTGTTCAGTGTGGTTATTCTGCACTGGATGGCCGGTGGCCGCAAGGGCAGAAGGGAGATCGATGTGACGTGGGCTACTACGTCGCCCCGCCCACGGGCGGTGACCATCGGTGAGGGGCTCGCCGTTCTGGTGGCGCGCCCCGGTCCGCTGGAGGACTCGGACAACTTCGAGCGAACCGCGGGCGGCGCCGAGGCGAATGTGGCGACGGTGCTCACCCAGCTCGACGTGGACGCCGCATGGATCTCGCGGGTCGGCGACGACGGCTTCGGCCGGTACCTGACCGGACATCTCGCGGCACGCGGAGTCGATGTGTCCGCGGTCGTCACCGATCCCGCACGCCCCACCGCGGTCTACGTGAAAGAGCGCGGCAGCGGTTCGGGCAAGGCCACGGATCTGGCCGAACGCGCCAGCCGCATGCTCTACTACCGCACCGGTTCCGCCGCCAGCGCACTGTCCACCGCCGATCTCGCGGCCACTACGGCGGCCGGTCTGCTCGAACACTGCGATGTCGTGCACTTCACCGGAATCACCACCGCACTCTCGGAATCCGCGACCGAGCTCACCGAAGCCCTGGTCACACTGCCGCGCCGGGACAGGCTGGTCAGCTTCGATCTGAATTACCGTCCGGCACTGTGGGCCGGACGCGCGGCGCAGGCCGCCGAGGTGCTGGCCCACCACGTGCGCGGCTGCGACGTGGTCTTTCTCGGCGCCGATGAGGCCGGTGCGGTCTTCGGCGAAGACGACGCCGACCGATTGCGCGCACTGTTCCCGCAGCCGCGGCATCTGGTGGTCAAGAACAATGAGCATTCGGTCACCGGATTCTCCGGTACGGAGCGCGTCGAAGTGCCCGCCCTCGAACTGGAGATCACCGAGCGGATCGGTGCCGGCGACGCCTTCGCGGGCGGCTACCTCGCCGCCCTGCTGCACGGACGTCCACTGGCACAGCGCCTGCGCTTCGGCCATCTGTGCGCCGCCGCCGCACTCACCGGCACCGGCGATGTCGCCGAACTGCCCTCGCCGCGGGCCTTGGAAGTCCTAGCCGACCTCGACGAGTCCGCTTGGGGGCGTGTGCATTACCGCAGAGACGTGTTAGCCGAGAATGTGACGTGATGAGCGAGCGAACAATCAACACAGCCGAGCACTCGCTCGTGACGGAGCCGAGCGCCAGCGAGGCGCAGTCATGAGCGAGCGATTCCAGAACATAGCGTCGGCGACGAGTAGGGCACGGTCATGAGCCAGAGTCTGTTGCGTGCGTTGACCATCCTGCTCTCGCTCGGCGAGGACGCCCGGTCATTGGATCAGCTCGCGGCCGAACTCGGCGTGCACAAGTCGACGGTGCTGCGGCTGCTGCAGACCATGGAGTCCCAGCGCTTCGTCACCCATGACAGCCAGCACCAATACGTGCTCGGCTCACGGCTTTTCGAGCTTGCCAACCGGGCACTCGAACAGCGTGACGTCCGTACCCTCGCGCGCCCGCATCTCAGTGCGCTGAATTCCGCCACCGGCCAGACGATCCACCTGGCCACCTACGAGTCCGGCGAGGCCATCTACATCGACAAATTCGATGCCATCCAAAGCGTCCGCATGTACTCACGGATCGGTCGCCCCGCCCCACTGCACTGCACTGCGGTCGGCAAAGTGCTGGTCGCCGCGCAACCGCGCGCCGAGTGGCGGGTGATCGCGGAACGCATCGACTACCGCGAATTCACCGACCGCACCATCCGTACCCCCGAACGCTATCTCGCTGAGCTGGAACTCGTTGCCGCACAGGGCTATGCCGAAGACCACGAGGAGCACGAGAGCTTCGTCAACTGCATCGGCGTCCCGGTGCGCAATGGCACGGGGACGGTGGTCGCGGCGGTCTCCATGTCGGTACCGGACATGCTGCTCGACCACGACCAGGTGCTTGCCGAACTGCCGCGGGTGCGCGCCGCGGCCGATGCCATCTCCGGCGAACTCGGCTGGACTCCCGTCCGCACCGCACACCCGACCGCAACGAAAGGTTAGTCATGAGCGAGCGAAGCGAGCGAACAATCAACACAGCCGAGCACTCGCTCGTGACGGAGCCGAGCGCCAGCGAGGCGCAGTCATGAGCGAGCGAAGCGAGCGAACAATCAACACAGCCGAGCACTCGCTCGTGACGGAGC
>NZ_JBEXUI010000037.1:0-86821 GCF_040614395.1 Nocardia sp. NPDC005998 | reverse complement strand
GTGAATATCTGGGGGGGGGTGTCATAGTATAAAACACCACCCCCCCCCGGCCCTCGTACGGTGACTCAGAGTTCGGCCGCCAGCCGCGTGCCCTGCTCGATCGCACGTTTGGCGTCCAGTTCCTTGGCCTCCTCGGCGCCGCCGATGAGACGCGCTCGCACACCGAGGGATTCGAGCTCGTCCTGAAGATCGCGCACCGATTCCTGCCCGGCACACACGATCACGTTGTCGACCTCGAGCACCCGCCTGCCGTCCCGGTTCGAACCGAAACTGATGTGTAGGCCGCGATCGTCGATCCGCTCGTAATTGACCCCGCCGATCTGCTCGACGCCTTTCGCCTCCAAGGTGGCGCGATGGATCCAACCGGTCGACTTGCCCAGACTCAGCCCGAACGGTCCCGACTTCCGTTGCAGCAGTGTCACTTCCCGCAAAGCGGGAGTGTGCCTGCGCACGGTCAACTGTCCCGGCGCGCGATGGTCGTGGGTGACACCCCACTCGTGCCGCCACTCGTCGAGTTCCAGCGCGGCCGGACCGTCGACGGCGAGGAATTCACTGACGTCGAAACCGATTCCACCCGCGCCGATGACGGCGACACGCGTGCCGACGGCGCGCTCCTGTCGGATCAGTTCCGGATAGGACAGGACCATCGGGTGGTCGATCCCGGGGATATCGGGCACGCGAGGTCGCACGCCGGTCGCCACGACGACCTCGTCCCAGCCGCCGCCGGCCAACTGCTCGGCGGTGACGGG
This sequence comes from Nocardia sp. NPDC005998, assembly GCF_040614395.1. Classification (NCBI taxonomy): domain Bacteria; kingdom Bacillati; phylum Actinomycetota; class Actinomycetes; order Mycobacteriales; family Nocardiaceae; genus Nocardia; species Nocardia sp. NPDC005998. The sequence goes on along the minus strand of NZ_JBEXUI010000037.1, from coordinate 86,072 downwards.
GGTGTTCAAATGCACCGTGACAGCGTTCAATTCGAGTTTGCGGCGGAAGTACCGGATCGACTCGTTGAACTCCTCCTTGCCCGGGATACGCCGTGCGAGGTCGAACTGGCCGCCGATGGTGTCGGATGCCTCGAAGAGTTCAACGTGATGACCGCGCTCGGCGAGCCCGATCGCGGCCGACAACCCCGCCGGGCCCGCGCCGACGACGGCGACGCGTTTGGCGTGCCGGGTGGGTAGCAACTGCAGCAGTGTTTCGTGACAGGCCCGCGGATTGACCAGGCAGGATACGGTTTGGCGAGTGAAGGTGTGGTCGAGGCAGGCCTGGTTGCAGGCGATGCAGGTGTTGATCTCGTCCACCCGGGACTCGGCGGCCTTGTTCACCCATTCCGGATCGGCCAGCATCGGTCGGGCCAGCGAGATGAGATCCGCCTGGCCCCGCTCCAGGATCTCCTCGGCGACCTCGGGCATGTTGATGCGGTTCGAGGCGCAGACCGGAATCGACACGTGGGTCTTGAGTTCGGCGGTATAGCCCACGAACGCGGCCCGTGGCACCGAGGTGGCGATCGTCGGCACCCGCGATTCGTGCCAACCGATATCGGTGTTGATGACGTCGACCCCGGCGGCCTCCAATTCCTTGGCCAGCGCGATGATCTCCTCGAAGGTCTGCCCGTCCTCGACGAATTCGGCCATGGATAGCCGGAACATGAGGAGGAAGTCTTCGCCCATCGCGGCCCGGGTCCGCGCCGCGATCTCGACCGGGAACCGCCGCCGGTTCTCGGCGGAGCCACCCCAGCGGTCGGTGCGGTGATTGGTTCGCGGCGCGAGGAATTGATTGATCAGGAAGCCCTCGCCGCCCATCAATTCGATGCCGTCATAACCTGCTGCCTTCGCGAGCCGGGCGCAACGCACGTGGTCGGCGATCGTCGATTCGATGCCCTCTTCGGTCATGGCCTTCGGCTCGAACGCAGTGAGCGGGGACGCCACCGCCGAGGCCGATACATTGATCGGGATATTCGAATCGCGCCCACCGTGCACGATCTGCAAAGCGATCTTGGCCCCCGCCTCGTGCACCGCGTCCGTGATGACCCGGTGGCGTTGCGCGTCGCCCTCGGTGATCATCGCGCAGGCGAAGGGCCACAGCCATCCTTCGCGGTTCGGTGAATATCCGCCGGTGACGATCAAGCCGACGCCGCCACGGGCCCGTTCGGCGAAAAACGCGGCCAGCCGGTCGATATGCCAATCCCGGTCTTCGAGCCCGGTGTGCATCGAACCCATCACCACACGATTGCGCAGCGTGACCCGCCCTACCTGGAGTGGCGACAACAAGCGCGGAAAAGCTGAACTCATGAGTGGAACCTAATGACTGCTCCGCACCCCCGCAACCGGGGTTGACGAGCCATGGGTCCGCGGGTGAGATGGGTGGCCGGGTGATGAACGATCGGTGCTCACGCTGGATCAGCGGGTGCGGTCGAGCGCGCTCCCGGACCCGGCCGGAATGCCACGTCACGAGGGGAGTCGATGTGATGACCGGCGGCGCAGACGAGTTGGACACCGACCTCGGCCTCGCATTCTCGGTGTAGCGAGATCACCGGCGGCCCCTGTGGATCGGCTAGGTAGCGGTCGCCCCATTGACGAATCGCCACCACGATCGGAAACACATCGAATCCCATTGGGGTGAGCCGGTATTCGTGGCGCTTGCGCTCGCCGGGCTCCTGATAAGGCCGGCGGACAAGCAAACCCACCTCGCAGAGCCCGGCCAGGCGATTGGTCAGCACCTGTCTCGGCACGCCCGCGTGCTCGCGGATCTGGTCGAAACGCCGGATGCCGTTGAAGATTTCGCGCAGTACCACCACTGTCCAGCGTTCGCCGAGGATCTCCATCGCGCGGGAGACCGTGTCGTTCTCGGTGGACCAGTCCATGGCGGGTGGGTGCGGCTGTGTCATGGCAGCAGTCTAGATGCTGGATCTTATTGACAGACTCAGCTGTCGCTGCGAGGCTGCATCCATGTCTCGAACTCAGGTGGAACGTCCTGGTGCGGACCCACAACGCAATCCGTGGCCCGCGCTGATCGCGATGGTCGTCGGGTTCTTCCTGACAACTGCCGACATGATGATCGTCTTGGTGATCAATCCGGTACTTCTGCGTGCACTGGATGCCAGTGTGGCGCAGGTGATCTGGGTGACCAGCGCCTATCTGCTCGCCTTCGCGGTGCCGCTGCTGGCCTGCGGTCGTCTCGGTGATCGCTTCGGCCCCAAGTACATCTACCTCGCCGGGCTGGCGATATTCACGCTTGCCTCGCTGTGGTGCGGGCTGTCGCAGTCCATCGGCGTGTTGATAGCCGCGCGCGTGGTGCAGGGGTTCGGCGCGGCGCTGATGACACCGCAGACCATGGCCGTGATCAGACGCACCTTCCCGGCTGAGAAGCGGGGCGCGGCGATGTCGCTGTGGGGTGCGGTGGCGGGACTGGCCCTGCTGGTCGGACCGATCCTCGGTGGCACGCTGTCGGACGCGTTCGGGTGGCGGTGGATCTTCTTTATCAATATCCCGATCGGGGTAGTCGGTCTCGTGCTCGGTCTGCGGTTGGTGCCGGCGCTGCCGACCAACCCGCACCGCTTCGACATCACCGGCGTACTACTGAGCGCCGTCGGCATGTTCCTGCTGGTGTACGGCCTGCAGGAGAGCGATATTCGAAACTGGGACACCCTCATCTGGATTTTGATCGCCGCCGGGTTGGTGGTTCTGGCGATCTTCGTGGTGACCCAGCTGCGCGGTGGCAGTGAACCGCTGCTGCCGCTGACGTTGTTCCGCGACCGCAACTTCGCGCTCGGCAACATCGCGATCGTCTCCACCGGCGCCACCGCGACGGCAGCCATGGTCCCGCTGTACTTCTACCTCGAAGTGGTGCGTGGGCTGTCCCCGACCCGGGCGGCGCTGGTTTTCGCGCCGATGGCCGCCATGATGCTGGTTTTCGCCCCGGTGGTCGGCAAATTCGGTGACAAGGCGCATCCTCGGTTGTTCCCCCTGGTGGGTTTCACGCTCTACGCGGTGACGATTGTCGCGATGTCGATCCTCATCCCCCGAGAGGCGCCGATCGCGTGGTTCGTCGCGGTCGGGGCGGTCAGCGGCTTCGCCAACGCGTGCACCTGGGCGCCGCTGGCGGCGACGACCACCCGCAACCTCCCCGAACACCAAGCCGGCGCCGGGTCCGGGGTGTACAACGCGATGCGCCAGATCGGTTCGACAATCGGCAGTGCCGCCATCGCCGCGACGATCACCGCGCGTATGTCCGCGCACGGTCTGGGGGGAGGCAAGATCGGGAAAGGGGGCATGGGCGCCGACATCATCCCCGACGCCGTCAAGGACCCACTGAGTTCGGCATTGAGCCAGGCCATGTATCTGCCCGTCGGATTCCTCGTGGCCGGCATCCTCGCGGCGCTGCTGTTCGAATCGGCGCCATCACCTCGTCACGATGCCGCCGAGAAACCATCGCGTCCCGCCGATGCGGTCGCGGTCGTGACGGCCGACGTGGGCTGACTGTTCGTGGTCGGCCGATGAAGTGCTTCTCGTCTTCAGCGAGCCGTTCGTTGGCCTGTATCCGGTTGGTGTAGCGCGGGTGTCGCGGTCACGACCGCAGAGGTAGTGCGCGGTCGTGACGGCGAAGACCCCGGAAAGCACCAACCGGAGCACGATGTTGTCGATCATGTGGAGTCGCGGCTCTTCGAGTCGGCTCTCGGCGGCCGTTGGTCGTCGGGGTTGTCCGGGTCGGGGTCGCCGAACCACCGTGACGGCGTGTGCTCGCCATATGCGTCGTGCCAGTCCCACCATTCGTAGGGCGGGGTCTGCGGGTAGCCCTCCGGTGAGTCCTCCCACTGCTCCTGGCGTCCCAGCGCGGTCATGTCGAGGTAGCTCCACGTGGTCCCCAATGCCTCGTCGCCGCGATTGTTGATGAAATAGGTACGGAAGACGCGCTCGCCGTCGTGAATGAATGCGTTCGTGCCGTGCCATTCGTCCACGCCGAAGTCGGCGTCGAAGTCGTCGGTGATCGTGTACCACGGCATTTCCCAGCCCATCCGGGCCTTCAACCGCTCGATGTCCTCCTGCGGCGCGGGGGAGGCGTACACGAGGGTGGTATCGCGGGTGTTCAGGTGGGCAAGGTTGGGTACGTGATCGGCCATCATGGAGCAGCCGCGACAGGCATGGTCGGGCCAGCCGTCCACGCCGGGCTCGAAGAAGGCGCGGTAGACGATCAGCTGACGCCGGCCCTGGAACAGGTCGAGCAGACTTACCTTGCCCTCGGGTCCCTCGAACGCGTACTCCTTGTCCACGGCCTGCCATGGCATCCGCCGTCGCAAGGCGGCCAGCGCGTCACGTGCGCGGGTCAGCTCCTTCTCCTTCACGAGCAGCTGCTGCCACGCTGCCTGCCACTCCTGCGGCGAGACGATCGGCGGTGTGTTCATTGTGCGATGCCCTTCCCGTCTGTTCTGGTCGTTCAGCCCAGTGGTGATATGCCCGCGGAGGTGAGCGTGTTCGTGTGGTGGACCGGGTGTTCAGCGGTCGCGATTTCGAGAACCGACTTGCCCACCTGCTCCGGGGTGAGGGCGGGTCCCAAGGACCGCACGAATGTGTCGGCGTCGACTCCTTGCCGCTCGGCATAGGCCGCCACCGCCGCCGCCCCCAGATCGGTGGCGGGGGTCAACTGAGGGAGGACGGAGACGAACCTGATCCCCAGACCGGCCCGTTCCGACTCAACGGCGGCATAGCTCGTGATGAACCTGACGGTGGCCTTCGCTCCGGCGTAGCCGCCGCTGAGCGGCGACCCGTTGATCGCGGCGCCGCTGGAGATCGCGATCACCGAGCTGCCGCGCGCCAGCGGGCGCCGCAGCGCTTCGCGAATCCAGTGGAACGCCTGTGCTACGTCGACATTCCAGTTCTGGCTGAAGGTCTCCCACGTCTGATCCTGGACGGGGCTCATCCGCGGAGCGGCCCCCGCGCACAGGACCACCGTGCGCGGGCGATGCTCGTCGAGGAGTCGCCTGGCCGTCGCGGGATCGGCGGCGTCCGCGGCCACCGCGGTGAATCTGCCGCCGAGTTCGTCGTGCAATGTATCGAGCTGCGCGCTGGTCCGGGCGACGCCGACGACGTGTGCACCGGCGGCCGACAGCGCCCTGGCGATACCGCGCCCGAATCCGCGGCCGGCTCCGGTCACGATCGCCGTCGTGCCCTCTAGGCCGCTGTGCTCGAATGTGCTGTGCTCGAATGTGCTGGGCTCGAATGTGCTGGGCTCGAATGTCTCGTTCATTGTCGTATTCGCTTTCGTTCGTGATGTGCTCGAGGCCCCCACTAATTCAGATACGCCGCGGCGCTGCGATTCATCGGTGCGGCGCCGACCAATCGGTCTGGTTGCCGATGTACTTTCTCGGCGATCGGTGGCGTGCCGACCGATGAATTTCGCTCGCCGGACGTATCTGTACTGGTAGGGGCGCCCATCCTCATCACGCCGAGACCTAGGAGTACGACCGTGCCGGTCCAGGAGGATTTCATCGAGCAGGCGGCGCCGTTCCGTGCCGAACTGATTGCGCATTGTTATCGCATGCTCGGCTCGGTGCACGACGCCGAGGATCTTGTCCAGGAGACGTACCTGCGCGGCTGGCGCGGCTATCCGGCGTTCGAAGAACGCGCGGCGCTGCGCACCTGGCTGTACCGCATCGCGACGAGCGCGTGCCTGCGCGCATTGGAGAACCGCGCTCGCCGGGTGCTGCCGGCTGGACTGGGCGCCGGCTCAATCGACCCAAATGCGGGTCTGGACGCCGACGCCGGTGCGCACCGATGGATGCAGCCGCTGCCGGACGCGTTGACACCGGAAACGGCACTTGTCGCCAGGGAAAGCGTCCGGCTGGCGGTGGTGACGGCCATGCAGGAGCTGCCCGCGCGTCAGCGAGCCGTGTTGATCCTGCGCGACGTCGCGCAGTTCAGTGCCGCCGAGGTGGCGGAAGTGCTCCATACCACTTCCTCCGCAGTCAACAGCGCCCTACAGCGTGCCCGCACCCATCTCGCCGAGGTGGCCCCCACCGACGAAAACGTGACCGAACCGGAAGACGCCGAACGCCGTGACCTGCTCGACCGCTACTGCGCGGCATTCGAGAACGCCGACCTCACAGCCCTCACCGAGCTACTGGCGGCCGACGTCAGGCTCGAAATGCCGCCGGTGCCGGTGTGGTTCACCGGACGCGATGCGGTGACTCGGTTCCTCGCCAAACGTGCCTTCGCCAAGCCTGGCGATCTCATGTTGATCCCGACCGCCGCGAACGGACAACCCGCTGTCGCCGAATACCGTCGGGGCGCAGGCGGCATCCTGGAAGCCCATTCGATACACGTGATCACTACCGGCGCCAGCGGGGTCGCCGCTATCACCGTCTTTCTCGAACCAACGCTGTTCGCCGCTTTCGGCATGCCACTGACCGATCCTCCCTCCGCCCCCGCTGAGAGATCGCGGTGATGCTCAGCGAGCCGACCTCGGTGTGATCAGCCGCGTATTGGGCGGAGTCCGGTGAATGCTCGCAATGTATTTGTGCCGCTGGAGGTTTCGGCAGAGCTGAGCGAGGCTGGCCGGCCCTCGGACAGATGCGTGTTCTCCCGGATCATCGAGGTTCGACCGAAAGCCTGTGGCGGAATATGTTTTTGGGATCCGACTCTGCTTTGATGCGCTGGAGCCGCGTGTAGTTGTCTCCGTAGTAGAGGGCGTGCCAGGGTGCGGTCGACGTATTCCAGACGGGGTCCGCGAGGTCAGGGTCCGGGTAGTTGATGTAGCTGCCGCCGTTTCGGTCGTCGGGGACCGGGGCTGCGCCGGTGTCGGCGTAGATGCTTCCGTAGGTGGTTCGTGCCCAGGAGATGAACCGGTCGTCGTCGCTGGGATCTCGCCAGGTGGCATGGATGAGCATCTTCATGAATGAATCTCGGGCGGGCATGGCGGTGGCATCGGGTGCGGTGGCGTTGATCGCGCCGCCGAATGGTGAAAACTCCACGAACGATTCACCGTTCACGGTCAGGCCGACGAGCGCGCGGTAGAGGATTCGCAGCTGCTCGGGTGAATACGGTTGGCGCAGCATGGCGGCCTTGATCTTGACCCGAGCCGGGTTTGTCGGGGCCGCGTAGTACTGCTCGATGCTGTCGGCATAGCTGAGCCGGGTGGGTGGCAGCAACACGGGTGCGGGCGTGACCCCGTCGGTGACTGTGGCAAGGAATTCGTCGAGTTGGGACTGGGCGTCGCGGGGCTCTCCGTAGGAGAAGATCAGTAGGTCGGCGAAGCCTTCGATGAGTGGCCGGAAGATGAGCCGCGCGTACAACCCGGCGAATCGGTTCGCGGGCTCGCGATATCGGGAGTGGAAGTCGAGGTAGTTGCCGAGAAACCGCACGAAGGATTCCTCGGTGACCACCGGCATCGGCAGCAACAGCCGCCCGACGAGCACACCGTCGGGCCGGCGTGGGAGCGCAAGCGCCGGATCGGTCCCGTCGGAATCCGGTGAGCGCAACAGAAATCGGGATACCACGCCGAAATTGCCGCCGCCGCCACCGGTGTTGGCCCACCACAGATCTCGATGCGGGCCATCTTTCGTCGCGACTATCAGCGAGGACTCTCCCCGTGCGTCGACTGTGACGATCTCCACCCCGTACAAGTGGTCGGCGACCAGACCGTACTGCCTCGACAAAGGTCCGTAGCCTCCGCCACTGATGTGCCCGCCCACACCGACGGCCCGGCATATGCCGCCGGGAATTGTCACACCCCACCGAGACAGCCCACGGTAGACGGAGTCCAGATCCGCGCCCGCACCGACCGAGAACGCCTTGTACTGGTCGTCCCAACCGACAGTGTTCAGCCGCTGAAGATCGATCAGACTTCGTGTGTCGGCACTGTCGACGAAATCGTCGAAGCAGTGCCCACCCGAGCGGATCGCGATCCGCAGATCATCCCGCACCGACCGCGCCACCGCCTCCTGCAATTCGCCAGTGCCCGAAGGGATGTGAATCCGCTTCGGTTGCGCCACGAATCGCCGGTTGTATCCCCGTAGGGTCAGCCGCTGATAGTCCAGCTCACCGGGCGCCACCGCTTGCGGTTCGGCGTGCGCCGGCAACACACCGGTCGCACTCGCGGCAGCGCCCAACGTGGCCGCTGCCATAAATCCCCGACGTGACAACGACATCCGATATTCTCCAAGGAATCTTGTCGAAGCGAAAAACCCCGATGTGATCCGCACCTGCGACCACTGCCGCACGACCCGGATCCGCACTGGTGTTGCGACCAGAGCAGTCGCGTGGCACTACAGGTAATCGAAAGTGCGCAGCCGCCAGGACCCTTGGATACGGCCCGCCAGCACTCCGGTGTGCAGCATCCACAGTCCAGACGGAACCCATCTGCGCATGAACACGAAAGCTGGGTTACAAAACAGCACGACCGCGAGAGTTATCAATGTTCCGCGCAATGGATACGGCGGGCAGCCGTTCGGTCGATGTTTGGCATACACGTCGACTTGAGAGCGGCCATAGTTGACGGACTGATGCCAAGCCGCCCGCAGCGTCGGCCGCAGCCGATAAGCAACCATGGCGCCCGGTGCGTGCCCGAGCGTCATACCGGCCTCCTGAATCGTCCACGACATGTCGAGGTCGTCACCGTAGACCATGGTCTCGTCGAATCCACCAACCTTCTCGAAGGTGGTCCGCCACATGCTCATGTTGTTGCCGTGCATCCAGTACAAATAGTGTGAAGGGAAGCGTTCCTCCGGTGGCGGCGATGGTCGCCATTTGGCCACCTTCGGGCTGTTCAAGGAGACGACCTCGATCGGACCGCCGACCGCGTCGTAGTCCGCGGCAGCCTCGACCAGTGCGCTCAGCCATCCCGGATGGACCCGATCGTCCTGATCGGTGAAAGCCAGGAAATCGCCACCTGCGGCTGCCGCGCCAACATTGCGGGCGTGCGGCGCACCAGCGCGATCGGAACTGTCGACACGGCGCAAACGCAGCCGCTCGGCCAACGGGTGTCCTTCGAGATGCCCAGGCAAACCATCGCTGGAACCGTTGTCGCTGATGATCACCTCGAATGGTCCCGAATAGTCTTGTGCGGCAAGACTTTCCAGCTGTTCGTCGAGCAACGGGAGACCATTGAACACAGCAATGATCACAGAAACCAGCTCAGGCTTCTTCGCCGGCACGAGTTCGTACTCCAACACTCGATCTCTCCTGATCTTGATCAAGGGCCGGTCAAACACAGTCGAGCTCAGCCGCCTCGAAAATTACTGCCTCCCCACCGTTGGGAAGATCAATGCGGAGATGCGGTATGGGGCGGAATTGCGCCCGGGAAGAGTGCGGAACTGCGGGAACTGAGCACGAAGCAAGCTCTGAGTCTTTATTACTGGGCAGGATTTCGGAGGGGAAAACTGCCGCGCTGCCGGTGCTGCTCGATGATCGGATCCACCAATGAACTGGACGGAGGTGCTCGACTGCCGAACCGCTACCTCGGCCCCCGGCTGATCCACTCGAGGCCCCTCTCGCAAGATCGGCAGCCGCATATCTGCCACCACGCGTCATCCACCCACGGGGCTCCCTGCGGCGTGATCGCTGAGTACGGTCGCTCAGGTGGGGATACTTCCTGAGTCCGTGATAGTCGCGTTGAATCGCGCTGTGGCGACAGCGGCTGGACGCGGCGTCTTGGTGGTCTGTGGGTTTCCTGGCTCCGGGAAGTCCACGGCCGCAGCATATCTCGCTGCAAGGTTGCATGCGAGCGTGTTGGACAAGGACAGTTTCGCGCCGCGTCTCGAGCAGGATGTGATGCGGGCTCTAGGTGGTGATCCGTTCGATCGTGACAGCGATGTCTACCGGTCGGTTGTGTCTCCGGGTATCTATGACGGGCTGGTCCGTACCGGGTTCGGGATCGGCGTCCGGCATCCGGTGGTACTGGATGCACCGTTTCTGTCAGTGATCCGACGTTCGGCTGATACCGGCGTTTCCCTGGCGCAGCATCTGCGGATGACGGCGTCGGCATCGGAATCGCTTGCGGTGCACACGGTATGGATGGACAGCTCGGCCGCGCAGATCAGGGAACGCATGATAGCCCGCGGTGCCGAGCGCGACACCCCGAAACTCGCCGACTGGGAAGGCTATTGGTCGACGGTCCTCGACAGCGATCTGCGCGAGATCGCGCACGCCGTGGTCGATGTTGTCATCAATAACTGAGCGTGGCCGTAATTCGGACAAATTTCTTCTCCACGTTGAAGACCGAGCTGGCGTATCGGAACTCTTGGCGCACAAGGGAAGACGCGGAGAACGCGCTGTTCGCCTACATCGACGGCTGGCATAACACCCAGCGCATCCAGGCGAAACTGGATTGGCGGTCACCCAACGAGTTCGAAGCCAGCTACCATCAACCGGTTCCAGCCGGAACCAGATAGTCCGCTCTCCGGATTAGCGAGAGAACCTCAGATGAGATGAACGCGTACTGCCAGCCTTGTCACTCTGCGATCAGGGCACACTGCAACCGAATCATCACACGGGAGACGCCCACACATGAATACACCGACATCGCCATCTGGAGTGGCGCGGAGTGACGGATCATCGGTCCAGATCGGCGCTCTCGTTCCGCTGACTCGGCCTGGCTGGGTCGAGGCAGGCCAACATTTGCTTGCTGGACTCGAGCTGGCCGTTCGCGAAGTCAATGACGCCGGCGGGATCGACGGGAAACCGCTCGAGCTGGTGGTCCGAGACACCGCGGCTGATCCACAGAGGGCCGCGGCGGCCGTGGATGAATTGGCTCGCCTGGGCGTGGCTGCCCTGGCGGGGGAGTATCACAGCGTCGTCGCCCGCGCCGCTGCCGCCAGGGCCGACGCTCTCGGTGTGCCGTTCCTCTGCTCGTCAGCGGTTCTCGACGCGCTCACCGAACAGCCAACGGAATGGATCGCGCGCCTCGCCCCGGCGCAATCCCACGGCTGGCAGATCTACGCAGACTTCCTCCTCAGTGCGGGCCACAGTCGAATCGCCATAGCAGCGGAGTCGAGTGTCTACTGGGCATCTGGGGCCCAGATTCTGCGGGACTACCTCGCTCCACGGGGGGGCACCGTCATCGAACTCGACATGCCCGCGCTCGCCCCTACGGCCGTGTGCGACGAACTCGTCGACAATCGCGCGACAGCCCTGCTTCTGCTGGTCGGCCACCCGGAGCCGGCAGTATCGATCGTCAAGTCGGTCCGCCGCGACCAGCGCCTCGCCGAGATCATGATCGGTGCTCCGGCCGGGCAACCCGAGTTCGCCGAATGGGCGAGGTTGCTGGGCGACGACAGTGCAGCGATCCCGTTCTTGCGCTACCTACCTCAGCGCCTCAGCCCACTCGGTGCACGCGTCGAGACGGCCCTTCGCGAGCGGCTAGCCGAAGCGCCCTCCTTCGTCGCCTTCGAGGGCTACGACACGGTCACCGTCCTCGCCGATGTGCTGCGTTCTCACGGCGCGGACCGGGCGCGCACTGCCGAATTCTGGCCGCGCGTTGCAGTCGAAGGCACCCGCGGGCCGATCCGGTTCTCCCGCGCGCCAGGCATCAGCGTTTGGCAATGGGCTTGGACGCCCATCCAAGTCGTTGATCGAGATCCGGCTGAGCCCAATCGCTTTCGGATCCTTCACGCCAGCTGAGAGCGCGGAGGTCCGGAAGCTGTCAAGCCAGGTGAGACCGATCAGGCCACGAATTCTGTGTTGATGTTCGCCTTCGGGCGCTGGTTGATCCAGGCAGTTTTCGGCAGCGGAGGTGGGGTCGGTGGCAGCCGGAGCCGGGCGGGGTTGGCCGCGTAGGCGGCCCGGCGTTCGGTGCGGTTCGCAACGGCTGTGCCGTCGTGAACCGTTGCGGGAGTGTGTAGTCCGATCTCAGAGCGCCGGTGATGGTGGTTGTAGTCGGTGAAGAACGCCGCGCTGAACCGGTCGGCCGCGCAGATCGAGACGGACCGCTCGGGGAAGGCTGGACAGTACTTCGGCGCGGGAAGGCCGGATCCGGCAGGTGTGGTTGCAGCAGACGCCGGTCGGCGGCATCGAAGGTTGTCACCGGTCCGATATGTTGGGGTGAGTGCCCGTCGCGCTTGGTCTGCGGCGGGCTCAGGAGGAGGGTGATAGTGACTGAGTACGATGCCGATGGCGTGGCGGCGTTCAATGTGCAGTTGATCGAGGATTTCCGGCGCAATGGAGGGCAAGTCACCTTGGAGCCCTTGCGTGGGCAGCCGACCGTTCTGCTGCATACGGTGGGGGCTCGGACCGGGCAGCGGAGGGTGACGCCGTTGGCTTACTTTATCGACGGCGACCGGATCGTCGTGATCGCGTCGAAGGGCGGTGCGCCGGAGCATCCCGCGTGGTTCCACAATCTACGTGCCGAGCCGCAGGCCACGGTCGAGATCGGGACAGAAGCGGTCGACGTGGTCGCCGAACTGCTGACCGAGGGACTGGAACGGCAACGGCTATACGACCGCATGGCGGAGCTGCTTCCGCAGTTCGTGGAGTACCAGACGGCCACCGATCGAGTCATCCCGGTGGTGGTTCTCGCTCGCACGCACCCCGCCGTGCGCCGCGATCGGAACGGGAGACACTGAATCCGCCCGGTGAGTCCGGAGACTGCCTTCGGCGCGTTAAGAAATAGCAAGCAGCACAAAGATTTCCGTGATGCCTCGGGCCGCTTGATGCCGAGGCATCACCGTATCGACGTTGGAACTCCCGGACGGTTCCCTCGTCTACCCCGCGGTTGCAGGCGTAGCCGTCGCTGGTGGTCAGGTGGTCGCGGTTGCTCGAGACAGGTCTCGTGGGGTCGGCGGCGGCAGGTCCGCTCGGTATTGCTTTGGTGTCATCCCGAACCATCGTCGGCATGAGCGGTTGAGGGTGCTCTGTTCGGCGTAGCCGAGCAGGCCCGCGATCTGGCTGAGGTGCAGCCCCGGTTCGGCAAGGTATTTCGCCGCTTGGTTGCGGCGTACCCGCTCGATGAGTTCCTGACAGCTCAGCCCCTCGTCGGCCAGGCGTCGTTGCAGCGTCCGCGGATGCATCGCCAGTTCGTCGGCGATGACCTCGGCGCTGCACTGACCGGTGGGCAGCAGCTTACGGGCCAGCTCGGCCACGCGTTCGGACAGCGCCGCACTGCTCGGAACGTATTGGGCCTCCATATACTTCGTCGCGATGCGCCTGGTCTCGGCGTCCGCGCCCTGGATACGCCGGTCTGCCAATTCCAGGGGCAGCTCGAACCCGCACGACGGCTGCCCGAAGAGCACGGTGCAACCCAGCGCTTCTCGATAGGCAGCGTCCGAGCCCAGCTGGCCGTGCACGAATGAAACCGAGCTGGGGCGCGCGTCAGGTCCGCCGAGGAGGCGAATCATGCGAACGGCGTCAGCCATGCTCAGCTCGTACCCCTGGGGTATCTCCAGGGGAGGCGGCTCGGTGATCTCGTAGGTGAACCCGACGTCGGCCTCCGTAGTGCGCGCGACCGTCAGCTTCATCGCCGGAGAATGGACGTGTAGATAGCGCGCGATCGACTCCAGTCCACCGAGCACGGTCTGAGCATTCCGCGCGATCACCGCGATGGGTCCGAGGATGTGCAGGCCCTGCCAGCGTGCCAGGCGAAGCCCGAAGTCCGGACAATCCAGGCCGGCAGCGCTCGCCTCGAACAGACGAACGGTCGCCTGGAAGGAGACGAACGCGTCTTCCTGGTACTCGACGCCCGGCTGGATGTGGAAGCGCGACAAGAAAGGCTCCGGGTCAGCACCGAGCTCCTTCACCAGCTCGCGGTACCCCAACAGAGCTGCGGCACGGATCACCGTGTCCATGCGACCACCTCCTTGTGTCGGGAAATGATAAAAATCTGTCGGGAACTGTCAAGATCTGTGACGTGGCGCACAGTCATCCTCTTTCTACAGCGTCTTGTGAACACAGCACGCAGAAGCAAGAGGAAGCCATGAACGCACAACATTTCGACGTCTTGATCATTGGTGCCGGCCTGTCCGGCATCGGCACGGCCTCGCAGGTGGCGGCTGCCTTCCCCGATAAGACCATCGCCGTGCTGGAGCGACGCGAGCGGCTGGGCGGCACCTGGGACCTGTTTCGTTACCCCGGCATTCGTTCGGACTCCGACATGTACACCTTCGGGTACAAGTTCCGTCCGTGGCGCGACCTGACGGTACTCGCCGACGGCGGGTCGATCCGGGAGTACATAGCGGATACCGCGAGGCAGTTCGGCATCGACGAAAAGATTCACTACGGCCGGAAAGTCGTCACCGCGGACTGGTCGACACCCGAGTCCCGCTGGACCGTGACCACCCTGGACGAGGCGACCGGGCAGACGCGCATCTTCACCTGCGGCTACCTCGTCAGCTGCACCGGCTACTACAACTATGACGCGGGCTACCTCCCGGCCTTCCCCGGCGTGGAGCGATTCGACGGCCGGTGTATCCACCCCCAGCACTGGCCGGAAGATCTGGACTACTCCGGCAAGAAGGTCGTTGTGATCGGCAGTGGCGCCACCGCCGTCACCCTGGTGCCGGCGATGGCTCGCGACGCCCAGCACGTGACCATGTTGCAGCGCTCCCCGTCGTATGTCTTCTCGCTGCCCGCCTTCGACCGAATCTCCCAGGTGCTGGGTCGCTTCCTCCCGCAGGACTGGGTGTATGCGATGGGTCGCAAACGGAACATCGTCATCCAACGTCAGCTCTACCGGGCCTGCCGTCGCTGGCCCCGGCAGATGCGCCGGTTCCTGCTCTGGCAGGTGCGACGCAATCTCGGCGACTCCGTCGACATGAGCCACTTCACGCCGAACTACCTACCGTGGGACCAGCGGCTGTGCGCGGTGCCCGACGGTGATCTGTTCCGGGTGCTCGCGTCGGACGATGCCTCGATCGTCACGGATCGGATCGACACCTTCACCGAGCAGGGCATCCTGCTGCAATCGGGGCGGGAACTGGAGGCCGACATCATCGTTACCGCCACCGGTCTCGACATCCAGATGCTGGGCGGGATGGCGCTCTCCGTGGACGGTGAGCCGCACGAGCTGCACGACCGGATGACGTACAAGGGTTTGCTCGTGGAGAGCATTCCCAATCTGGCCTGGGTCTTCGGGTACACCAACGCCCCATGGACGCTGAAGTCCGATATCGCAGGCGCCTACCTGTGTCGTCTGTTCAAGCACATGGACGATCACGGCCACACCGTGGCAACACCCCGCGATATCGAGAACTCCGCAACGGACGACGGCATTTTGGACTCGCTGGAGTCCGGCTACGTACAACGCGCGAAGAACACACTGCCGCGTCAAGGATCCAAGCCGCCGTGGAAAGTTCTGATGAACTACGAGCAGGACTCCAAGATGCTCCTCGACGACCCCATCGACGACGGCCTCCTTCGGTTCGAAGCCCCCGCGCTGAAAGGTGCGATGGCATGAGCACGCCGACCTACATCCCGCTCGACGGTCGACGCGTTCGCGTGCGAATAGACGGCGATCCCGACCGCGCGCCAGTCCTATTGCTGCATGGAATCGGCCGCAGCCTCGAAGATTGGGCACCACAGTTCCATCGACTGGCCCGAACCCACCGAGTCATCGCCCTCGACGTTCCGGGGTTCGGCTTCTCGGACCGTCCTCGGGAACGCATCACACTGCCGGTGCTCGCCCGCGGGGTCGCGGACACGCTCGCCGCCCTCGGTGAGGAGCGGCGCGTGCATGTCATCGGAAACTCGCTCGGCGGTGCCGTGGCCCTGCAACTGCTCGCTCTCGAGCCGGCACGGGTGGCAAGCCTGGTGCTGGTCAACAGTGCGGGATTCGGCTCGCAGGTCGCCATGGCGCTGCGGCTGCTGGCCGTGCCCGGCATCGGGTACCTGGCGACTCGGCACACCACCCGCCTCGCGGCGGAGATGAACGAGCGCCTGATCTTCGCCGACAAGTCCCTGGTCACAAAGGAGCGGATCGACCACGCCCTCGCCATCGCCGAGCAGCCCGACCCCGGCGACGTGACGTACGAGACCGCCCGTGCGCTGGCGACCGGCCGGGGAGTCAGGCGCGAATGGCGGACCGAGCTGATCGCGTCCGTCGCGAAGCATCCTCGACCCACTCTGGCCGTCTGGGGAGACCTCGACCGCGTCCTTCCCGCGCACCATCTGGTCACCGCACGCCAGCTGCTGCCGCACGCCGAGACCCACCTGTTCGCCGGCATCGGCCACATGCCGCAGATCGAGTGCCCCGATAAGTTCGCCCAACTCGTACTGGCCTTTCTCGCCGGCGCCGAGGTTCGCATCTCCTGACCTGAAGTTCGCCGACGGCGACACCGTCGTTGGGAGCGCGGCGCCGCTGTCAACGACGATCCGGGCCTCGACGCCGAACAGCGGCCGGCCCTGGGTCGCGGATCCATATCGAGAGCGGCCTCGATGCCATCTCGCCTGAGGCCGCGAAGCGCTTGCAGCAATCGAATCAAGAAAATCAATCAGAGGAGACATCCATGTCAACGCTCGACAAGATCACCGTGCTCGGCGGCGGAGTTCTCGGCGGACAGATCGCCTGGCATTCGGCCTTCATGGGTAAAACTGTTGTCGTCTACGACATTTCGGAAGAAGCGCTCGACCTCTGCCGCGGAGCTCACGGCCAGTACGCGGCTATCTACCTCGCCGAGATCGGCGCGTCGATGCAGGATGTGGCCGATGCTCGAGCCCGGCTCACCTACACCACCGATCTGGCGACGGCAGTGGCCGGCCAGGACCTCGTGATCGAAGCCGTCCCCGAGATCCCGGAAGTCAAGACGAAGGTGTACGCCGAGATGGCGGGCCTGCTCGACGCCCACACACTCATCGCGACGAACTCTTCGACGCTGCTGCCTCGCGACTTCGCCGAGGCCACCGGCCGTCCGGACAAGTACTGCGCGCTGCACTTCGCGAACCTGATCTGGGCGTTGAACGTCGCCGAGGTCATGGCTCATCCCGGTACGGCTGCCGACACCCTGACGCAGATCACGGAATTCGCCATCGAGATCGGCATGGTTCCCATTCCGGTGCACCGGGAGCAGCATGGATACGTACTCAACACCTGGGTGGTCCCGCTCTTGAACGCCGCCCAAACACTCGTCACCAACGGTGTCTCCACACCGGAGGACGTCGACCGA
This sequence comes from Nocardia sp. NPDC005998, assembly GCF_040614395.1. Taxonomy (NCBI): domain Bacteria; kingdom Bacillati; phylum Actinomycetota; class Actinomycetes; order Mycobacteriales; family Nocardiaceae; genus Nocardia; species Nocardia sp. NPDC005998. Next base: position 68,934 of record NZ_JBEXUI010000037.1, on the reverse strand, counting down.
ACCTACATGATCGTCAACCGGGGCGCCCCACGCGGGCCCATGGGCACACTCGACGTGATCGGCATGAAGACCGCCTACGACGTGCTCGCCTACTGGGGAGTGCACAATGACGACCAGCAGATGCGCGCCAACGCCGCCTATCTGAAGGCGAACTTCGTCGACCAGGGCAAGCTCGGGCTGCAGTCCGGGCAGGGTTACTACAGTTATCCGGAACCCGCCTACGCCGATCCCGACTTCCTTTCCGTACCACAGATATCGAGTGCTTCCGACATCGCGGCACGCGCAATGCTCACGTAGCGTCAGGACTCGAACAGAAGGTAGCGAGTGAAGCCGACCATGGTCAGCATCAGAGCCGGTTGACCAGGTAGCCGGTGCGCTTGCGGCGGCGGTCGTGAGCAGCGCCGACACCGAGGATGTGGCCGATCATCACGGCCAGCACCTGGGTTGTCCCCAGCGCCACAGGGTGGGTGGAGAGGATGTAGGCGGCGGCGGATGCCGCATTATGTCTGGCCGTGGTGGACGAGTTGTCGCGGTGGTTGGTGCCAGATGAGCTGTGGGTTTTGGTCGAGCCCTTGTTGCCGCAGTTCGAGCCTCGCCGCCAAGGCGGTGGCACCGCGCCGGTCGAGGAGCGGGCGGTGTTCACCGCGGTGGTGTTCGTGCTGACCAGCGGTTGCGCGTGGCGGATGTTTCCCGCCTCATTCGGGGTGACTGTTCCGACTGCGCATCGCCGGTTCACCGTGTGGACCGAATCGGGCCTGTGGCGGCGGCTACATCGGGTGATTCTGGACAAGTTGGGCTCCCAGGGCTTGATCGACTGGTCGCGGGCGGTGATCGATGCGGCGTCGGTGCGAGCGAAAAAAGGGGGATCGATGACCGGTCCGAGCCCGGTCGATCGCGGCAAGTCCGGCTCGAAGATCCATGTGCTCTCCGATCGCACGGGAGTCGTTTTGTCCGTGGGTATTTCGGCGGCCAATACCAACGACGCCGAGGCGCTCAAACCTCTTGTGCAGGCGATCCCGACCGTACGTTCGCGGCGCGGCCCGCGTCGTCGCAAACCGGGAAAACTGCACGCGGACAAGGCATACGACACCGCCGAGCCGCGCCGATGGGTCCGCCATCGCGGCATCGGCGTGCGGATCGCCCGCAAGGGCATCGAACCCTCCGACCGGCTCGGCCGACACCGCTGGGTGATCGAGCGGACGATTTCCTGGCTGACCGGCTACCACCGGCTCAACATCCGCTACGACCGCAAGGCCACCCACTTCCTCGCCTTTCTCACCCTGGCTGCGACACTGACCGACTACAAGAAACTCGCGAAGGCAACGGCGAAATCGGCGACATGAGGCACGGCCTTATGGCACCGAGCGCAAACATGGGCCATCTACTTGGCGTCTACGTATAGCCGTGGTCTCTGGCCCACTGGTCCTCGCTGTTTCGGCGCCGTTCACCGGGTCAGCGATCAAGGTTGCGCTAGAGCGCAGCACCGGGCTCGCGATCGACGTGCTGGTGTCATACACCGAGACCGCCGATGAGCTGCGGAAACGGTGCGAACGCCACGGTCGGCGCGCGCAGGCTCTGGCTGAGCGTTTACGGCAGGATTTGCAGGCCGTTGCGGATGGTGTCCAGGTCTGCTCGGTAGAAGTCGATGTCGGCGGCAGCTACCTCGGCGTACAGCCCGATCGGGTATGTCTGGTCACCGGAACCGGAATCGTAATCGAAAAAGATGGAGTCGCCGTACACGGCGACTTCGTCGGCGTTCTGGGCAGGGGTCGTCCCGGCGATTCGACGGCCGGACCAGCCGCATACCTCGATGGTTTCGGATAGCACCTTTTTCCAGCCTCGAGGGGTGGCCATACCCTCGACGTAGCTGACGGTGCGCCTGTGCGGTTCGCGCAGATTGACGGTGATCGTCGCGCTGCGGGTTCGTCCCGATTGCGGGTCGGTTCGGCGGATCGTCAATGCGGGGCCGGTGTCGTCCCGCTGCTCTCGTTGCCAGCCGGGCAACTGCGGGATCCGAACCGTAAACGGCCGATCCGGCAAACGATCGGTGGTGAATACCGCACCGGCCGGATCGGCGCAGGCGGTTTTGGCAACCGTTGTGGCCGTGGCAGATTCCGGTGCCGGTTCCGGTGCCGACGCATTGCACGCGATGGCGCAGACCACAGCGACGCAGGTGAGTGCGAGCCACTGCCCGATCCTCCGGTAACTGTTCATGGATCTACAGCTTAGAACCGCCTCCCACATCGCCCTGCATTCGCCGGAATGACCAGATGAGGCCCACATGAGACACGCACTAAATCAGTGGCATCCGTACATATCCCGGTAGTCCGCGCACCCCACGTGTTCTTGGCCAATGGAAACCGGGGCTTGTCGGGTGATCGTGGGCGTGTTGTCGTTTTCTGCGGGAGCGCGGGCTGGTGGTCGGCGGCTTCGAAGCGGAGTCGGCGATCGCGGCCAGTTCCCGGTAGTCGTAGCGGGTGACCAGATCCATCGAGGCCGTCGCGTAGCAGTCGAACAGCCGATTTCGGCGCCGATACGAATGTGACGTTGCTGGATCGGTAATCGGATCGGGTCAGTGGCTGGTTCACGTTCATGCCTCGCTGCGCGCGGCGAGTGCGGGCTCGGTCTGTTCGGTGGCGCGGTGGATGCCGCGCAGGAGCAGGACGGCGGCGGCCACCACCACTGGCGCTGGGGTGGGCTCGACGATGAGGGCGCACACGCCGCCCCAAGCCAGCACCATCCACGCCAGGAAGGCCGGCGGGACGATGCCGCGCCGATCCATCCACACCACGAGCAGGCCGACGATCAGCAGCGGCAGGCCGAACCCTGCCGGGTTGCTCCAAAAAGCCTGGGCTGGCAGGGTGTCCTCCGCCCAGTGGCCCCACAGCTGCAGCGATAGCCAGTCCTTGAAGTAGGCATGGCTGAGCAATAATCCGGTGGCGAGATGCCCGCCGCCGATGAACGCGATGATGCGTCCAGACCATGTGATCATTTGATTCACACTCCTATTCCTTTTCTGCGGATGCTGTAACCGCTTGTGCTGCAACAGATCAATGGCTTCGGCACTGTCATCGGCGACCTGATGCCGCTGCCGCTGCGTCCCCAATGGCGATACGCCCTAGCCTGGCGCTCTGCGGTTGCGGCCAACTCTCGACTCAGCGCTGTGGGACATTTGCTGGCTCCGGTGGGGTCGGCGGTGCCGAGTCGTCGCTCGAGGTCCGTACGTTCGGCCGGGGTCGGGGTGGCGCGCTCAGCGCGGTGAGAGCGACGAGCAGGCCGAGGGAGAGTGGCCCGGCCGGCGTCAGGTCGTGCCCGAGTCCGAATGCCATCGCGCAGGCCCATGACACCATCAGGGCCGCCGCCAGGACGGCGACGTATCGGACGACGAAGCGGCCCGCCGCCGCGGGAGCCCGCAGTGACCACACCACGGCCGCCGGAACCGAGATGAACAGCACGCAGCTGAACAGCCACATCGCGTACAGCGCCTGCTTCGGCGCGGACAAGGTATCGCTGGTCAGCAGCGCGGCCGGCCAGCCCTGAAAGGTGGCCAAGGCGGTGTGGAGGATCGCATTGAGGGCTCCGACGATCGTGGTGACCCACAACAGCACCCGTCGCCCGGGGCGAGGGCGGACCGGTGGTTGTGGCTCTTCGGCCGACCGGGATGGCCGGGCCAGCAAGGCCAGGCCCGCTACCGCAGCATGGAGCGTCCATTGCGGCAACGACCGCAGCCCGGACGCGCCGTCGGCCCAGACACCGGCCGCCGCGTACAACAGTGCCTGCGTGCCGTTCAACAGCGCGATGTAGCCCAGTGCCGGCCTGGTCACGGGCGCTGGCTTGCGTGGTAGGAGCAGCAGGACGACCGGGTAGGTCCAGGCGATCGCCGACATGCCGTGCCACATCATTCGTAGCCCCTGTTGGGCCTCGGCGGGGGCGTTGCCGGCCATCAGCGCGCCGATCGTGGGAGTTGCCTGCACGAAGGTGTGCAGCACGGCGGTGATCGTCGCGACGGCCACAGCGGTCCATAGCGCCCACGGCCGCGCGATGGTCGCCGTGACGCTCATGTCCGGCGCCATGGTCGTTGCCGAGTTGTTCATCTCGGCTCACCTTCTGGCGTGGGTATGCCGTCGCGGCGGTCGGACCGCCCAGAAGCCGAGCTGGGCTCGGGCACGGGGTGGGTGTGTCGGCGGGTTCCGGCCAACAGCAGGATGTTGGCGAGCAGCAGGATCGGCCAAGGCGTGGTCACGAGGACCACGGCGCCGACCAAGGTCCAGGCACCCAGTGTCCAGGCGATGAAGGTGGGTGGGGTGACGCCCCGGCGGTCCAGCCACAGCACAATCAGGCCGACCACGACGAGCGGCGGCCCGAAGCTGTAGAGGCTGAGCCAGTACGCGCTGCCCGCCGGGCTCATCGCGGCGAGGTCCTCACCCCACAACCCGCCGCTGAACCACGTCCCGGCGTGCAGCGCGGCCTTTTCCAGAGTCAGAGCGAGGAGCGTGTGTGCGGCTGCGAACAGCGTGATGAGCCAACCGGCCCACTTGATCATTTGCTTTCTCCGTTCTCTCACGGGGCGCTGTGGCCCCGTCGGGGTTGTCCGCGGCTCCGGTCGTGCCGGGCGTGCACCTATTGCCGGAGAGGGGATCTCATCGATGTGTCCTTCCCAGCGGTTGTCGGTTCGCGAGTGCGCGTCCCGGCTGATATACGGCACCGTATAACATGGAGGTTAGACTAGTTATACGGTGGCGTATAGAACTGAGAGATGTGAAAGGAGTCATGTCATGGGTGTGGCCCGCACGCCGCGCGAGGCGTGGATCGAGCAGGGCTTGCGGACACTGGCCGCCAGCGGCGAGGAGGCCGTCCGTATCGAGGTGCTGGCCAAGGCTCTCGGCGTGACCAAAGGTGGGTTCTATGGCTACTTCGCCGACCGCAACGCGCTGCTGGCCGCGATGCTGGACACGTGGGAGCGTGAGAGCGTCGACGAGGTGCTCGAGGCCGTGCAACGCGAGGACGACTCACGCGACAAGATCGCACTGGCCGGCCGATTGACCCTGTCCAGCGATCGCCTGCTCGGGGTCGACCTCGCGATCCGCAACTGGGCCCGCCGCGACGAGGCGGTCGCCGCGCGGCTGCGCCGGGTCGACAACCAGCGCATGAAACTGGCGCGCGAGATGATCGGCACCTTCTGCTCCGACCCCGACGAAATCGAGGCCCGTAGCCTACTCGCGTTCTGCCTGGCCATCGGAAACCAATTCCTCGCCGCCGACCACAACGGCCGTACCCGCGACGAGGTCCGCGCCCGCGCATCAGCGATCGTGCTCAACCGCCCTCCGAGTCCGACACCGTAGGGATCGGAGCCAGTTCGTGAGACTTCCGCTACCGGGGAGAACCGCAGAAAGGTCGGAGAGATGACAGACGCCGAGATGTCGCATGGCAAAGGCTCTGAAGTACACACGATCTTCGAAAAGATCGCCGGGTACTACGACCGGATGAACCTCATCATGACGCTCGGCCGTCATACGCGCTGGTGTCGCGAAGTGGCCACGCGGGCGGCGCCACCTGCAGGCGGACAGCTGTTGGACCTAGCCACCGGGACAGGTGCAATCGCCTTGGCGGCGGCACAGATATATTCCACTGTCGCCGTGACGGGTGTCGACTTTTCCGAAGCGATGCTGGCTCGTGCACGGATCAAATCCGGGGCCGGCACGATTCGGTGGCAGCAGGCCGATGCGACCCGTCTGCCGTTCGACGACGAGTCTTTCGACGCAATTACCGAAGGCTATCTGCTCCGCAACGTCGAAGACCTGGCCGGAGTACTTCGCGAACAGCACCGAGTCCTCGCGCCTGGCGGCCGGATCGTCATCCTCGAAACCTGCCCTCCCAGTGGCCCGATGAAGCCGATACTCACCTGGGGAATGCGCACGATCGTTCCCCTGCTGGGGCAAACGGTCGCTCGCGACCGATCGTCGTATACCTATCTCGAATCCAGCACCCTCGGCTTCACCTCACCTCGACACGTGGCCGGTGCCCTGGGGGAACTGGGCTTTCAGAACATCGGCTGGAGCAAGAAATTCTTCGGCACCAATGTCATCCTGTGGGCCACCAAGCCAAGTCGATGAGGTTATCGTGGGCCGAGACGAACGCCGAAGAGAGCTGAGACGCGCTCCGGTGGCATTCGGCCGATTTTGACGTCGCCGTCCGCATTCACCCAGCGCGACTTCGCGCGGCCGGAGCCGTGCGTGCCGCGAATCAGCTTTTCTGGCACAGACTTTCGCCAATGATTGCTAGCATCCGGGCCATGACGCCGGCGGTAGGCAAGGGGCGATGATGGAAGTGGAGAACGTCCACCACTCATACGGCAGGCGGTCGGTGCTGCGTGGTGTCGACTTCGTGCTGCCCGCGGGGACGCTGGTGGGCATCGTCGGTGAGAACGGGGTGGGCAAATCGACGTTGCTGAAGGTCCTCTCCGGAGGGCTGCGAGCAGACCGGGGAATGATCCGGCACCGTGGGCGGTTCGGTTACTGTCCGCAGCAGGTGGTTCTGAACGACGCCTTCACGGTTCGCCAACATCTGGACTTCTTCGCCGCGGCTTATGCCGTTGCGGATCTGCGGCGGGCTGAGGAGACCATGGAGATCCTCCGGTTCTCCGACTACATCGGTGAGCGGGTCGCGACGCTGAGCGGCGGCACCCGGCAAAAGCTCAACCTGACGTTGGCGGTGATGCACGACCCGCAGGTGCTGCTGCTCGACGAGCCATACCAGGGTTTCGACTGGGAGACGTATCTGCATTTCTGGGATCTGGTCACAGAATTTCGTGACACCGGCCGGTCGGTTCTGGTCGTCTCGCATCTGGCCCACGACACCGAAAAGCTCGATCAGGTATGGAAGTTGCACGACGGGGTCCTCCAAGACAGACACGAGAAGGCCCGATGAGCAACGGTGTTCGACTGTTCCTGATCGCCACCCGCTACGGCCTCATCGAGCACGCACGTAACAGGTTCGCCATGGTGTTGGTGGCCGCCTTCGTCCCCATAGTGATCACGCTGGCGCGCGTGGCCGTCACCGACATCGAGGTACCGTTCCGGCTCCGCGACACCGGTCTCGTTCTGCGCGCCAACGGCAATCAGCTCGCCCAGATCAGCGCCGCCCTGATGGCGGTCACACTGATCATCGGGTTCATGATGTTCGCGGCGACTTTCAGCAGCGGAGCATTCGACCGGCGTCTGTCGATGGCCGGATACCCCCGGGTCGCGCTGGGGCTGGCGAAGATCGCCTGCCTCGTGGTGGCCTCGCTGGTGGTGTGCGCATACGCCACCGCTGTCATCTGCTGCTACTGGTCGCCTCGGCAGCCTGTCCTGCTCGCCGCGGCGATCTTCGGCGCGGCGATGACCTACGGGGCGTTGGGTGTGGCCCTCGGCGCGCTGCTACGCCGCGAGGTGGAGGGCATGTTCGCCATCGCGATGATCAGCTGCCTCGACATGGCCGTGCAGAACCCTATCGCCAGCGCCGGAGCAGACAGCGATCTCGTGCGCTGGCTGCCCTCCTACGGGGCCATGCAGGCTTCGACTGCGGCTGGTTTCTCCGATGCCACGCCATTTGAGGGCTTCGCGATGCAACTGGCCTGGTTCGCTGCAAGCGCGCTGGCCGGATTGGTCGCTTTCCATCTACGCACCCGCTCCTCTCTTCGGCCCAGAATGTGGATCCGCATCCGCGGACCTCGCGTCCTCGGACGTCGTATTCCGGGACCGACGGAGACCGGACAACCAGCGAAGCAGTGACGGCGCGTCCCACGCGATCCACACGGTGGATCGGGCGGGACACACCCCAGGCAACTCGACCGTTTCGGACCAATAGAATAATTAGAACCCGCTGTCCCGGCCGGCATATCTCGGCGATTCTCGGTGATGTCGCACGTACATTCCCAATCCGTTCCGCGCCGTTTGTACGCTGAGGTCGACTGCGGCGCGCTCGCTGGCGGTGCTATCTTTATATACAGCACTGCTTTTCAATGAGCGTTCGGCCTCGATCAGATCAGTGACACGAGATTCGATCATATCAGCCACTTCATCGAATGCCGCTTCGAGCGAAAGATTCTTCTCTGCTCGAACGACGTGTATCAAGTTCACTTCACCGGCTGCATCTTCCTTGTAATACGACGCCATGTCGTTCACCCAGGCTGCGATATCGGCCCAACTTTCGCGAAGATCACACATTTCGCTGCTCTCGTACAGCGCGTCCGATAATTCTATCCGAAACATGAATTCGCTTATATCGAACAGAAGGTATAAAGCTACCGTATTTCGACGCATTGATATATACTCCTGACGACCCGGGACGTGCCCCTCTCGCCGGTTGTCGAGTTCGATTCCCATGGCCAGAATACAGTCGAGAAAGTTTTGCCGCATTCGTCTCCGCCAGCTATGCGATTGCCTGGGGTAAATCCGCTGCAGACAATTGGCGAGAGCGGTTTCGAGTCCGGGTTCGGCTGTCTCGACCTGCCCTGTTTCGAGTATTCGATCAAAGCGAGAAATATCGCTTTGGAGATCCTCCAGTGAGTCGTATTCATCGAACCCGATTCGATCGTCGATCAGGAAGCTCCATTCGCAAAGTATCGTAATCAAGACCAGGTCATCGAGATCGGCGTCCGGAAATAGCTGGCACAGAACTCTTACGCCATCTACTCCGCGCAACCGTTCTTCTTGGGTCGCCGTGAGCGGACCCAACCATTTCGTGCGCAATGACCGCGCTTCCTCGTCGACCTGCTCCCACAAGGGGCTGATGCGAGCACCCTCGATATAGGGATCCTCGAATGGCAGGTTCGGGACTTTAGCTGTCCAATCCGTGCTCATGAATATCTCCAACTGATCATTTGAGGGTGTTGAGATGTCCATCCGGGGGCGCTATTGTAGCCGCATATCAAGTTCTTTATCGCCGTCGTCGACGGTTCCGAATTTTCGATCTCGTCGCTGATACTCATGGATTGCGTCCAACAGGTGATCAACGGTGAAATCCGGCCAGAGAGCAGGTGAGAACACCAGTTCGCTGTAAGCGAGCTGCCAGAGTAGGAAGTTGGAGATCCTGCTCTCTCCTGACGTCCGGATAACAAGGTCCGGATCGGGCATATCCGGCGCATACAGGTACCGACTCACCAGCTCGCTATTCAGATCCGCGGCAGCCACGCCGTCATCGATTATTTTGCCGATCGCATCGACAATTTCATTGCGGCCGCTGTAATTATATGCGACGGTCAATGTCATTCCGGTGTTGTTCTTCGTCGTCGATGTCGCATAGTCGATCGCCCTGCGCAGGGCGCGCGGTATGCGCATTTCCGCGCGCCCGATCCATCGGATCCGAATGTTATGCGGACCGCAATCGTCGAGCCATCGATAGATGGCTCGTTCGATCGTACTTGCAATGAATCTGACCTCGATCTCGGGACGCTGCCAGTTCTCCGTGGAAAACGCGAATACCGTGAACCATTCGATTCCCAGATCGGATGCGCTTATGACGAGATCGCGAAATATTCGTGCCCCTTGGCTGTGCCCGCCGATACGGGAGCCATTGCGCAGCAGTGACCACCTTCCATTTCCATCCGGAATACAGGCAACATGCCGGGGTATATTAGCGGGGTCGAGAGGTGATCTACTCTGCATTGTGAACTCCGTGTCGAATCTGGGCGTCGATGCTAATGCGCTCGGCACACTCACCGGCTCTCTGCGTGTTTGCCGGTGCTCAGGGACGCTGGATGTTGTTCGGGTGCGGATGCGGAAGGCGAATAATGCACGATGTAGAACGCGACGAGCCACAGCCGCTGGAGCCCGAGATAGGGGATCGCAGGGCCGGTGAAAAAGCTTGCGGTCGTCGTTTAGGGCGACGTGCTCGTCGACAATTGTCTGCATGGCATCGCTCTCCAGTCGGCCGATCAGCGGCAGGATTCGTAGACTCGTTTGTGTCCGGAGAGCGCCGCGAGCCGCTACGGTCCAGTTACCGCAGCGATCGCATGGTGACCGCCATAGATCGGCAGCGCGGATAGCGCCAGCTCGCGTCAGCGGTCGCAACCGATCTCCGGCCGAAGCCCGATGCCATTGGGACACAGAGGAATTCGGCGACCGCGCGTACGATCGCCGACGGCCGGTACACCACCGCCTGCTCACCGAGCGGAATGACCTTGCCGGGCGAGCAACCGGTACCCGTACACCGCGTTTCGGTGTCGACTGCCATCATCTGTCACCGGCCGGAACCGGAGTGAATACTCCCGTGATCAGCTGTAACAACGGATCGGTAACTGCCAGAAGCGGATTCATCAACATCACAACCGACCTTGGTTCTCATGGCAAGCGACTGTCACGGTGGCCCGGCTCCGCTGTACCCTGGCAGGTCGGCGGTCGAAAAGCCGTCTAGATGATCTTACTAATCCGTCCGTCGGAATGTCCCACGTCCGGCGGATTCGAGATATCGGCGGTAATCCGTTGTCCGCGAATCAGTCCCGGCATCCACTGCTACGGACGGCGAAGGCCACATGATCGCTCAGTTGGTACTCCGGTAATCCGGCTCAACGCCGGACGCGAGACGACCGCGAACATGATCGCCTCGAGCACGGTCACGTTGATGGAGAAACCGTTCCGCCCAATACACCATCAGAGCCCGAGACGACGGATTCATCGACCGACGCAGCCGCTGCCACGGCGGCTCCGCCAGACCTACGCCCACCTCACCGGGCCAACGCGCCGAACCCACCGGATGCGCCCTGCACCGCACCGCGCTGATCAGCAGTGACATCGAACGATATTGCGTGATGCGAGTACGTATTTCGCCTCGGAGATCGGCCGGCCCCGGAGATGAACCTTTGCGGAACGCAGCGCTAGGCCGATCCGTCGGTTGCGCCGGGTACCACCACGCCGGATTCGTAGGCAAAGACAACGAGCTGGGCACGGTCGCGCGCCCTCAGCTTGGTGAGCAGGCGGCCCACGTGGGTCTTGACGGTGGCCACGCTGATGTAGAGCGCGGCGCCGATTTCGGCATTGGAACGCCCAGCGGCGATGTGCTCCAGGACTTCTCGTTCGCGGTCGGTGAGGGCCGTGAGAGCGTTCGAGTGCGGGGCGGGCGCGGCCGGCTGGCGGGCGAACACGCTGATCATCCGGCGGGTGATACTCGGTGTCAGCAAGGCGTCGCCGCCGGCCACCACGCGGATCGCGTGCAGTAGTTGCTCCGGTGGCGAGTCCTTGAGGATGAAGCCGCCCGCCCCACTGCGCAGCGCTCGGAAGACGTGTTCGTCCTGATCGAAGGTGGTCACGATGAGCACATGCGGCCCGTCCGCGCTGTCGGCAGCGATGTGCTGCATGGCTTCCAGGCCGTCCATGACCGGCATCCGGATATCCATCAGGACGACATCGGGTCGCAGCTCCCGCGTCAGCCGTACCGCCTCGCCGCCGGTGCCGGCCTCGCCGACGACGGTGAGATCCGACGCGGAATCGACGAGGACCCGGAAACCCGCGCGCACCAACGCTTCATCGTCGGCGATCACGACACGGATCGGGTCCGGCGCGACCGGGACCGCGGTGTCAGGCACGGTGGTCCCGGTCGATCGGGAAGCTCGTGGTGACGGCGAATCCGCCCGCCGCGCGCGGCCCGGACTCGAACCGGCCGCCGAACAACGACACCCGCTGCCGCATGCCCTCCAGACCCAGACCCGAACCGCTGGAATCGATTCCGGCGGCCGTTGCGGCGCGCGGGCCGTCATCGGTGATCGAGACAGCCAATTCCCCTGGCACATGGCGGATTTCGATGTACGCACGGTCGGTGCGCGCGTGCTTGACCACATTGGTCAACGCCTCCTGCACGATGCGGTACACCGTGGTCTGTAGCAGCGCCGGATAGTCCACCGGCGTCCCGAGCACCTGATATTCCACCATCAGCCCATCGTGCCGCAGTCCGTCCACCAGATCCGCCACCTCGGCCAGGCCCGGCTCGGCCGGTTCGTCGCGCTGCCCGGGTTCCCTGATCTGCGACAGCACGGCCCGCAGTTCGGTCAGCGCCGAGCGGCTGGCTGTCTCGATGGCGCTCAGCGCCCGGCGTGTTTCGCTCGGATTCTCGTCGATCAGCAGGCGGGCGACGCCGGATCGGACGGCCACCATGCTCAGGGTGTGTGAGATCAGGTCGTGCACGTCGCGCGATACCCGCAGCCGTTCCTCGGCCCGGATCCGGCGTTCGGCTTCGGCAGCCCGCTGCCGTTCCTGGTCGGCGAGACTGCACTGATACGCACGCCGGGTCCGGAGCATGTCGCCGATCAGCCAGGCCGGCAGGGCGATCAACGGCTGCACGAAGTCCTGATCCTGATCCGGATACATATGGAACGCGATCGACCCCGCGACACACATGGCGATCATCGCGACGACAGTGGCGATGATGGATTCCCGGCGCGGCCGAAGGTCAGCGACGGTGAGCACGGCGACGCCGATGGCCGGACCGGTATTGCTCACCCACGGCGTGAAACGCACATCGGCAAGCGCGGCCGCACACAGCACGGCCGAGACGGCGACGAGCACGGCCAGCGGCCAGCGTCGGCGGACGATCAACGGCGCGCTCGCCGCGACACCGAATCCGGCGATCTCCGGCATCGACCCGATCCCGCTGGTCATGCCGACCAGCAGCGGCCCGGTGAACACCGCGAAGCAGGCAAGGGCGATCGCGATGTCGATCGCGTCCGGGCCCACGAAATTCTCCCGGTGGCCAACGGTGAGCCGCTGATGCCACGGTGGCGCCGACGACCGCGCGGTCCGCGTCGGCGGTGATGCAGTGATCGACATAGGGCCGACGGTAGCTGCCCCGCCCACGACTGCACATCGGCCTCGGGGCCAGCCACGGGTCATCCGGAGGTCGGACACCCGCCCGAGGTGTCCGACCGGGGCGGGCGGACACTTCCCGCCTGTGAGCTGATGACCCGGCAGGGTCCTGGGCGCGAGGGTGGTGGCATGAATACACCAGGCGCTGAGCGCATCTCGTCCGGATCCCACAGTGTTCGCCCGCCCGGCATCCGATCGCGGTTGTCGGGCCCGCTGGTCACGATCGCCGCCGTGTCCTTCGCGGCGGGAATCGTGTCCGGTGGCGTTTCGTATGCTGACCGATCCCCGCATCGGGAGGCGCATGTCGCGGGCACCACCGCCTGGTGGCCGCACCTCGTGCTGTTCGTGCTCGCCGTGGTCCTCACCGTGGTCGTGCTGCGCCGCCGCACCCGCTCGCACGACCTGTTGCTGCTCGCGCCAGTTGGCTCGCGCGCCGCACAGCGGTTCGGGCGCACTCTGCTGTCGGCTGGGCGACACCCGACGGCCGCGCTGCGACTGCTGATCGGCATCGTGCCCACGGTCATGCTGGTGTACGGCGCCTGGCGCATCGGGGATCAGATCCTCGGCGGCCTCGACCCGAATTTCACCGTCAATGCCTGGGGTGGCCCGAGCTACCTGGGCGCCATGGCCTGCCACTACCTCGACGGCGCGCTGATCATGGCTGCGTCGGCGGGACTGCTGAACTTGCTGCTGCTCCCGGCCGAGTAGCCCGGGCCGGTTGAACACAACCTCGGTTGAGCAAGCAAGGTTGGCCTCGCCATATCTCGAGGTGGCCGGTTCTGCCGACGTGGCACGCCACGGTCCGCCCGTGACTGGAAAGGATCGCTATGCCGGTGGATCTCGGTGGCTCTCTTCCCACCTTCGTCCACCGCGAGGGGGCTATCGGCGATGTCCCGTTGTTGGCCCGGCACGTCGAGCAGGTTGGCGCGGACGCGGCGGTGCTCGGTCGTCGACCGCGACAGGATCGCCCCCATGGATCCTGATGCGACACCGTGGGCGGGTTCGTCGGTGATCTACTGTCGGCTTCATGGATGCGATTGCGGAGTTGGCCCGTGTGTCGGCGTTACTCGATGCCGAAGCGAAAGCCGAGGCTTTGTTCGACGAGGTGATCACGCGCGGACTCATCGCACCGGGGCAGACTGAATCCGCGGTCAGTGATGCGGTCCGTGACCTCGCCGAGGAGATGTTCGGAATCCGTCGGTTCTGGCACAAACGTATCGTCCGGGCTGGTGTCAACACTCTAGAGCCGTATTCTGCGAATCCGCCGGATCGTGTCGTCGGCGAGGACGACATTTGCTTTCTGGATTTCGGGCCGATCTTCGGCGAATGGGAAGCCGACTTCGGCCGCACTTACGTGTTGGGTGACGATCCAGCCAAGTTGGCTGTTCGTGACGCACTGGAGCCGTTGTGGCGGCAGGGGCGCGACCTCTTCGACGCCGATCCGGATATCACCGGCGAGCAGCTCTATGCCTGGATCGTTGACCGCGCTACCGCGCTTGGCTGGGAGTTCAGTGCCCCGATTGCGGGTCATCTGGTCGGGGAGTTCCCGCACAAGCAGATTTCCGGCACTGCGGTAACCAGCTATATCGCGCCAGGGTCCGATACTCCGATGCGGCGTGTGGATCCTGCCGGGCGCGCGTGTCACTGGATCCTGGAGATCCATTTGATCGACCGTGACCGCGGTTTCGGCGGCTTCTTCGAACAACTCCTGGACGTGCGAACGTGACCCGTCCGCGGCTGACAGCGCCCCAAGACGGCAAGGGCGGACGGTATCTCACCGACGTCGTGCACGACGCCACCGGCTGAACCCGGCGACATCGCCGCACGAACGCGGCGAGCAAGGCGTACCGACTACTCCTCGCGTGGCGCGATTCCACGTAACCTGCGGTACGAGGTCGTACGGTCCGGGGAGGTCGTGGACGGTCGAGAGGCACGTCACAGTGCCGAGGGTGTCGGTGGTGTGGTTTGCTGCCGTGTCGTGGCTATCCATCTGTTGTTCTCCTACGGCACCCTGCGCCAACCCGAGGTGCAGTGCAGCGTCTTCGGTCGCGAACTGGCCGGACGCGGTGACGAGATTATCGGGTACGAGCTGGACGAGGTCGTGATCACCGATGCGGCGGTGATCGAGGCCAGCGGCAGCGCCGTTCATCCGGTCCTGCGTCCCGCCGATCACGAAACCGGAATTCCTGGAACGGTTTTCACCCTCGACGACGACGATCTGGCCGCCGCCGACGCCTATGAGGTCGACGACTACACCCGGATGCTGGTGCCGCTGCGCTCCGGGGTGCAGGCGTGGGTGTACGTCCTGGCAGGCCAGGATGGCGGTACCGCCGCCACCTAGGCGTCCGATAGCTATTCTCGCCCGCCCTGCCCTGCGGTGACGGTGCTGTGCCCACCATCGGCGCGCTATGGCGGGCGCGAGTATCGAGCTGACCCGCGCGGAGGGTATGCCCTCGCGCAGCACACCGGCATCGGTCAACTTCGCGTCGCGCCGCACACCCGAACCCAGCGAACTTTTCTGGCGATGACAGCGCATTCGAACGCAATCCGGGCGGTCGACATTCTGCGAACAATGGTCTGCGGTCCGAGTGCCACGTCAGGGCGTTGGAGAGCGCGAACGGCGTGCTTCGACGGGACCAGTCGGGATATTCTGGCTGGTGCCCGGTGGGTAGATCACGAGTAGCCGATGGTCGAGAGAGATCCGTTCAAGACGCAGCGTGATGTCGGTATTGAGGTCGTCACGGAGTTGAGCGCTGCTGGTTTCGCCGATGCCGAGGAGATCGGGCGGGGCGGTTTCGGGGAGGTGTTCCGCTGCACCCAGTCGGCCGTGGGGCGCACGGTCGCGGTGAAGGTGCTGACCGGCGAGCTGGATGAGAATCGGGAGCGTTTCTTTCGCGAGCAACGTGCGATGGGACGGCTGACCGGGCACCCGAATATCGTCGACATGCTCGAGGTCGGCGAAACCAGCAGCGGTCACCCCTACCTGGTCATGCCGTATCACGCTCGCGGGTCCTTGGATGCGCGCTTGCGCCGCGACGGTCCGTTGTCGCTGGCAGAGGTGCTGCACCTGGGGGTGAAGATCGCCGGGGCGCTGGAAACCGCGCATCGGGCACAAGTCCTGCACCGCGATATCAAGCCGGGAAATATCCTGCTCACCGACTACGGTGAGCCCGCGTTGACCGATTTCGGGATCGCCCACATCACCGGTGGATTCGAAACCGCGACCGGCACGGTCACCGGGTCCCCGGCGTTCACCGCACCGGAGGTCCTCGGTGGCGACGCCCCGAGCCGGGCCTCGGATGTGTACGGGCTGGGAGCCACGCTGTTCTGTGCGCTGACCGGGCATGCGGCCTTCGAGCGCCGCAGCGGCGAGGAGGTAGTCACGCAATTTCTGCGAATCACGCAGCAACCGGTACCGAATCTGCGTGAGCAAGGAATTCCCGACGATGTCTGCGCGGTGATCGAGGCTGCCATGTCACGCGAACCACGCGGCCGCCCCACCGCCGCGGAGTTGGGCGAGCAACTGCGCCAGGTGGAACGCGCTCGAGGTTTCGCGGTCGACGCGATGGCGCTGCCGACCGAACCAGGAGCCGAGCAGGCATCGGTTGTCACGCCGGTGCCCGCGGCGGGGAATCGCACCGGAAGCCTGCCGCTCGAGCTGACCAGCTTTGTCGACCGGCGGATCCAGGTGGCCGAGGTCAAGAACCTGCTGGCGGGGTCACGTCTGGTGACGCTGACCGGTATCGGCGGGGTCGGCAAAACACGGCTCGCGCTGCGCGTCGCCGACAAGGTGCAGCGAAATTTCACCGCCGGTGTGCGGCTGGTCGAGTTGAGTGATCTGCACGATGAGACATTATTGGTCGACGTCGTGGCCACCGCCCTTGGTCTGCGAAACCAGAGTGCCCGGCCGATGCTCGAGGTGCTTTTGGAGTTCTTGTTCACGCGCAATCTTCTGCTGGTGCTGGACAACTGCGAGCACATGATCGAAGCGGTCGCGGCGCTGACCGAATCACTGCTGCGCAACTGCCCGCAGGTGCGGATTCTGGCGACCAGTCGCGAGGCGCTCGGTATCGGTGGGGAGTCGGTGTTCGCGGTGCCCCCACTGGGGATCCCCGATCTGGCCAGCAAACGCGGGCCGCGCGGGTTGGCCCGCTACGACGCGGTGACGTTGTTCGCCGAACGGGGGGCCGCGGCCGTGCCGGGTTTCGAGGTAACCGATGACTCTCTGCTCAGCGTGGCCGGGATCTGTGCTCGACTCGACGGGCTTCCGTTGGCGATCGAGCTGGCCGCGGCCCGGCTGCGCACGATGTCGCCCGAGCAGATCCTGACTCGGCTCGACAACCGCTATGCCCTGCTGACTCGCGGGAGTCGTGGTGCCCCGATGCGCCAGCAGACCCTGCGGTGGTGCATCGGCTGGAGCTATGACTTGTGCACACCGGCCGAGCAGCGGCTCTGGATTCAGCTGTCGGTGTTCGCAGGCAGTTTCGAACTCGATGCCGCCGAGCAGGTATGCGGCACCGACCTCACCGAGGCGCACTTGCTCGACGCATTGTCCGCACTGGTCGACAAGTCGATCCTGATCCGCGAGGAAACCCAGGGCACAATCCGTTTCCGGATGCTCGAGACCGTTCAAGAATTCGCCAGCGAGCAAGCCGAGAACAGCGGGAGGTACCCGGAATACGTTCGGCGGCATCGAGATTGGTACGAGCGGTTGGCACTCCAGGCGGAAGCGGAATGGATCGGTCCGCACCAGCTGCAGTGGGTTGCCCGGTTGGAGCGGGAGCTGCCGAATCTGCGAAAAGCGCTGGAATTCAGCCTGTCCGAGTCGGGCGAAAGTGCGTTGCGGATCGTCAACGCCCTCTACATCTTCTGGACATCGCGTGGACGGCTCAGCGAGGGACGACGCTGGTGCGAGCGCGCGTTGGCCCAATCGACCGATGCACAGCCACTGAGTCGGGCCAAGGCTCGCTGCGGGGCCGCCACGATGGCCGTCCTGCAGGGTGACCTACCCGCCGCAGCCGAGAACGTGGCGCAGCTCGAGGCCCTGGCCGAGCAGACGACGGACCCACTGGTCGCAGCCCTGCTCGCCCACGCCAAGGGAAACTATTGTTCCGCGGGCGGTGCTGACAATCTGGCTCGTGCGAGTAGCCTGCTGGCCGATGCCATTGACAGCTACGAGGCATCCGGTGACCTCAAATCGCAGCTGGAAGCGCGGATTTCGCTCGGCTGGGCTTATGCACAACAGGGCGATACCACGCGGGCACTCGCGGACCTCGAGAAGGCGCTCGCGATCACCGAATCCGCCGGTGAAACAATGATTCGGTCGTGGGTGCTGTGGGCATTGGGATTCGCCGTGTGGCGAACGGGTGAGCCCGACCGCGCCGCGCCTCTGTTGCAGGAGGGAATTCGAGCGGCCCGACTGGTGTCCGATCCGGTCGTCGCCACCATCTGTTTGGAGGCACTGGCTTGGATCGCGACCGAGCAGCGCCATGCCCGCCGCGCCGCTACCCTGCTGGGTGCCGCCGATACGCTGAGCCACATCGGCGCCAGCGCCGTGTCCATGCTGCCCAATATGCTCGTCTACCACGAGGAATTCACCCGCCGCAGTCGCGAGATGCTCGGCGCGCGCGCATTCGAGGCGGCCCATCAGGAAGGCGCCGCAATGAGTTTCGATGCCGCAGCGGGCTTCGCACTCGGCGAGCGAGCCGAAGCGACCGCGCCGCCCCTCCGTTCAGGAGGAAAACTGACCAGGCGTGAGCGCCAGGTCGCCGATCTCGTTGCGCGCGGCCTGACCAACAAGGCGATCGCGGCCCGACTGGTGATTTCACCGCGCACCGCCGATGGACACGTGGAACATATCCTGACCAAACTGGGGTTCACCTCGCGCGCACAGATTGCGACATGGGCCGCCGAACAGCCCGAACTCTGAACTCTTCGTCACCGACTAACTACTCCTCGGCGATCCAGTTGCCGTGGAATCCGATCGGCACCCGCCGGGGCAGGCGCACGGCGGCTACCGGCCCGGCTTCGACGGCGGTGGCGTCGAGAATCCGCAGCTGCGAGGGCACATTCGTGTCGTCGTGGATGACGAGGGACATCAGCCAGCCGTCGTCCTCGCTGCGCGCGTCGGCCGCGGGGACGAACACCGCTTCACCCGCGTTCCAGCCCGAACCGAGCTGGTGCACAGTAGATTTGCCGGTATCGACGTCATACTTGACGATGGTTTCGCGGTCGACCGCGTAGAGGTACCGGTTCGGGCGGCTGACGTGGCGGGCGTGGACGGTCGGGAACTCCACCGACCGATCGTCGAGCGGCTGTTCGGCGACCCGGCCAGTCGCGGGGTCGAGCGCCCACCGGTAGAGCTGCTGACCGCGGCCGGTACCCGGCGAGGGGGTTTCTCCCGCCAGGGCGGGCCACGTGGAGTTCCACGCTCTCGCGTCGTATCGAATCGCATCCAGAATGACGCGACCCGAGCCATCTTCATAGGCGTTGCCGACGTGGAAGACATAGCAGGGTTCCACCTCGAACCAGCGCACTGGGCCGCCGTTCTTGCTCATCACACCGATGCGCGCGCCATAGTCGTCGCTCCAGTGGAAAGGCAGGCCCTTTCCCGAGAACTGAAGGGTGACAGGGAGATCCAGCCAGATTACGTGGTTTTCGGTGATCGCGAAGTCGTGCATCATGGTTGGCCCGGGCACATCGACCGGGGTACTGAACACCAATTCGCCAGCGGCGGAAAGCCGGTGGTAGGTGACGAATGGTGGCCGCGTGTCGCAGCCGAAGAAGTGTAATTCCCCGGTGATCGGGTCTTGCTTCGGATGCGCCGTCATGGCGGTGGTCAATCCGCCCGCGAAGTCGCACGCGCCGACGGTGTCCAGAGCTGGCGTGACTTCGATCGGAAAACTGCCCTCCACCAGAGCAAATAGCCGTCCGCCGTGGCGAATGATGGACGTGTTGGCCGTGCTGTAGGCCCGATTGATGTCGCCGTCCTCGCGCAGTGGCGAACCCCCGTCGAACTTCAGCGTGCGCACCCACCGGTTGCGGTACCACTGCGCCCGTCCATTGCTCAGGCGCACGCCGTGCAGCATGCCGTCGCCGACGAACCAGTGCGGGCTTATCTCGCCCGGCAACGGATTCGGCCCGTTGCGGAAGTACCGTCCATCCAGCTCTGCTGGCAACGCACCGGCCACTTCCAATTCGATCGAATCGATCTCGTCATCAATCGGTGCGTAGGGACCGGCCATGTAGCTCGGAAGGGGCGTTTCGCTGTCGAACTCGGGTGATTGGTGTCGCGGGTCCTCGGCTTTGCCGGATTGCTCCATAACTGCTCCCGGGATGCTAAGCGTTCACCAGTCGGCGAACCGCGGCAGCGACTTGCTCGGGTCGCTCGGCGGGGATGATGTGCTCGGAGACGGCATCCTCGTATTGCCCGCAGGCCTGTTCGGCGTATCGGCGCTGGTATTCGCGCATGACGTCGAGATTGCGAGCCTGGTAGCGGGCGGCGTGGATCGCCGAGATGACGATGACGCCGGATTTCGGTGGTTCTGGTGGGCGGCGGCGGAATTCGTCGATCGCCCCCGCGACGGCCGCTATTTCATGCCGGGTTGTGGCGAGCCCGGCGGGGGTGAAGTCTTCGGCCAGCATGGTCGCGTAGCTGTCGGCGGGGAACTTTCGCCCATAGGAGCGGGTCAGTATCCGCATGAGCGGTGGGAAGTGGCTCAGTGCCTGCTGCGCGGCGAGGATGCGGTCGGTCTTCTTGGCGGTCGGCGCCCAATTGTTGTAGTTCGGAGCGGCTTCCGGTGTCGGGTCGATGAGGACGAGCCCGGCTGGCGACAGCGTTTCGGCGGCGCGACGGACGATCAGCCCACCCATGCTGTGGCCCACCAGGATCACCCGCCCCGACGTGAGCGCCTGGACCAACGCCACCAGGGTGGCCGCCATGTCGTCGATGGTCTGCGGTTCGGCGGCGCTGCCGCTGCGGCCGCGACCGGCCCTGTCGTAGGCGACGGTATGCGCGATGTCCCCCAGTAACGGCACCACCCGATCCCAGAGCGTCCGCCCGGCGCCCCCACCGGATTCGAACACCACCCAGGTGTCCCCGGTGCCGGACTCTTCGAAGTAGATCTCGGTGCCGTTCACCATCATTCGACGCCCAGGAACATCCCGCATCGCGGTCACCCTTCCGTTCAATACCAACTTTGGGAAAGGTACCATATATGGGATAGTTACGGTATGGACCCGATCGAGTTGCTGCTCCACCCGGTGCGATTGCGCATCATCCACGCAATGTCCGGCGGCCGATTACGCACCGCAGGAGAGTTGTGCGACCGCATGCCCGATGTGCCCCGGACCAGCGTCTACCGCCAGCTCGGCCTGCTCATGGAGGGCGGAATGCTCGAGATCGGTGACGAGCGACGCGTGCGCGGCGCGGTGGAACGCTCCTACCGATTGCGACCCGACCGCCCGACCGTCTCCCCAGAGGCAAGCAGCGCAATGACCCCGCACGATCACCGCCAAGGGTTCGCCGCCGCCATGGCCGTCCTGATCGCCGAGTTCAACGCCTACCTCGATCAAGCCGACGCCGATCCCGTCGCCGACGCGGTCGGCTACCGCCAAGCCACGCTCTGGCTCAGCCCCGAGGAGCTCGACACCATGCTCACCGGCTTCCGCGACCTCGTCGCACCCCTCGCGGCGAACCAGCCCGGGCCGGGCCGCAGACCGTACTTGATCAGCCCGATCCTGTTCCCAGGCGAGAAACCAGCATCGCCGAGCTGACAGTGCTATCGCACGTTCGCCGCCCCCGGCACGCCGACGGCTTCGGGACTCCGGGGCCCGGGGTATCGCCACGGATTGAAACTTCGATTGTTGGCCTCGGAGTCACCGACTGGTCCGCGTCGGCCCGGAAAGTCCAACTGCCTCGGCGAGGCGATGCAGGGCCGTTGGGATCTCAGCGATGTAGCCGTTGACCGGTCTTCATGTTGCGCGCGGTGCTAGTTATGGATTTTCTCAAGGATGTTGGTGCTCAGTTCGTCGGGGAACAGGGGGACGCGGTTGGCCCTTGCACCGGTGATCAAGTCGTCGAAATCGCTGGTTATGTAATTGAAGTTGTCCCCGGTTATGCCGATTTCGTACATGCGGGGCAGCCTGGGCCACGAGCCGACCCTGTTCAGCTCGGCGGCTTCGTCTTTGCTCGGCTCGGTGCTGTAGTAGGACAGGAAACACCGGGCCTGGTGGTCGATCCCCTCGGCCTCGGTCCTGGCCAGCAGGTAGCGAAGTTGCAAGGCTCCACGCCCGATACCGCACACCGTGAGCGGTTCGCCGCCGTTCCTGTAGTTGATTGTGCGTGTGATCACCGACCGCAGGCTGTCGTAGGCCTTGCCGTCGAGGCTGTCGCTGGTGCTCAGGCACACCAGGATCAAGTCGTAGCTGGCGTTGTTGAGCATGGCGCGGAACGAATAGTCCGGGCTTGGGCTGTCGATTTCCTTGGCGAAGGCGTTGGGATCGACCGCCGCCTCGGCCGAGTCGCCGACCAGGATGAACGGGCGGACTATGCCGTTGCGGGAGGGGAACACCGCCGCGGTGCCGAGAGAGAGGTCCCACTTGGTGGCTGGTACGACACTGGTCATCGCCGAGCTCCTCACATGGTCGAAAGATCCGGAGAAGAAGTAGACGTGCAGCAAATACCCCTCACGTGGATGCTCCCGGGCCGACCAGGGAACATCGCGCGAGACCAGGTCCGATGCTACCTAGGCCCGCTCTGCTCCAACGGCTTTCGCGAGAAGCCGTGACCAGCGGGGAATCGGGAACGACGGGCGGTACCGGATCGAACCACGGCGTACGGGGACGTGGCGCCTCCCTGATCGGCAACGGGAACGAGGCCGAAGATCTCATCTCCCACGGCGGTCCCCGGTCACTCCATCTCGCACCCTTCTTTCTGGCTGGACTCCTGCCGGTGCAACCAGGCGCAGCCAGGCCGCCGCGAGTGCGGCGTGACCAGCTGGTGTCGGGTGCACGCCGTCCTCAGACCAGTACTCCGGTCCGGACCTGCGTCGAGGTTCGTCATCACGCCGTCCATTGCCGGGTTGGGCAGCCGGAACGGCAGTGCGGCAACGTCGACCTCGGCCGGATCGAGAACTATCCCGGCGAATTGGCCCACGCTCCGCGGGGGCGACGGCTCGTCCGCGTCGAGGTTCGCGTCGGGATCGTCGTGGACGCCCGAAGCCTTCAACAGCGGGTGCAGCATCCCGCGTCGGTAGAACGCCTCGACCGACGTGGCGGACAGACCCCGCATCCCGAGCGGGTCCGCCCGCCACGGGGAGCCGGGTTCCGCCTCCCGCTCGAGCCCCAGGACAGCACAGCCCGCGAGACCGAGCTCGCAGGCAAGGAAGAGACCAACCGGGCCGGCGCCCGCAATCACCACGTCGAATTCGTCCATGAATCAATGCTTTTCGAGAACTCTTGCACTGCCTGGTGCGATGCTTGCGGCGCGCTTGCACGGTCACCCGGAGATGGTGAGAACTACTGCGCGGCTTCGGTGTTCAAGTACACCACGAGATCCCGGGGAAGGCCGTGGGTGTCGTGCAGGTAGTGGTAGTCGTCGCTAGTGACCGGTTCCGGTGAAATGGCTGTGAGACAACACCTTTCGTCCGCGCTGGAGCGCAGATCGAATTTGCGTTCCTCGTCGAGCAGGATGGTGCGCATTTCGTGGGAGTGAACAGAATAAGACACCTCGAGGGGCGTTGGAATCCGGACCCGTTCGATCTCGCGGTGGGTGAGTTTCGACCAAGGGCTTGACCTTGCCCCGGGGGCAAGGTTCGAGCATATTGGCATGAACGAGATGACACAGCAATTGTTGGAATTCGTCGCGGACACGGCAGAGAAAATGGGCGTCCCGGGTGTCGCTGTCGGAGTGTCGACCGGTGGTCGAGAAGACTTCGCGTGCCATGGGGTGACGAGTGTGGACAATCCGCTTCCGGTGGACCGTGACACGATGTTCGTGGTCGGGTCGGTGAGTAAAACGTTCACCGCGACCGCGTTGATGCGGTTGGTCGCCGAGGGCCGGGTGGAGTTGGACGCACCGGTGCGGCGGTATGTCCCGGAATTCGCCCCCACCGATGCAGCCGCGGACAAGATCACCGTTTTGCGGCTGCTCAACCATACGGCTGGGCTGGAATGGAAGCTCGGCGTCGACACCGGCGAAGGCGACGACGCGTTGGCGCGGCACGCGGTGAAACTTGCCGAGTCGCCGCTGATCGCGGAACCGGGGGCGCGGCCGTCCTATAGCCAGGCGGGGTTCAACCTGGCCGGCCGAATCGTCGAGAACGTCACCGGGTCGACCTTCGAGCAGGCCGTCGCGTCGCTGTTGTTCGAACCGCTCGGACTGGCACACAGCTGTTACGCGGTCAGCGACGTGATGACCCGGCGATTTGCAGTGGGCCACAACGTCGATGCGAACGGTGTGCTCGCGGTGGCCCGGCAGTGGAAGGACAACCGTGCCAACAACCCGGGTGGCGGCGTCGTGACGTCGGTGGGGGATTTGCTGCGGTGGGCGCAGTTCCATCTCGGCGACGGCCGGACCGATGGCGGCGAGCGCATTCTGCCAATCGAACTGCTGTACGGGATGCGGGAGCAAACCGTGGAACTGCGCGGCAGCACATTGGGTGACGCATTCGGCATCTGCTGGTTCCTGCGCGAGGTGGACGGTGTCGCGACCATCGGGCACGGCGGGTCGGGCAACGGCCAGTTCGCCGACCTGCTCATCGTGCCGGAGCGGAACTTCGCCGTCGCCGTGACGTCGAACGCGGGCCCGGACGCGGGCCTCGCATTCAACCGAGCCCTGGTGAACTGGGTGCTCGAACACTACCTCGGCGTGATCGAACCCGACCCGGAACCGCTGCCCTACGACCAGGGGCGGGCAGCAGAGATCGCGGGGCACTACGAGAACGAGATGATGCGACTCACCCTCGACAACAACGAAGCGGTGTTGACGATCGGATGTGCTATCAAACCGGAGATCCGTGCCGCCGCGGACACCGAAATGCCACCCGACTTGCCACCGGCTACCCTCGGTCTGCTGCCCGGCGACGCGGACGAGTACATCGTCACCGACGGCGGCCTGCAGGGACAACGCGGATTCTTCACTCGTGACGAATCCGGCACCGTGACCGGAATCGATCTCGCTGGCCGATTTTTCGCCCGGATGCGATGACGGCCACGGATAGGTGGCACACCATCGAATGGAGACGCGCATGATCACGATCGGGCAGCTCGCGCGGTATGCGGGCGTGACGATCAAGGCCGTGCGCGTCTACCACGAGCGTGGCTTGCTGCCCGAGCCGGCGCGCGACTCGTCCGGCTATCGCCGCTACCGCGCCGAAGACGCCATCAATCTGGTCAAGATCAAGACACTGGTACGCGCCGGCGTGCCACTGGCGCGTGTCAAGCAATTGCTCACCGCGAACTCCGACGAGTTCGCGGCTGCAATCGCCGAGATCGACTGCCTGCTCGCCGAACGCGCCGAGGAGATCCGCCGAACCCGCGAGCAAATCGCCGAACTGGGTTGCGGCGAACGCCTGTTCGTATCCACCGATGTTGCCGAGTACCTCGACCGCCTGCAACACCTCGGGGTAAGCGAACGGGCAGTACAGATGGAACGCGACATCTGGATTCTGCTGCAATCGGTCGCCCCCGAACAGGCCGCGGAGTGGGCCACCGACAAGCTCGACGCCATCAGCGATCCGCAATTCCAGACCATCTACCTCGACTACGACGCGGCATTCGACTGGTCACCCGACGACCCACGCCTGGTGGACCTCGCCAACCGCACCCGACGGTGGCAGACCGCCAGGCGCACCGGAGCCGCCGGCCGGACAACCCCGACACTGGACCCGAAACTGACCCGCCTGGTCAGCGAATCCGTCGGAATCACCTCGCCGGCTTGGGAACAACTAACACGGATCGCCAAAAGGGCAACCGTTGAGTAACATTCCCGCTTCCCCGACAAGGACCAAGGTAGGCGGTCGACTCTCTGATTCCACCGATTTACACCCCTCCGAACACGCTCACCCGCTACAACACCCTCGTCATCGCCACCATCCAACAGTGCGAAATCACCGCCACACAGCACCGCAAGTCATACTGCGCGCCGCAGCCCGCACGCCCTTTTCGTAACGGGTACTTCGCTGCAGAGCGCGTCTCGTTACCAAGGTTTCGAGACCCAGTCCGGCGATGCTGTTGCCGCCGAAGGACTCCCAGCTCACGAAGTTGCGACTTGCACCGTTCGGTGGCGGTGTGTTCTCGCTGCGGATGCCGCTGTTCACAGTACGATCCGGCTGACCCGGGCCGTCGGGGATCAGGTGAGGCTGCGACCCCGCTGCCCGGATAAGGCCGAGATCAGCAGCTGGAGTCCGAATTCGAAGTGGATCGTGAAGTCTGGGTCGGTCAGGACCGACTCGGCGGCGGTGAGGTGCTCGAATCGGCCCGAGGCGAGTGCTTCGGTCAAGCGGACGGCGTCGGCCGGATCGGCGTTCACGGCTTGCTCTTCCAGTGTGTGGCCGAGGGTGTAGTGGACCACGGTGAGGGCGGCGCGAGCCGCATCGGCATTGGGGAAACCCGCGCTGCGGAGCACTCCGATGAGGGTGTCGGTGAAGCCGAGAGTGTGTGCGCCGGTGGGGTGGGTGCCTGCGAAAACCCTTGCCCCGTCGCGATAGCGCAATAAGGCCGCGCGCAAGCGGTGGGCGAGTTCGGCAACCTGCTCGGTCCAGTCGGCTGCGGCTGTCGGCTCGTCGCATCCAGCGAGCATGCGTTCGGCCATGGCTGTGAGTAGGTCGTTCTTGGTGGCGAAGTAGCGATACAGCGCGCTCGCCTGGGCGTCGATGGCGTCGGCGACGCGGCGCATCGTGAGGGCATCCAAGCCGATGTCGTCGAGTAGTTCCAGCGCGACCTCGACGGTGTGCGATGCGTTGAGTCGGGGTGTCCGTCCGCGGCCGGAGGCCTTTGTGGTGGACGCCGAGTTGGCGCTTGACAGGGTAGCCATACCCGGAACTATAGTGAACATCGTTCACGAGAACGTTGTTCACTAATTATTGTGGAGGTGGTTCGATGTCGGAAGTCGATGTATTGATCACGGGTGCGGGCCCGACCGGGCTGATGCTGGGCATCGAACTCGCGGCCGCCGGGGTACGGGTGCGGATCATCGAGCGGCGGATCGAGGCGCAGCAGAATTCCCGCGCGCTGACGTTGCATCCGCGCAGCATGGAGGTGCTGGACCAGCGCGGACTGGCCGATCGTTTCCGGGCCGAGGGACGGACCTTGCCCGGCTGGCATTTCGCGAGTCTGGACACTCGATTGTCGTTTGCGGCGCTGGATTCCCGGCACCCGTACACGCTGTTCCTCGCACAGGCGCGGACCGAGGAGTTACTGGCGGAGCGGGCGCAGGAGTCGGGTGTCGAGATTCTGCGTGGACGTGAGGTCACCGCTCTGAATCAAGAAGCGGAGTGGGTCGATGTCGAGGTGCGCGGTCGGGCGGGAACTGATTCGATGCGGGCCGGCTTCGTGGTGGGGTGCGATGGTGGCCGCAGTGTTGTGCGGGCGGGTGCGGGTATCGGGTTTCCTGGCACCGACGAGACGTTGACCGGGATGCTCGGCGATTTCGCGGTCGTCGAGCCGCAAAGTTTGGCGCAGGCAACTGAGTCCGGCGTGCTGGTGGTTCCGCTGGAGTCGGGGCTGACTCGTTTCGTCTTGATGGATCCGCGGCGGATTCGCACACCGTCGGCGGAGCCGGTGACCGAAGCCGAATTCCGCGACTCCTTGACCTATCTATGTGGAACTGATTGCGGCATAGCGCAACCGAGATGGCTGTCGCGTTTCGGCAATGCGACCCGGTTGGCCGAGCGCTACCGCGCCGGTCGAGTTCTGGTGGCGGGTGATGCCGCGCACATCCATTTCCCGGCCGCCGGACAGGGATTGAACACCGGGCTACAGGATGCGATGAACCTTGGTTGGAAGCTGGCCGCGCAGATCAATGGCTGGGCGCCACCAGGTCTGCTGGACACCTACGACAGTGAGCGCCGTCCGGTCGGTCAGGCGGTCACCGACAACACCGAAGTTCAGACGCTGCTCGCCGAGCTGACCCTGGTCGCCGAGTACCGGCGTCCCGCAGCGGCATTGCGCGCTCTGCTCGATGAGCTGCTGCAGATCGGCGAGGTCAACCGTCGACTGGCCGGGCTGGTCTCCGCGCTCGACACCGTCTATCCCGCCCCCGCCGGGGCGGATGTGCTGGTGGGGCGGCGGATGCCGGATATCGAAATGACCGACCGGAACGCGAAGTCGACGAGGGTCTACGAGCTGCTGCACGAGGGCCGTTTCGCGCTCCTCGATCTCGCCTCGGCGCCAAATTTCGAGGTCACCGGGTGGGCAGACCGGGTGGGCACCTTCACCGCGGCGACCCATGAACAGCGCGCGGATCTTGACGACGTCACCGAAATCCTCGTCCGCCCTGACGGGCATATCGCTTGGGCCACAAGAACTCTCGACCCATCGAAGCGTTCTGTCGAGCGAACCGAGGCACTCACGGCCTGGGCCGGTACGGCGGATGCGTTATCGCCGGCTTCGACCGCCGGATGAGGCACCGAGCCCCCAGCCGATCCGCGGCTGCCGGTCCTGTCTCTCTCGGCACAGTAAATGGCGCTGTGGAACAACCCGGTAGAGTCCGTGTCTCCTCGCGTGGCGCATACATCTCGACCTGAGCTCGGCGCGAGACCCGTGCCGACTTCCGATAAACAGCTAGCGAGCCGGACAGGTCGGTGAACTTCGGAAAGTACTGGCGAAGAAGGCCGTTCGCATTCTCATTGGTGCCACGCTGCCAGGGTGAGTGTGGGTCGCAGAAGTAGAGAAAGGGGTGGATGGCTACGTGTTGGGTGTGTGATCGCGGGTGGCGTGCAGGGAGCCGAGCAGTTTGAGGGCTTGGGCGGTAGGGCTGTCGGGTTCGGCGTGGTAGACGACGAGTTGCTGGCCCAGGGCGTCGGGGATGTCGAGTGCTTGGTAGGTGAGAGCCAGTGGCCCAACGTCGGGGTGGAGGAAGTGCTTGGCCTCGTGGGTCTTGCCGCGCACGTTGTGGGTGTTCCATAGACGGGTGAATTCCGGGCTTTGTTCGGTGAGGATGCGGATTGTGGCCCGTAGCCGCGGATTGTTGGGGTCCAGGCCGACGGCATGGCGCAGGTTGGCCACGGTGGCTTCGGCCGTCTGGCCCCATCGGGTATAGAACTGGCGGGCCGCGGGGTCGAGGAAGGTCATGCGGGCGAGGTTGTCGGCCCTGGTGAAAGGGGAGTACAGGGCCTGGGTCAAGGTGTTGGCTGCCAGGATGTCCAAGGCTCGGTTGACGACGAATGCCGCGCCCAGCGGGTAGCCGTCGATCAACTGGCGCATCGCCGGGCTGACCTGGTCGGTGGTCGTGGTGGTGCGGCCGCTGGGCACGGCACCGGCCAACCGGTACAGGTGGGTTCGGGCGTCGGTATCCAGCCGCATTGCCTGGCTGAGCGCGTCGAGGATCTGGGGCGAAGGGTGGCGTTCGCGGCCCTGTTCCAGCCGGGTGTAGTAGTCGGCGTTCATCCCGGCCAGCACCGCGACCTCTTCACGGCGTAGGCCGCTAACCCTGCGCATGCCGTGACTGATCACGCCGACGTCGTCGGGCCGCAAACTCGCCCGGCGGGCACGCAGGAACTGTCCCAGCTCGTTGTCAAGCACGGATCCCAGATTAAGGCGCAGGCCGAACGGCTGCCCGGGTGCGCTGTACCCAGGCAGGATCCGTCCTGGCTGCTGATCGGTGAATCGCCCAGACTCGGCGAGGCAGAACGGACCGCTTCCAGGACGAAAGGAACCAGCGGTATGACCGGACAGACGAGCAACGACGACACCGACGTGATCGGTATGTGGGTGAGCGCAGACGGCCACATCCGCCAGCAATTGCGGGCCGACGGCCACTACGACGAGGCCCGCGGCAGCCGACGCAGCGCCTACACCGGCCGCTACACCGTGACCGGCAACCACATCGACTACGTCGATGACACTGGTTTCACCGCGACCGGCAACATCCGTGACGGCGTGCTCTACCACGAGCATCTCGTCCTGTACCGGCAGCAGTAGCAGTCATCGCCATGCGGGTGCCCTGCGCCGATGGACGCCAGCGGCAGGCGAGCGGCCACCTTTCACCGGCCGACCGCTCGCGGCTCTCGAGTATCTATCTGGCCAACTCGGTGGCCCGACATGGGAACCCTCCCAGCGCATGCCCTCGTCCTGCGCGCACAACCGGCGGGCTCCCGCTGCTCATTTCCCCCAGCGTCCCGGTTCAGCGGCACGCGCGCAGCACTGCAACGACAAGGTGAAATTTCTCATGAGTACCTACGACACCCCCGTCGCCGGCACCACCAGCACTGCGGTGCTCGAGCAGATCCGCCGCCGGTCGCCCGACCGGCGGCGGCGCATTTTGTTCACCGGCGCCACGATCGTGACCATGGACCCGGCACTGGGTGTCCTGGACGACGCCGATCTGCTCGTCGAAGGCGACACGATCGCAGCCGTGGGGCACGGTATGGACGTGGCCGAAGCCATCGTCGTCGATGCCCGTCACACGATCCTGTGCCCCGGCTTCGTCGACACTCACCGGCATGCCTGGCAGGCCCAGTTACGTCGCATCATGCCCGACGTCGACGACCTAACCGGCTACGTCGCGGCCACCTTGGCCGGCTATGCCACCGTCTACCGGCCTCAGGACATGTATGTCGGCACCCGGTTGGCCGCCTTGACCGCCATCGACAGCGGCATCACCTGCATGCTCGACTTCTCCCACAATTCCCGCTCCCGCGAGCACTCCGACGCCGCAATCCAGGCCCTGCTGGACACCGGTATCCGCGGCGTGCACGCATCGATGGGCCCGCACTTCGGCGACTGGGACCGACAGTGGCCCGGCGATCTCACCCGGCTCAAAAAGCAGTACTTCAGCAGCAGTGACCAGCTGCTGACTCTTCGCCTGGCCGCACTAGCCACCAACGAGATCGCCGGCCCCGCCCTGGCCTACGGCACCGACCTCGCCCGCATCGCAAACGATCTGGGCATCGGGGTGAGCATCGACGCTGTCTTCGGCGCCTCCTCTTCCCAAGCCGTCCTGGACTGGCAACGAGACGGCCTGCTGGGACCCGATGTCACCCTCATCCACAGCACCGGCCTCACCGGCCACGCATGGCAGGCGATAGGTGACACCGGCACCACCGTGTCACTGGCCCCCACATCCGAGGCGCAGATCGGCCTCGAGACCGCCGTCCCCGCCATCGAGGAAGCCCTGGCCGCCGGGATCCGCCCCGGTCTGAGCATTGACGTCGAGGTCGCCTTGGCCAGCGATATGTTCACTCAGATGCGGGCCTTGCACGCCATCCAGCGCATGCGAGCGGTCAACGCCGCCTACAACACCGGCCGGCAGCCCTCCCGCATCAGCACCTACGACGTCCTGGACTTCGCCACCCTCCAAGGCGCCCGGACCAACGGCCTGCACAACGTGACCGGATCACTAGTGGCCGGAAAGAAGGCCGACCTGCTGGTCATCCAGGCCGAAGACCTCAACACCATGCCGCTCAACGATCCCGTCGGCACCATCGTCCTGGGCAGCGACCCTCGCAACATCACCGCGGTCCTCATCGACGGCCAACCGCGCAAATGGAACAGCCATGTTCTCGACGTCGACCTGCCCACCCTGCGCGGCCACGTACACGACTCCCGCGACCACGTGCTGAAATCAACCATCAGTAGTACATCCAAATGAGTGCGCTAACCAACTGCCGTTGTATCCCCCGACGGCCCAGGCTCGGTCAGTGAATAGGTAGCTCTGACTCCAGACTGCGACTTCAGCCCTCCTCCAACGCTGTTGCCGAGGAGTACGTCTGCACCGAATCGCGCCGGCCGATCTGGATCTGGTGCGGATGAGTGAAGTGTTCGCCGCCGTTGCCATCGACCCATCCGTGCCATCGGCATTGGCCCGCTGGGACAACGTCATCGCCCGGCGCGATCGCCCTCGGCCACCCCAATGGCATGTCCGGCGCCGATGCACATGGAGAACGCGCTGAGGTACGACGCGACCGCCGGCGAGATTATCGAGGTTATGGAGATCGCGGGCATGCATCGGGTAGCGCGGGGCACGGTGAGGTGATGATCTGGCGACATCGAGCCGATGGTCGGTAGACGGGTAGCGGTGCCGATTACCTCGGGCGCTGGTAAAGCAGGCGGACGTGGGCGGGTTCGAGTTCTTGTATGGAGCCGACGCCCAGGAGTTTCATCGTGCGCGTGAGCTGAGTGCGGAGGATGTCGATGGCGCGGTCTACGCCTGATTCGCCCCCGGCCATCAGGCCGTAGAGATAGGCGCGGCCGATCAGGGTGAACTGGGCGCCCAGGGCCAGCGCGGCGACTATATCGGCGCCGTGCATTATGCCTGTGTCCAGGTGGATTTCGAGGTCGTCACCTACCTCGTGGACCACCGAGGGGAGGAGGTGTAGGGGGACCGGGGCTCGATCCAGTTGGCGGCCACCGTGGTTGGACAGGATTATGCCGTCTACGTCCAAGGCGGCGAGGCGTTTGGCATCGTCTACCGTTTGGACGCCTTTGACGAGGATTCGCCCGGGCCAGCGGTCGCGGATCCAGATGAGGTCGTCGAAGTCGACCGTGGGGTCGAACATGGCGTCGAGGAGGTCGGCGACGGTGCCGGACCAGCGGTCCAGGGAGGCGAAGGCCAGGGGTTCGGTGGTGAGGAAATCGAACCACCAGCGGGGTTTTCGGATCGCGTCGAGGGCGCCCGTGAGGGTTATCGAGGGTGGGACGGTCATGCCGTTGCGCGCGTCGCGGAGGCGAGCGCCGGCTACTGGGACGTCGACTGTGACAACCAGGGTGTCGAAGCCTGCCGTGGCGGCGCGGTCGACCAAGGCCAGGGAGCGATCCCGATCCTTCCACATATAGAGCTGAAACCAGTTGCGGGCCTGGGGATTGGTGGCGGCGGCCAAGTCTTCGATGGCTGTGGTGCCCATGGTGGAGAGGGTGAAGGGGATTCCGGCTCGGGCGGCGGCTCGGGCGCCGGCGACTTCGCCTGCGGTATGCATCATGCGGGTGAAGCCGGTGGGGGCGATGCCGAAGGGCAGCTGGGAGGGTTTGCCGAGGATGGTCGTGCTGGTGTCGATGTCGGCGACGTCGCGGAGGATGGCTGGGCGGAATTCGATGTCTTGGAACGCTTGTCGGGCCCGCTGGAGGCTGATTTCGGCGTCGGCGGCGCCGTCCGTGTAGTCGAAGGCGACCTTGGGTGTGCGTTTGCGAGCCAACTCGCGCAGGTCCCAGATGGTTTGGGCGCGAGCGAGCTTGTGGTCGAGGCCGCCGAAGGGGCGCTCGAACCTCACCAACGGCGCGAGGTCGCGGTATTTCGGGATGCGGCGTTCGGTCACCGGATCGGATTCTCCTGTTGCTCGGCGATATTCGGGCTGCCATTGGGCGCACGCAGCCGGAGTGAATGCATGCCGCCGTCTACTTCCAACATGACGCCGGCGGTCGAAGCCGCGTGTGGTCCGGCGAGATACAACACCGCGGCCGCGACTTCTTCGGGGCTGACCAGCCTGCCGTGCGGCTGACGGGCTTGGAGTGCAACGAGTTCCGCGGCAGGATCGGGGGCAGCGGCGAGCAGGCGTTGCACCCAGGGGGTATCGACCGTGCCTGGATTCACGCAGTTGACTCGAATTCCTTCGGAGAGGTGATCGGCCGCCATGGCGCGCGTCAGCGCGAGGATCGCGCCCTTGCTGGCACTGTAGGCCGCGCGGTTCGGCAGGCCGGTGGTGGCTGCGATCGAGCAGGTGTTCACGATCGCGGCGGCGGGCGAGCGGCGCAGGTGAGGCAGCGCGGCGCGGGAAACCCGCACGGCACCGAGCACATTCACGTCCAAGACGCGATGCCAATCATCGTCGGTATTGTCCTCGACGGTTCCCTGCGCACCGATGCCCGCATTGTTGACCACGATGTCCAGGCGGCCGAATGCGTCGGCGGTGGTCTCGATGGCCGCGCGCACCGAATCGTCCTCGCACACATTGCATGTCAACGCCAGGCCATCGCGTCCGACCGGCGGGCCCGGCCGCAGATCCAGCACGGCCACCCGCGCACCAGCGAGGCCGAATGCGGTCGCGATCGCCCGGCCGATGCCGGATCCGCCGCCGGTCACCACGGCCGTCAGCCCGTTCAACTCCCCGTAAGTCATACCGACCTCATCCGTGCACTGATCCGATGTTTACAGCTTCGGAAGATAACACCACTCGCCGAACAGAACCTCGCATTCGGCCTATTCGCCGGAAAACAGCCTGGCTCAATAACCCTTGCGTTCCTAGACATCGGATGTATAGTCGTGACCCAGATCACTTCTGGCAGCGAGGATCACGCATGGCTTTCATTACGGCGCTGGACACGCTGGATATTCGGTTCCCGACGTCGACCCAACTGGACGGCTCGGATGCCATGAACCCCGACCCCGACTATTCAGCGGCTTACGTGATCCTGCGCACCGACGATGCGGCGGTCCCGGACGGCCACGGCTTCGCGTTCACCATCGGGCGCGGCAATGAGGTGCAGCAGGCCGCTATCCAGGCCCTCGATCATCTGGTGGTGGGCCGCTCGGTCGACGAGATCACTCGCGATCTGGGCGGTTTCGCGCGTAGCTTGACCGATGATTCGCAGCTGCGTTGGCTGGGCCCGGAGAAGGGCGTCATGCACATGGCGATCGGCGCGGTCGTCAATGCCGCCTGGGACCTCGCCGCCAAGCGCGCGGGAAAACCTGTGTGGCAGTTGGCGTCGGAGATGAGTCCGGAAGACCTGGTGGCGCAGGTGGACTTCCGCTACCTGACCGACGCCCTCACCCCCGACGAGGCCCTGATCATCCTGCGCGAGGCCGAACCGGGCCGTGCCGAACGCACCGAACGCCTGCTGGCCACCGGATATCCCGCGTACACTACCTCCGCTGGTTGGCTCGGCTACTCGGATGCCAAGCTGACCCGCCTCGCCCAGCGAGCGGTCGCCGACGGATTCGGCACCATCAAGATCAAGGTTGGCCGCGATCCAGACGAGGACGTGCGCCGGGTCATGCTCGCGCGGCGCGCCATCGGACCCGATATCGGCCTGGCTGTCGACGCCAACCAACGCTGGGGCGTCGATGAAGCGGCAGAATGGATTTCGCGGCTGGCTCCGGCCGGGCTGTCGTGGGTCGAGGAACCCACCAGTCCCGATGACATCCTGGGCCACGCCGAGATTCGTCGCCGGGTCGCGGGGGTGCCGATCTCCACTGGCGAGCACGGCCAGAACCGCGTCCTGTTCAAACAGTTACTGCAGGCGGGCGCGGTCGACGTCCTGCAAATCGATGCCGCCCGTGTCGGCGGTGTCAATGAGAATATCGCAATCCTGTTGCTGGCGGCCAAGTTCGGGGTTCCGGTCATCCCGCACGCCGGCGGGGTCGGGCTGTGCGAGCTGGTGCAGCACCTGGCAATGATCGACTACATCGCCATCTCCGGCACCATGCAGGGCCGCGCCATCGAATACGTCGACCATTTGCACGAGCATTTCCGCGATCCGGTCCGGGTGGCCGGCGGACGTTATCTCACCCCGCGCGCACCAGGTTTCAGCGCCGAGATGCTCCCGGACTCGCTCCGCGACTACACCTTTCCCACCGGCGCGGCATGGCTGGAGCCGACCACTTTCTCAGCAGTACACCAGGTTTCGGCGAAGGAGCACGAACTCTCATGAACACCAGGATCATCGGCGCGGCAGTAGCCGCCGTACTGGTCGTCGCAGTGGCGGCCTGTTCCCGCGAACAGACTTCCGGCGGCGGTCCCGCCGTGGCTGTCGGGAAGGGCGCCGACAACGGTGTACTCGTCGGCGCGGATCAGCCGCGCTCGGACACCGACTTCTGGAGCGCCTATGCCGGGTATCTCGGCCCGAAGGCCGCCGCGGCCGGGGTGAGGCTGGAGAACACCTCCTCCGACAATGACTCCAACCGGTTGAAATCCAATGTGGACACACTGCTTTCGAAGGACGTCAAGGCGATCATCATGGCGCCGCAGGACACTGCCGCCGCGAAACCGGCGCTGACCGCCGCCGCCAATAGGAACGTGCCGGTGATCAGCGTCGACACTCGCCCCGACAGCGGCGGCGCGTACATGGTGGTGCGGGCCGACAACCGGGCCTACGGTGCGAACGCCTGCACCTACCTCGGCGAAACCCTGCACGGCACCGGGAAAGTCGTGGAATTCCAGGGTGATCTGGCCTCGATCAACGGCCGCGACCGCTCCCAGGCGTTCGCCGACTGCATGCGGACGAAATACCCGAATATCAAGGTGATCGAAATCCCCACCGAGTGGAAGGCCGACAAGGCCACCTCGGGCCTGCAGGACAAGCTGCTCACCGATCCAGACATCAACGGCATCTACATGCAGGCCGGCGGCGCATTCCTGCAGTCGACGCTGGCATTGCTCAAGCGTACCGGCAAACTCGTGAAAGCCGGTCAGCCAGGTCATATTTCGATCGTGTCCAATGATGGCATCAAGGCTGAGCTCGACGCCATCGACTCGGGCGATATCGACGCCACCGTCTCACAACCCGCCGATCTGTACGCGCAGTACGCCGCGATGTACGCGAAAGCGGCCGTGGACGGTAAGAAGTTCACTCCCGGTCCGACCGATCACGGCTCGACCATTGTCGACACCGGCGGCGGCCAGCTCGAGGATCAGCTCCCAGCGCCGGTCGTGACCCGCACCGGAGGCAAGGTCGGCGATATGGACACCGTGGCGAGCACCGATCCCGCGCTGTGGGGCCGCGGGCACTGAACGGATCGACACCCTAGCGATGAAAACCGCAGTTCCCGAGACAGTTTCACAGCAACAACCGGATGTTCCACCGGTGGCCGAGGCGATCGAAGTGACCAAGCGGTTCGGCCGCAATATCGCGCTCGATCGCGTCGGATTGCGCGTCACCGCCGGCCGCACGCATGCGCTGGTGGGGCGAAACGGCGCCGGGAAGTCGACCCTGGTGTCGATTCTGACCGGACTCGCAGCTCCTGATGAGGGGGAGGTGCGCTTCCAGGGGCACCCGGCGCCGACGCCCGCCGATCGGGATGCCTGGCGGACCCGCGTGGCGTGCGTCTACCAGCACTCCACGATCATTCCCGACCTGTCGGTGGCGGAGAATCTGTTCGTCAATCGGCAGGGTTTCGGTGGGCGCCTGGTGAATTGGCGCACGCTTCGGGCGCGGGCGCGGGAGCTGCTGGATACCTGGTCGGTGCCGGTTTCGGTCGACGCGCTCGCCCGCGAGCTGTCGGTGGAACATCGGCAACTGGTGGAAATCGCGCGCTCACTCTCGCACGGCGCGCGGTTCATCATTCTCGACGAGCCGACCGCACAGCTGGACGGTCCCGCCATCAAGCGCCTGTTCGCCAGGATCCGAGACCTCCAGGAACAGGGCGTGACCTTTCTGTTCATCTCCCATCATCTCGACGAGACCTACGAAATCTGTTCCGACGTCACGGTTTTCCGGGATGCCCGGCATATCGTCACGGCTCCGGTCGCCGAATTGGCCAAGCCTGCGCTCATCGCCGCCATGACCGGCGATTCGACGGACTTGGAAACCGCGGTGCCACGACAGGCCCCCGATGCCGCCCGCGCACCGGCTTTGAAGGTGGAGAAGCTCACGCGTGTCGGCGAATTCGACGAGATCGATATCGACGTGCGCCCAGGTGAGATCGTCGGACTGGCTGGCGGCGGCAGCAGCGGGCGCATCGAGGTGGCCGAGACCATTGTCGGATTACGCCGGGCGGCAGGCGGATCGGTACTGGTGGCGGGCCGGCCGCTGCGCGGCGGCGGGGTGCGGGCGGCGCGCGATGCCGGGATCGGATTCGTGCCGCGCGATCGTCACGACGAAGGGCTGATCCTGTCCATGAGCGTGGCCGACAATGCCACCCTCACCGTGCCGAACAAGCTCGGCCCGTTCGGCCTGCTGTCGCGGCGCAGCCGAGATGTGCTGGCGGGCACCGCCATCGCGGAACTCGATATCAAGACCGAGAGCCCGCAGCAGAGCGTCGCCGAACTATCCGGCGGCAATCAGCAGAAGGTAGTTTTCGCCCGTGCCCTGGCCACCGAACCGCGAGTACTGGTGCTGATCACCCCCACCGCGGGAGTCGACGTGCGCTCCAAGGAAACTCTGCGCGCGGTGGTGCGCGCCGCCGCCGATCGCGGCACCGCCATCCTCGTCGTCTCCGACGAACTCGACGATCTGCGCGACGCCGACCGCGTGCTGGTCCTGGTGCAGGGACGGCTCACCGCCCGCTTCGACAAGGGCTGGAACGATCGCGAGCTCGTCACCGCCATGGAAGGACTGCTATGACCCGGATCGTGACCGAAACCGGTGCGCCCACCGCGGCCCCGCCGCGCCGGGCGCGAATCCACGTGCGTTGGAGCGCATTCCGCGATCTGCTACTGGTGCCGCCGATCCTGCTGGCGCTGGTGGTCGGATACTTCATCAATACCAACTTCGTCTCGACAGCCAATCTCACCAATGTGCTGAGCACCATGAGCGGTATTTCGCTGCTGGTGCTGGCCGAGGTGCTGGTGCTGGTGGTCGGACGGATGGACCTCTCGCTGGAATCCACCTTCGGCCTCGCGCCGGGGGTGGCGATCTGGGTGACCATGGGCACCACCGAGGTCGGCGCCTTCACCTGGGCGTCGCCGTGGATGACTATTCCGATCGCACTACTGGTGGGCGCGGCGGTCGGTGTGGTCAACGGCCTGCTGATCGTGCGCTTCGGCCTCAACGGGTTCATCGTGACGCTGGCGATGCTCATCGCCCTGCGCGGGTTGCTGACCTTCCTCACGTCCGGGTTCACCCTGACCAAGATTCCGGACTCGGTCGAATGGCTCGGCAATGCACGAGTTCTGGGCCTGCCGGCGAACGTGATCATCGCCCTGGCATTGTTCGTGATCGGATATCTGGTGCTGAACTACACCACGGCCGGGCGGGCACTGTACGCGGTCGGCGGCAATGAAGCCGCCGCCCGAGCCGCCGGTATTCGCACCGATCGGGTGGTCATCGCCGTGCTGGTGATCGCCGGGGTGCTGGCCGCGATCGGTGGGCTCATCTACTCCGGGCAGTTCGCCAGTGTCCAGGTCAGCCAGGGCGACGGGATGATCTTCAATGTGTTCGCCGCCTGCGTTATCGGCGGTGTGTCACTCAATGGCGGGCGCGGGTCGGTGGTGGGCGCGTTCTTCGGAATCCTGATTCTCACGCTGATCCAGAAGCTGCTGTCCTACGGCGGGGTGAGCGCGGATTCGCTGAAGTTCATCAATGGGGCGCTCATCCTCGTCGCCCTGGTCATCACTCGCATCGCCAGCGGACGGCGGCAGGAGTGAGCATGCGAATCGCCTTGCACACCAGGCTGAAACCGGGTGCGGAGGCCGAGTACGAGGCCGCCCATCGCGCGGTACCGGCCGACCTCGTCGCAGCCATTCGCGCCGCCGGTGCGACCGGCTGGACCATCTGGCGCAGCGGGTTGGATCTGTTCCATGTCATCGACTGTGACAGCTATGACAAGCTACTGGCCGAACTGGCTGGTTTGCCGGTGAATATCGCCTGGCAGGCTCGTATGAGTGAGTTCACCGATGTCCCCCACGACTATTCGGCGCCGGAGGCCGGTTTGCCGGTGGTCTGGGAGCTGAACCCGCGACCGCGCGTCGAGGTGGTGCTCGGTGGTGCGGGGTATGCCGGGCTGTACCGTTCGGTCGATGAGGACGCCGCGCAGGAGGCGCTGGAAGCGGCGTGGGCGGGCGGGATTCGGAGTTTCGATACGGCACCGCACTACGGCGGCGGGCTCGGCGAAGAGCGCCTCGGCCGATTCCTGCATGAGCGAGACCGTTCGGAGTTCACGGTTTCCACCAAGGTGGGGCGGTTGCTGTACGACGACGCGGACGCGCCCGACGGGGCCGATGAGTTCTACGGTGCGCCCAAACGGTCACGGCGGCTGGACTATTCGGCGAAAGGCGTACGGCTGTCGCTGGAGCAATCGCTGATTCGGTTCGGGCTGGATCGAGTGGATCGGATGCTTGTACACGACCCCGAGGCGCACATGGACCAAGCCCTGGGCGAGGCACTGCCGGAGCTGGAACGGATGCGGGCCGAAGGGCTGACCGCTGGAATCGGTATCGGCGTCAACCACGTCGAGACCGCACTGCGGTTCGTGCGGGAGTCGGCCATCGACACCGTCATGATTGCCGGGCGGTACTCATTGCTGGACCGCCGAGCCGAGCAGCAACTGCTGCCCGAATGTGCGGAACGTGGGATCCAGGTGCTCGTCGCTGGGGTGCTCAATAGCGGCGTGCTGGCGGATCCCTTGCGGCAGGCCACCTTCGACTACCGCACGGCGGACCCCGCCGTCATCACCCGCGCGCGGGACCTGGAGCGGCGGTGCACGAAATACGGTGTGCCGCTGCGGGCGGCGGCCATGCAGTTCCCGCGGCGGCATCCCGCCGTCACGGCGATCGTGCTCGGGTCCGGTACTCGCGCGGAGATCGATGACAGCATTGCCATGCTCGATCTGCCTGTGCCGGAAGGACTCTGGTCTGAGCTCGAGGATCGGGCGCTATGGTGAATCGAGCACCGCGATGAGCCGCTCACTCCACCGCCCGGCCCAGCCATTCCATCACCCCGGCCACATGCGCCAGCGCCCGCGCCTGCGCCAGTTGCGGGTCGTGCGCGGCGATCGCGTCGCAGATGCCGCGATGCTCCGCGACCGTGCGCTCGAACGCGCCCTCTTCGGTGACGCCGCGCCAGATCCGTGCGCGCGTGGTCGGCATGGACAGCGAATCCAGCAGCGAGGCAAGGACTTTATTGCCGGATGCAGTGGCGATGGCGGCGTGGAAGCTCAGGTCGAGCGCGACCAGATCGGTCACCGACGCACTGCCGGGCTCGACCAGGGTGCGCAGGTGGGTGATCTCCTCGTCGGTCATGTGCTGCGCCGCCAGCGCGGTCGCGGCGGGCTCCAGAATCCGCCGCACGCCCAGGATGTCGAGCACGGAGTCGTCCTGATGGAACTCCAGCAGGAAACTCATGGCGTCCAGCAGCGAATTCGGCTCCAGGCTCGCCACAAAGGTGCCGTCGCCCTGACGCACGTCCAGGATTCGCACCAGCGACAGCGCGCGCACCGCCTCGCGCAGCGAACTGCGCGACACCCCGAGCTCGGCGGCCAGATCGGCCTCACGTGGCAACCTCGATCCGGGCGTCAGATCGCCCGAGACGATCATCGCCTTGATCTTCGCAATCGCATCGTCGGTGACCGACAAACCGGTTCCTTCACTTTCGAGAATGTGAACACATGCCTCCGATGACTGTAGACGCCCATGTGCATGTCTGGGACGTTCGAGGTGGAAAATTCCATGTCGAATACGACTGGCTGAAAAATACATCCGATGTCTTGCATCGCACCTATACGCTGGACGACCTCGAACCGCAGCTGCCCGAGCACGATATCGAGGGGTTGGTGCTGGTGCAGGCGTCCGACTCACTGGCCGAGAATCGCGCGCTATTGGACGCGGCGGCACGCGCCCCGCGCCCGGCGGTCGTGGTCGGCTGGCTGCCGCTGCACGAACCCAGGCGGGCCGCCTTCGAGCTCGCCCGGCTGCGGCGGCCCGAGTACGTCGGAGTGCGGCACATGATCCACCGTGACCCGGATCCGACCTGGCTACTGCGAGCCGAGGTTTCGGACAGCCTAGCCATGCTCGCCGAGGCCGGTCTGAGTTTCGACGTGGTGGCCGAGCGTTCCGATCTGCTGGCGCAGGTGCCGGAGGTGGCGGCTGAACACCCCACGCTCACAGTGGTTCTCGACCATCTGGGCAAACCGCCGATCGCGTCCGGCGACTGGCAGCCGTGGGCGGATCTGCTGGCCGCCGCGGCCGAGCAACCCAATGTGGTGGCGAAGATCTCCGGCCTGGCCACGGTGTCCAAGCCCGGATTCACCGCCGCCGATTGGCAGCCGTACGTCGATCACGCGCTGGCGGTGTTCGGGCCGGATCGGCTGATGGTGGGCGGGGATTGGCCGTTCACCCTGACCGCCGCCTCCTATGCGGAGGTCTGGCGGGCCACTGTTCAGGTCCTCGGCGGACTTGCCCCGGACGATCGCGTCAAGGTGTTGTCCACGACGGCGCGGCGCGTATACCGGCTGTCCGCCGATCAGGCGGAACCCACCAATAAAGGAGCTAGTGCGTGAAATTGCAGCGGATCGGCGCGGTCGGCGCGGAGCGACCGGTCGTGTTCGACGGCGATCAAACCTATGATCTGTCCACGCTTACATCGGATATCGATGGTGCGTTCCTCGCCGCGGACGGCATGTCGAAGACCGCGGCGGCGCTGTCACAGGGCCTGCTGTCGCCCATCGACCTCACCGGACAACGTATCGGCGCACCGATCGCGCGCCCGCAGGCCGTCTGGTGCATCGGCATGAACTATGCCGCGCACGCCGCCGAATCGGGAGCGGAACCGCCACGTACACCGGTGGTCTTCTTCAAGACACCCAATACCGTGGTCGGGCCGTACGACGACGTGATGATCCCGCGCGGGTCCGACCGGACCGACTGGGAGGTCGAGCTGGCGGTGGTGATCAGCCGCCGGGCGAGCTACCTGGACTCTCCCGACGCCGCCATGAAACACATTGCGGGCTACACCATTTCGAACGACGTCTCCGAACGCCGCTTCCAGCTCGAGGAATCCGGCGGCCAATGGTCGAAGGGCAAGTGCTGCGCGACCTTCAACCCCCTCGGTCCCGCCCTGATCCCCGCCGATCGTCTCGACCCGAAGAACCTGCGCCTGCGCTCCTGGGTCAATGGTGAACCGCGCCAAGACTCTTCGACGGCCGACCTCATCTTCGACGTCGCGTATCTGGTCTGGCACCTGTCCCAGTACGCGGTCCTAGAACCCGGCGACCTCATCAACACCGGAACCCCCGAAGGCGTAGCCCTCTCCGGCCGTTTCCCCTTCCTACTCCCCGGCGATGTGATCGATCTCGAGATCGACGGCATCGGGCGCATGCGCCAAACCTGCCGGGATTCGGCAGATATTCTGTGATCGTCGATGGGTGCGCTGCCGATACGCCGCGGCGTGGGCGGCGATCACCACGATCGCGGGCCGGATGGGGATGACCCCGAGACGTTGCGGACATGGGTCCGGCAGACCGCGGTCGATGAGGGCGACTCTGCTGAGGTGTCGACGGCGGCGGCGCGTGCGATCCGCGAGTTGTCCGACCGAGGCCCTGACAACTCTCCACCACCAGTATCCGAACCTGCCGCCGGTGGACGTGACCGAGAACGGATGTGTGTATCCCGACGCTCCCGGCCAGCCGGCCGATGTACTTCGCAGCCGATCCATGAATCCCGTTGTCGAACAATGAATTCAGTGGTCAGCCCGGCACTTCGCACGGGTCGCGACTACGCTCGAAAGCACCTTAGTTCAATGCCTGAACAAAAGAGGGTCGATTATGGTGACGCCAACACCTGCGGACAAGTTCTCGTTCGGGTTGTGGACGGTGGGATGGCGGGGACGAGACCCCTTCGGGGATGCCACCCGACCGGAGCTGGACGCGGTCGACGCGGTGCACCGGCTCGCGGAGCTGGGGGCATACGGCCTCACCTTCCACGACGACGATCTGTTCCCGTTCGGCGCGTCCACCGCCGAACGACAGCGGCAGATCGAACGGCTGCGGAAAGCGCTGTCCGACACCGGACTGGTCGTGCCGATGGTCACGACCAATCTGTTCACCCATCCGGTGTTCAAGGACGGCGGGTTCACCAGCAACGACCGGGACGTGCGCCGGTTCGCGCTGCGCAAGGTACTGCGCAATGTGGAGCTGGCGGTCGACCTCGGCGCGCGCACCTACGTGCTGTGGGGCGGGCGCGAAGGCGCGGAGTACGACAGCGCCAAAGATGTGCGCGCGGCCCTGGACCGCTACCGCGAAAGCCTCAACCTGCTCACCGCATTCGTGCACGACCGCGGCTACGACCTGCGCTTCGCCATAGAACCCAAGCCGAACGAGCCGCGCGGCGACATCCTGCTGCCGACCGTCGGGCATGCGCTGGCGTTCATCGCCACGCTGGAGCATCCGGAGCTGGTCGGGGTCAATCCCGAAGTGGGACACGAGCAGATGGCCGGGTTGAACTTCGCGCACGCCATCGCTCAGGCGCTGTGGCAGGGCAAGCTGTTCCACATCGACCTCAACGCCCAGCGCGGCGTCAAATACGACCAGGACCTGGTATTCGGGCACGGCGATCTGATGAACGCCTTCAGCCTGGTGGACCTGCTGGAGAACGGCGGCCCGGACGGCGCCCCCGCCTACGATGGACCCCGGCACTTCGACTTCAAGCCCTCG
Organism: Nocardia sp. NPDC005998; assembly: GCF_040614395.1. Taxonomy (NCBI): domain Bacteria; kingdom Bacillati; phylum Actinomycetota; class Actinomycetes; order Mycobacteriales; family Nocardiaceae; genus Nocardia; species Nocardia sp. NPDC005998. The sequence goes on along the minus strand of NZ_JBEXUI010000037.1, from coordinate 24,642 downwards.
CGCACCGAGGACACTGCGGGCGTGTGGGATTCGGCCGCGGCCAACATGCGGACCTATCTGCTGCTGAAGGAGCGTGCCCTGGCCTTCCGCACCGATCCGGAAGTGCAGCAAGCCATTTCGGAATCGGGGGTCACCGATCTGCGCACCCCGACGCTCGCGCCCGGCGAAACCCACGCCGATCTGCTGGCCGATCCGGCCCTGGCCGAGTTCGACGCTGACCGGGCCGCCCAGCGCGGGTACGGATTCGTTCGGCTGAACCAGCTGGCGTTGGAGCACCTGCTCGGTGCGCGGTGATCGCATGACTCTGGTCGCCGGGATCGACTCCTCTAGCCAATCGTGTAAGCACTTCGATGCCCCGCCGTCGCAGGCGCTGTGGGACCGATACCGGGCCGCGCGATCGCGGTATCTCGAGCGATGACCTTGCCGACGGGCCCCGTCCACCTGCGGCAGGTCCGTAGCGGGAATCTACGGTCGCTGCTGCTGGCCATGCTGGACGGCCCGGCATCGCGGGCCGAACTGGCCCAGCGCACCGGACTGACCAAGGCCACCATCGCCAGTCTGGTGGAACCGCTGCTACAGCAACGTCTTCTGATCGAAGACGAGCTCGTGAACCGCGGGCGTGGCAGGCCCTCGCGTCCGCTGCGGATATCGGCCGGAGCTCCCGCTGCGGTCGGCGTGGAGATCAATGTGCGCCACGTCGCCGTGATCGTGCAACGGCTGGACGGATCAACCGAATCCGAACAGCGCATCGAGGCCGACAACCGGCGTAGCAGCGCCGATGACCTGGTCGACCGGCTTGCTGACCTCGTCCGTACGGTGCAGGGCGAGTCCGGTCGCGACCTGCTCGGGATCGGGCTGGCCGTGCCGGGAATCGTGCAGGACGGCGAGGTCGTGCACGCGCCGAATGTGCCAGGCCTCACCGGAATCCGCGTCGGTGACCGATTGGCCCGAGCGCTCGGAGCGCCGTGGGTGGCGGTGGACAACGAAGCCAATCTGGCTGCCTTGGCCCATGTTTGGCCGCACCGTCTGGTCGGAGACGACTTCGTCTACGTCTCCGGTGATGTCGGCATCGGTGCCGGAATCGTGATCGGCGGAGCCCTCTACCGTGGCGGCAGTGGATTCGCCGGGGAACTCGGGCACGTCGCCATCGAGCGCGCCGGTCGCCACTGCACCTGTGGTAGTCACGGCTGCGTCGAGCAATACGCCGGTCTGCACGCCATTCTCCGCGCCGCCGGCAGGCGGGGTCTGGACTCGCTGCTGCCTGCGTTGCGCGAGGGCGACCGGCGCGCTCGCGCCGCAGTCGACTGCGCGGGCTCGGCTCTGGGCACCGCGCTCGCATCCCTGGTCAACGTCTGCGACATTGGGACCATCGTGCTCGGCGGCAATTACTCCGCATTCTTCGACGAACTCGCCCCCGGCGTACGCACCGGACTCGGCGCGGGCGTGCTAGCCGCCGCCCACCGCCAGATCCGTCTCGCTGCCTCGCCGCTGGGTCGTAATGCCGTCGCTAGTGGCGCCGCAGCCCTCATCACCCGCCGCTACTGTCTCGAGCCGGAACTCCTGCTGACCCGGAGGTCTTCCCTTTCCCCACAGGACTGACAGACGCCATTTGCGAGGCCGCCATCGCGGCGCTCTGCGCGGAAGGCGGGTCCTTCATAACCGGCTGACTGGAGAGACCTGGGGTCTGCCAGTGAGCGGCTGGCGACTCATCTGCGGTTCCGATCTCGAGTTCATCTGCGCTGACGCCATGCACGTCCGCTTGTTCAGCGAATCGTCCAGAACACAGCCCCACCAGCGCGACCGTGTTCCAGATTTGGTGGAGCCGCTGTCCTGGCTGGCGACCACGGGCCCACATGTGGCTCGGCGTTGTCACCGTTCCTGCGGTGCTTGTCTTTTTGGGTATCGCGCCGACCGCAAGTCGTGGGCAATGTTGCGGCGCAGGGTGTTCCACAATCACCAACGCAGCGCAACCGAGTCTGGCAAATGGATTTCAGCGAATTCGAAACCGCCGGTGGTGGTATCTGGCGGATCTGTGCGGTCATACTGCGTTCGCCGCCTCCCTTGCGCCGGAGCACTTCCGGGAACGCTGTTCCGACTTCTTCGCGGACGCCGTTGGAGTGGACTCGGTGTTCGACCGAGCATTGTCCCTGTAGGGTTCGGTGATCAATCCGGGGAGGACTACCGCATGGCGCAGCTTCAGCATCGGATCGACGAAATGACCGATGACTCGGGATTCCTCGGTCTTGTCGACCCACACGCGTACACGTCGTTCGTGGGCGAAGACTGGACCTTGGAGAAGCTGTTCGAGCGCGTCGAATCGGAGATGCGGCAGCGGACAATGCTGCTCTGGGGAACCGGCGGCGAGGAGCAATGGCGGATCGACCTTTCGGATTCGCCGGTAGATCCGCGGCTGCCGGTCATCAGGCAAATCGCCGGCCCCATCACCGTGACGCGCGGTGAGCTGGTCGTCGTCAATTTGGACACGGTCACCATGGCTGCCCAGTTCGCGGACTCCGCCGTGGACGACGACAAGGATATATACGGGTCCAGTATCGAACTCCCAAACGGCGACTACATCTGCACCATCAGTCAACTCACCGATCCCGAAGAGGATCGGACACATGAAGGCCCCGACTTCCACCTCCAGCTACTAGCTGGACGAACCTCACCATGGTTCGGGGTCGCATGGTCCGAACTGTGACGCTCCGACGGAATGCACGGCATTCGGCATGAGCGCGCATCGCCAGCGAACGCGCACTATGCGGCATTATGGTGCGTTGCCGTTGAGTGTCATGAGCCTCGAATGGGCGGCGGCCCGGACACATATGCGATTGGTGGCCACTGAAGGCGGGGTGAGCTCGAATGGGGCCGTGGTGAAGGTGAGCGGGTGTGCCAGGCAACGAATTCCCGTCCACACGTCTGACCTACATCCGTAACAGCGTCCGGTAGAAGTCATGGCCCGATCAGATCGACCACATCGTCTGACCGATCGCGCGCTATTCGTCGGCAGCGGGTGATCGCGAGATCGACTGCTAGCCAACATTTGCGCCTGTTCAACGCGCGGGTCGCGGCAGAAGAGGACGTTCCAACGGCAACAGTCCGCCCGTAGGTCGCTACGAACGGGTGTTAGCGGCCAGTTGGAACTCCCCGCTGACGGCCAGTTGCGCGAGGGATATCTGGCCGCAGCCGCTAACCTCCGGCTAGCTCCAGCAGTCGGATTGAAGGTCGGTCAGTATGTCCTTCCGGCTGGCTGGATATAGCTAGATTGAGTGAGCTGTATTGCCGATTACACGACGTACAGCCTGCTGTTCTGTAGCGGGTGCGGCAAAGGGTGCCCCGGTAGCCCAGGAGCCGGGTCTGGTTCTGATTCAGTCTGGGTGTGCGGGGTCGGGGCGGCCTGGGAGTCGCCGGCCGAGTTCGTCGGCGCGTAGGACAAGTAGGTCCATGCAGTCGTGAAGATGTGGAAGTGGTTCCCCGAGATGTTCACGGACCGAGCGGATGGCATGAACAGGTTTACCCGACATCATCAGATGGTCGAATTCGGCTCGGGCCTGTGCCGACATGCAATCCCATAGTTGTTGAGCCGAAATGCGTCTGGTCACTTGGGCACATCACCACATCCTTGGCCGGACGGCCAGTCGGTTTCGTCGACGACGCGGAACGGGAGGGCGAGGATCCAGTCTTGCACCGGGAACCGCGCTGACCGAACCGGCCAGCGCCGGGTGACGGGAGATCAAACTATGCGCCCATCCGAGGTGGGCGCAATATCCTTGACCGCCGAATGGTGGGTGTGGTGCGGTCCTCGAACCACGGCGGAACACGTCGGCGCACTGCGATTCAGTTCGTACTTGTGCAGCGCACCCCAGCACGCTGGGCCAGTCGTTCGTTTCCGACGAACAGGTATAGGTAGTTGGCCTCGTCGATCCTGCTAGCGTGGTCGAAGTCCTGCCGAGCCAGTCTCCGTACCGTTGCGTTGATTGCGCTGGCGAAGTGTTCGGGCCATCGGATGGTGCGTGCGGCCACCACCGGTGCACGGTCGACGTCGGCCAGGCCGACCGAAACCGCCAGATGCTGTCGGGATTCGACCGAAGGAAGGCCGGCGCTCATGCCTGGCGGTGTGTCTTCGTGCGGATTGAAGGGAAGACTTTTCCAAGGGGTTTCGCCGAATCGATAAAGCAGGATCCCGTTGTGTCGACCCTCGAGCCAGGCGAATTGCGCTTGCGCGGTTTCGAACTCGGCAATCTGCTCAGCAGTCGGAGAGACCTGGTCGACGAGCAACAAACACCCTCGGTGGTCAGGACAAGTTCTGCCCCTGGCCAGCGCTGTATCCCAGAGTCGTAGTAGCCACCGACACACAGTCGCAAAGGATCCGCCACGCAGACCATCCTGCCCTGTGTGCAGCAAACCCGCACGCCACATCTGGCCGTCACCCTGCGCACGATACGCGCCGACGTCGAAGCGCCTCGCTGACGTCACCGACGATGTCACAACGAGCGATGTGACCGCCCTCGTGCCGAAGGAGCGCACCTTGACGCACGGTAATCGGCGCTGTTCGAGCTGCTTCTCAGCTTCAGCTATGCCTCGCTGGCCAATAAGGTCGTGCCGCAGCACGATTCGACCGGGACGGCCGGGTCCACCGACGCGCCCAGCAAGCGGGTCGTGCTGCCGCGCACTGCCTGTCCAGGGTCGGTGCCGGCGGATTTCGCCGTGGTGACGAGGGTATGCCGGTGAAGGAGAACCCCGCCATCACGCATTGCGCCGACCGGGATACTGGGATCGTGCCGAACCTCGATTTCTACGCTGTCGGCGACGATTGGCTCGCAGTCCTCGACGCAGTATTCGACCTTGGTTTGTTCCGTGTCTTCGAGTCCTTCTCGGAGCCGGACCGCGAACTGCGCGAGTTCCGCGCCACCACGGAGGTCCCCGACGATCCACGGGGCCGACGTCTGGAATTGGTCGTCATCGGGTCGGGACCCGATCCCGTCATACGGCGGATCGATCTGCGCGCGGGAGCGCACGCAGACGCCACCTTCAGATACTGCTGCGAAGGCTGGGGTCTGATCCAGCTCTACCACGGCGGGGCGGTCGGGTCGCGGGAACTGCGATGCAGCCATACGAACCACAACACGCAGAAGCGCGCCACACTGTGGTCTGCAACCTTGCAGCGACTGGGTGAACCCGCCGCATGGAACTGGCCGGCGGTCATAAACGCCTCCGGTCGGCTCAATCGTGCCATTCGCCGCATGGCCGTGAGCAAGATCGGTTCGCACCCGGTACTGCCGCACGCGGCGCGATTCATCGCGCAAGCCGGCCTGCAGTACGAATACGGCATGGGCATCCATGCGACTCCCGCCTTCGGCATGAGCCGTCGGTGACGAGGCGCTGCCCCGCAGCGCGCTGACCGGCATCGTGTTCGATGGCTGAGGTGCTGTTCACCGGGCAACCTGCCCAGCAGAGGCCGGCTGTGCGCGGCCGGACGGCCCGACCGACAAGCTGGCCATAGTTGACTCTAGTAATCGCTCATTACCGTGCAGTCAGTTGGACTCTGTGCCGTGTGACGCGGCGGCTTCGATCGCCTGCTTCATCTCGGCGATTCCGAGCTGGGTTCGGATGTATCTCGGGCGCGACGGTGTCGGGCAGTACATCGGTGGTCCAGATCAGTCGTCCGTGTTCGCCTTCGTCGCGGACCTCGAACGATGCGTGGTGGTATTCCAGTGGGGGTCGAGCTCCGGACGTCACTGCGTAGGCCAGCCGACGCGATTGTTCGTCGATAGCGACGATCAGTTCACGAATGACGTGCCCGTCGCGGAACGTCAAGTAACGTTCGGCTCCTTCGACCCTGGTGCGAACCACGCGACCGGGAAGCAGCCGTTCGTGTACAGCACCGATATCGCGTATGACGTCCCAGATGCGTTGGGGCGCAGCATTGATCACGACTTCGTGGCGGATGGTGGCCATGACTCCCTCATCTCGAGGCAGAACGTGATCAATCCCGACAACGTCCGCCGAACCTCACGGCCTCGCTCGTGGTTGCGTGGCCGCCTTCTCCAATTTAGGGTATTACTTCATAATGAATGACGTACATAATCCCCCGGATCGGGTGATCAGCGATGTGAACGGCCTGCTCTACGACCCCGGCGTACGACAGGCAATGCAGGTTCTGGCATCGGACAGCGGGACGGACGCACTGGAGGCTGCCGCGGCAGTGCGATCGGCGTGGCAAGCCGTCGATCGGTTGCGCGCACGCGGTGCCGGTGGGCGGGGGCTGAGCACCGGCGCCTTGGATGTTCTGGGTCGACTCGCCGCAGCAGGTCACGCGCTGAGCATCGGCGATCTGGCGCGCGCCGGCGGAGTGAGCTCCCGAAATGTCACCGGACTGGTCGACACCCTCGAACGCAACGGCCTGGCCGAACGCGTTCAGGACCAACAGGATCGACGAAGCGTGCGCGTCGCGATCACCACCGCGGGACACGATTGGCTCACGACCTTCCAGCAGCCGACCGAACGGGCGATGTCGGCGATCTTCTTCGGATTCAGCGCCGACGAGCTCGCACAGCTGCGCCACCTGTGCCTGCGGATCGTCGACAACCAGCGGGCGATAGAGCGCTACCTGATCTCCGCCGAAACACCCCCAGCCAGCACCGAGAACACCGACGAAGCAACTCGATGACCACCCCGGAATCCGCCACGCGGCAAACTGTCCAGGCCTACCACCAGGCCCGCTTCCGCGGCGATATCGCCACCGCGGCACAGCAACTCGCCGACCGATTCGCCTTCCGTAGCCCGTTCATCGAATCCGACAGCCCCACAGGGCATCTCGCAGGCATCGAACAACTCGTACAGATCATCGACCGCATTGAAATGATCAGCGATCTCTACAGCGGCACCGACGCAGTGCTGATCTACAACCTCCACACCAGTACCCCGGTGGGTGTTCAACGCACCGCTGAGCACTTCCGCCTGCACGAAGGCCGCATCACCACGATCAACCTCATTTTCGATGCCTCACCATGGCAGACCATCATGGCCGGCGCCGGTCTGCAAACACTGTGACGATGCCATCGGACGACCGACGGACAACCATCCGGAAATACCGCTGATCGCGCTGACCGAACCGGCCCGCGCGACGCCTCCAAAGATCAACCAGCCGTGGCCATCTGAGGCCGACCGAAAGCCCCATCATGCCGATTTCGGGGTGTTCAGATTCGGCTTACGATCGACCGTCGGCCGATCGGTTCGATACCGTGTCGGAGATCCGCCATGGCGGGTTGAGCCGATTGTCTCCGGCGTAGAACAGGCACAGCCGGTGGCCGTCGGGATCGCGCAGCCATGCTTCTCGCCATAGCCACGACGTATCGGCGGGCGGGCTATCCAATGCCACGCCCGCGGTGCGTAGCCGAGCGCATTGGTCGTCGAGGTCATCGGACTCGAAGTAGATGGACACCTTCCCGTCGTCGGATACGGATTCAACCAGTTCGACCGAAAACGTGCTGTCGCCCTCTGGGCATCGGAACCGCAGGTAGTGGTCGTTCTTGACGATCAGCTGTAGTCCGAGCAGTCCGTAGAACTGCTCGGACCGGCCAAGATTGGTGGTACCGATCGTGATCTGATTCAGCCGCATTCGGCCACTGTGCAACCTCAACCCCGGTACAGGTCAACCGTCGGCGACACAGCCGACAAGTTCGATGTCCTCGAGCGCTGTCGAACTGGCCAAGGTGACGGCGCAATCGGCCGAGCAACACGCTGTAATGCCGCTTCCCGCGCGGTTCGCAGATGGCATCGGCATACGCGTGTCTACTGCGCTGAGATAGCTGCAGGCAGGATCCGCTGTGTGCTGTACGGATTGACCTTACGGCAGTACGGTAGGTTCCGATGTAGCGCAGGCCATCCTCGATGCCGACAGGCCCGATTGTTCAGTCAACCTGTTTGAGGGCAATGACGATCGCGGCGACGATATCGAAAGTCGCTTCTCCTTCGGCATGTAACCACAGCAATGGGTGTGCTGGTTTGGGGCCCGAGAACCTTCCTGGGCACCCTGGCGGCCGCGGCACTGACGGAAACAGCGTAGTAGCCGTGAAGTCGAGGAACGAGATGTCCTCATGCGGTGTCCGATCGACCGCGGAATAGTGGATACCGCGGACCGACAGATTGAGGCCATCGTTGGGCCATGGTGGAATCAGGCTGATCTCCATCGCGTCAACTGACCCGGTGATCGATAAGTTGAGGTGCTCGCACAAGCTGCCTCGGAGAGTCGAGAGAGCTTCGCGCACAGGGATGTATGGATCCTGATCATTCGTCACTTCGCGAGTATGCGGGACACGCACTGTCATGCCGCTGGTCGGGCGGTTTGAGGGCCGCCAGTTCGGACTTCGAAGGCCGCACGCGCGCACCGGGTGCGGCCTCGGCTCGACTGACTAGTGATGGCTGGTTTGTTGCTGCTGTGTATATCCGGCCGCGAGTGGGGAGCCTGTTGACCGAACTAACTGGCCGTCCTCGGGGGATTCCAACTGGCCGCTGACAAACGGGACCGTTCAGGTTCGCGCGCTAGGCGGCAGGAGCGCGTGTTCGCGCGAGTCGGCTACTGTCGGCCACGTGGTGGATATGCAGCCCGTCATCGATTCGGCCGAGCGGCTGACGCGTCGGGGTGAGTGGTTTGTTTCGACGCAGTGTGTTCGCGTCGAATCGCCCAGTTTCGAGCAGTTGGGGGACCAGTGGCTCGAGTTCGGTATTCCCGCAACGCAGGTCGATCGTATCCTGGATTTTCAGCGGCTGGGGTGGACTGATCCTGCCGCCGTCTGCGGACTACGACGGCGGGCCGAAAATGCTGTGGGGCGACATGCCCGCGGGGGAGCCCGAGCGTGTCGGGTGGTTCGACGCGGGTGTGCAGCGTGTGTCGATGGCCTACGCGTTCATGATCGGTCCCGCAGGTGAATTCGGCATCGACGCAGGCCGGTGGGTGCCCTTGCACGCGAGCATCGAAGGCTGGATCGAATCGGTCGCGCTGGCTCACTACGCATCCACTTGGGCTCGACAGATCACCACAATTCGCGGTGACGCGATCGATGAGCTGCCGCCCCGCGACTTCGAGCCCGTGCCCGAGTTCGCGGCCTCGCCGATACGTGGTGGCGAGGGCCGGATTCGCTGATCGCGATCCATACCGGAGAGGCCGTAGGCTTCGACCAACCAAGGTTGCGGGTCGCCCGCGTCTACGGCGGTTTCAACGAATGGGGACTACGCAGCGGATAACGGTGAGCGCGCCGCGCGACCGGCACCGCTGGTGTCCGCACATCGGCGCTATGGGATTTCCCGAGCCGTAGCGAGACTCGTCGGTCGCCCGGCATAGACAGGATGATTTCGTGGGTCGAAGAGTTCGACTGTGCGGCAGCTTGTTTTGATGTCCGGGAGTCGGCGAAACGGCGTCACCGACTTCCTTCTGCGGCGCCGAATTCGTCTCGGAGCCACCACGCCGATCCAGCCGCGACCCGCAGTGACAGATCAGGCCCGCTGGACATACACACCACGATGTAACGCAACTCCCGGGGCGGGTATCCCGCCAGCGCTGCTTTCCCAACCATGACGCCGGTAATGCGATCGCGGGACAGCTCGCCGCACGGTGCGCCCGGCCGCCAGCCCCTTCGGGCCGCGAAGAACAACAGCCGCTGGGACGTCACCGCGACAATGAACGCCGGGCGAAGTCGTAGTCCCTGCGATCGACCCGCCGCTTGTGCCCGCCGACGCCGGTTCAGTACTCGCAACAACGAGACGACAGGCGAGAGGATGTAGTAGCCACCCCCGTCACCCCAGTTCGACACCGTCGCCGAGAGCATTATCAGCAGTTGTTCGCCCGGCTCCAAGGCTGGCTCGACGGCGCGCCGAGCGTCCGGCTCATTCCTGCGGGACATGGTGTCATGATCTCAGACGGACCCGGGTTCGGTTGCGGGCTTTGGTGATTCCGACCACGCCCCGCGGAGGCGAAGCGAGAGCATATCGATACGTCGCTGCCGAAGGGGCGGTGCGGCTGGATCGATGATGATCGCTACTGGAGACACCGAATGAGGCGGACACCTCTCGCGTACGCGAACGCAGCACCCGGAAATCGCCTAGTTTCCGGATGCTCTGCGTCGCAGTCCATCTCGGCGGGCAGACTGCTCGCCCAGCGGCATGAGAGGGCATGGCGTGCCTGGATCAGCAGCCGGGGTTCCGGTCCCGAGTGCCGCGCGGATCGATTTTGACGGATACTTCCGCACCGTCGCCCTCTTCATAGTCTTCGAGGTGCCGCAGAGGAAGCGACCAACCACTCACCTCCCCGAGAGCTGCTTCATATCGCAGCACTGCCTTCCGCAGCCGCTCTCCTTGGCGGACAACAGCAACCGGGTCGTTCGGGCTTTGCTCACACACTGCGGCATGGGCAGCTCGAGGGGCCCGCCGTCACCGTGGATACCGCGTGCTCGTCGTCACTGGTCGCGCTGCATCTCGGGGTGCAGTCGCTGCGGGCAGGCGAGTCCGACCTGGCGCTGGCGTCCGCGGCAGCGGTGATGGCGACACCGATGCCATTCGCCGAATTCTCTCGACAACGCGGGCTTGCGGCCGACGGACGATGCAAATCCTTCGCCGAAGCCGCGGACGGCACAAGCTTCTCAGAGGGTGTGGGTGTTGTTGTGTTGGAGCGGCTTTCCGACGCTCGCCGCCGCGGTCACGAGGTGTTGGCGGTGATGCGTGGTTCGGCGGTCAACCAAGACGGTGCCAGCAACAGGGCCATCGCCGCCAGGCTGCACATTTCCCAGCGCACCGCTGAGGCACACGTCGAACACATCCGGACCAAACTCGGATTCACCTCGCGCGCCCAGATCGCAGCCTGGGTCGGTGAGCTGAGCCGACCGGCGCACACGTGAAGCTACAGTTTACGAACTCGCGTTCGGGCGATCGGGCGGGTCGATCTCGGTAACGGCTCCGGCTCAACTCCTGCGCCCCTGGCTAATCGGCGACATCGGTCACGGCCGCCCTTGTCCTGCTGTATATCGAACACCGCCAGACCGCATGAACTCACTCGTTCGTAGCGGTGCCCGTCCTAGGTGAATCGGTGGTGGATCTCGATCGCGCTGACTTCGGCGAGCGGCTGGCCTTGCAAGTGCTCAGCGGTGCGAAGGCCGATGATCGTCAGCCGACTCAACGCACGGTAGTAGCCGAATGCAGCGTGTCTCCTTGGTCTGTTGAACCGGGTGCGCCTCAGCAGCAGGCACGCGATCAGCTCTCATGCTGGGTCGCTTCCCCGATCCACGCCGCGATCTGGGCGCGAGAGGTGAACCCGAGCTTGGCCAGGATGTGCTCGACGTGGGTATCTGCGGTGCGCGGGGAGATCACCAGCCGGGATGCTATCTGCTTGTTGGTGAGCCCTTCGGCGACCAGGTCTGCCACCTGGCGTTCACGTTTGGTCAATGTCGTCCCGCCGGCGGGTGGTGTGCCGACCGACTGTTCTTCGTTCAGCGCGTAAACGACCGCGGCGTTGATTCTCATTGCCTGGCCGCGTCGCCACGCCGCATCGAAGCGCACTTCACCGAGCCTGCGACGCACGACACGCTCGCAGTCGAGGTGGGCCTCGACCATCTGCGGGAAGTAGATCGCCGCGCCGGGGTTGGTCCGCATCAGATTTGCCGCAGCGCCCATCAGCACGGCGGCTCGCCGGTCGTCGGTGCCGGCCGCGATCCACGCCAGCACTTCGAGATCCAGTGCCGCGACGAGAAGGCTGCGCATGCGCTGGTTGAGCCGCAGCGATTCCCGCAGCAAATCCTGTGCGCGGGAGCTCTCACCCTGCTGCCACGCCGCGATCCCGGTCATCCCCAGAGCGGTCGACCGGAACAACGACTCGCCGCACGCCTCGGTGATGGACAGGATCCGCTGATGGCACTCGGCTGCCCGTCCGGTGTCGCCCTGCTGCGCGTGCGCCACACCGAGCAACAGCAACGCAGTAACGTGCAGGCATCCTCGCGGGTCGGAGCTCAGCACCTCGATGGCTCGATTGATACACGACACCGCACGCGCGGGCTCATCGAGATAGAGAGCTAGATCACCCTCCGCATAGGCTATCAGCGCCTGATTCATGGGCGTGGGATCGCGCTCGGCGAGCACACGCCCCTGCGCGAGCAGGGTGGCTGCCGTCTGGAGGTCCCATTGCCGCGTGGCCATGAAGACGCTGGCGTGCAGCGCCCGGACCTGGTCGGTTGTCGAACGTACGCAGGGATGGGCCAGGGCGCGGTCGAGCCAGCGGCGGCCTTCACCGAACAAGCCACGGAAACTCCAGAACACGAAGGAGGCGGCGCTGATGCGCAGCCCCGCTTCGGCTGACTGCTCGGTCGAGTCGGACATGCAGAATTCGAGTACTGCACGGATGTTGCCCTGCTCGCGGTCGAGCCGGGCCAGCCAGTCGAGTTGCCGGTCGCTGATCCAGTCGGCCTCGGCATCGAGCACCAGCCGTCGGTACCAGTCCCGGTGCCGACGCCGCAGATCCTCCGCCGCACCGGCCTCGCGCAGCTTGTCCTGCCCGTAGTCCCGTACGGTGTCGAGCATCCGGAAGCGGACCGCACCCGCGGGTTCTTCCCTGATCACAACCGATTTGTCCACCAGCCAGGACAGCACATCGAGCAGCTCTGCCGCCTCGGTATCGGCACCGCACACCGCCTCGACGGCGTCGAGTTCGAAACCACCGGCGAACACCGACAACCGGGCCCACAGCAGCTGCTCAGCCGGGGTGCACAGCTGATAACTCCAGTCGATGCACCACCGCAAGGTCTGCTGCCGTGTCGGCGCGGTGCGGTAGCCCCGGGTGAGCAGCGCGAACCGATCGGTGAGCCGCAGCAGAATCTGGTCCGGCGACATGGCGCGCATCCGAGCCGCCGCGAGTTCGATCGCCAGTGGCAACCCGTCCAGCCGGGAACAGATTCCGCCCACAGCGGCCTTATTCTCCTCGGTCAGCGTGAAGCCGGGCACGACTGCCGCAGCGCGATCGGCGAACAGCGTCACCGCATCGTATTTGCACAGCTCTCGCAGCATCGGCTCGCGGCCGGCGGCAGGAACGCTCAGCGGCTGCAGCCGCCGCACCGCTTCTCCGCTGATATCCAGCGGCTCGCGGCTGGTGACCAGGATCCGCAATCCCGGACACACCGACAACAACGTCTCGGCCAGGCTTGCCATCGACTCGGCAACCTGCTCGCAATTGTCTACGACGAGCAGGGTTTCACGGGATCGCAGAAACTCGACCAGCGTGTCATCGACCGGCCGGGCCGAATCGACCCGCACGCCCAGCGCGGCAGCGACGATGGGAGCCACCAGCGACGGATCACGCACGTCGTCCAGATCGATCGTCCACACCCCATCGGCGAAATCGCGTCGAGCAGCCGAGGCCGCCCGCAGCGCCAGTCGGGTCTTGCCCACGCCGCCCATCCCGGCCAGCGTCACCAGCCTCGACTCGGTCAGCAGGTGCTTGAGCTCGGTCAGCTCGGCGCGCCTGTTGACGAAGCTGTTCAACTCGGGCAGCACGTTGCCGCTGCGTCCTATGGTTCGCGACGAGGTCGGCTGACGGTTCTTCGGCTCGTGGTCGCGGGCGGCGGCGGGGTCGCTGCGCAGGGCCATCTCGCCAGTCGGGTAGCTGCAGAATTGCTGCACTTGCCGGATAGCCTCGCCGAGCTCCGCTGCGGAGGGCCGCTGCTCGGGATCGCGGTGCATCGCCGATTCCACGACAGTGCACACCTCGGCTGGGCAGCCGCTATCGCGCAGGTCTGGCACCGGCCCCCGGCTGATCCGCACAAACAGGGCCACCAGTTGCTCACCGCTGCGCCGCTCGTAGGCAGCATGCCCGGTCAGCGCGCAGAACAAGGTGGCACCGAGCCCGTAGACATCGGCGGCGGGAGTCGGCGTGCGGCCCTCGAGCACCTCCGGCGCGGTGAACGCCGGCGATGCTGTCACAATGTCGGCAACCGTTTCGAACCCGCCGGGGATGCGCGCGATCCCGAAGTCGGTCAGGACAAGTCCACCGTAATCGGTGAACAGAATATTGCCCGGCTTCACATCGCGATGCACGATGCCCAGCCGATGCGCGCTCTCGAGCGCCCCGGCGATCCCGGCCCCGATCCGCAGCACGTCATCCACCGGAAGCGGACCGCGCCGCCGGATCCGCGCAGCCAGCGAGTCCAAGGGGTAATACGGCATCACCAAATAGGGCCGCCCGTCGCCGGTAACACCGGCCTCCAGCACGGTGACGATATTGGGATGCCCGGTCAGCCGGCCCATCGCCCGCTGTTCCCGCACGAACCGCGCCCGGTTCTCCTCGTCCAATTCCCCGGTCAGGACCTTCACTGCAACCGTGCGATTCAACCCCACCTGCCGACAGCGATAAACCGCACCGAAACCGCCGCGACCGATCTCTTCGGCGTCTTCGAATCCGATCGCACGCAACTCCTCCGCTACCGTCATGCTCACGTCACGGCGGGTACGATTCGCGGCGTCGTCGATCATCAGCCGCGCGCAATCCTCTCGGTATGGCTGTGAGCATCGGACATGATCGACTCACCTTTCGACGGTGCCTAGCCTATCGCCCATGACGAGCGGACATCCAGCTATTCGACGGATGCGGCACGGCTATCCACGGGTTCCTCCGTGTCGACCGCGAACACCGGGAAGCAATCCCATGGTGTAGATATCCGAGACCCGCACCGCCGCCCTGGTACATCGCGACCACGACCGGAGACGGCGCGGTGGCCACCGACGTCAGCATGGCCGTGTTCCGCACAATGGCCTCGAACGTCCGCAATTGCCGCATGACGCGGGTGAACTCGATCAGGCGCAGCGCGAGCACTGGGATTGCGAACACGACACGATCACCGCGCTTGCCCTTACACCGACACTCCGGCAACCGATTTCGGGGCGCGACGCCACGCTGGCGGCAGCTCTGCACGAGGTGTGCCGCGCCGCCGCTCACGGGCCCGACAGCGTCGAATTGTGGCTCGACATCGCCCGGGAAGCCGCACGAGCACTCACCGCACCCCACCCGATCACGCCTCGGCGGTACCGATATTCGCCATCTACAGCAACGAACGCACCGATGCCCTGCTCGACCCCGACACCACAGCGGTGCATGTGGTTACAGGCCCGTTGATCGGCAGCTGGTACCACACACCGGCCCAAGGGGCGCACGCGATCGTGGCACACGCGGCCGAGGACGACCATGATCACGCCCTCAATTACCAGACGACCTGGCGGCTGCACGACCGACACACCCTCGGCTTGCTCCGCGCGGTCCCGCCGCCACAACTGCCGCAACAGCCCCAGCACATAACCTCTACCGGCAATCCACCCTTCGCCGATAGGTATCGGGCGGCGGGGGACCCCTTGGGGTCTCTTTCCGCCCCTATGCCTTAGATGCAATTGTGTTGAGATCGGATCGACTGAATGGCGACCAGCGGCAACAACATTCGTTCTCAATGCCCGGCGCGATGCCGTTTGACTTCCGCTGAGTCGTCGTGGACTTCCCCTTGTCGTGGCCATCCTGCGACATATCGCCTACGACGTGGGCGAACCACCAGCGAGGCGGCGCGGTTCTTCGGCTACGAGATCGCCGGGGTAGGCGGTGTTGCGCAAAGCCATCAAGGGAACCGGCATCGAACCACGAACTGACGGCGAAACACCCGGCCAGGCCCCGCGCCGGTGCCCCCGCGCGGCCCGGACTCTGATCTGAAAAGGCAGCCGCGGCGCGTCGCCGGATTTCGCCGGAGCTGGTCGTGGCAGCACACTTCGGCCCCGGTGCAGGGTCCGGGGCCGAAGTGTGCTGCGAGTGGAGCGTCCTCGACTCTGGATCGAGGCCGGTCGAGCCTATCGCGGCTTGCCCCGCCCAGCGGGGACCCGGACCGGGATGTCCGAGGGCTTGCGGGGCTGCGAGGTCGCCGATCGGGCGGGCCGTCGATGAGACGAACCCTGGCGCGGGCCTATGGAAGCCCTACCGGTCCGATGCTCGAGTAAACACCGCAGGCCCAGCACCAGCCGATCGCTTCACCACGACTCAGCCTGCGGCGTTTCGACCAGTGTCCGAATTGCACGCTGCGGGACCCCGGCCTGACCACAGCACACTGCCACTGCGAGGTGATATGTCAAAGTGTCGGTGAAAATCCTCGGTCAGGCGATGGCGATCCGCCCAACCCATCTAGGTATGTAGTCGCGTACTTTGCCGATGTGCGTCGCCTACCTATGCGACGACCGTGAAAGGTGTCGGCGGGCACAGGTGTCGATTAGGAGCGTTCCACCGCGCGATTCTGCCCGTCAGCGACGACGGCGACCTTGCGGTGCACAACGACGTGGAACCGAGGCGGGCAACAACGCCCAGCGGGGTCGCGGTCATCAACTGGATAAGGGTGTTGCCAGTGCCGAGCTCGGCTTTGCCAGCAAGGCTACGGCGAACATATCCATCCGGCTGGCGCAGGCGATTGTCTGCGGTGGCCGGTCGATGCGGAACTGGCTTCTACGATGACTGCACTACTCCCTCTGGCCTACGGGTACTTGCGCGATGACTTGATCGGTGATCGCGACCGGGATTCGGGTGAAGACATGTTACGGGCTGCTGCCCGCTCGCTCGGCTACGAGCTGGGTACCGTGTTCCATGAACCGCCGCCGGAGACCGGACTGCTTCCACCAGTGTTCGTAGATCTGCTTCAGGAATGCCGCCGCGCCGCGGCGCACGCGGTGATCACACTACAGGGGCACATGTCGAACATGTCGGTGCCGCGGATGGTCCTGCAAGCGCGCGCCGAGGTCGTCGTCCACGAAGTCGGGTAATGAGTTGAGTCTCGGGACCCGGCGACAGGATGGTGACGCAATGCAGAGCGATGCGTGGCGAATGTCACGAAACTCGTTGTGCGAGTGTGTAACTCGCAGTGAGCCGATGCGCTCATCCTCGCTGTGGTCGGCTACCTCGCCATCACCAAATCCGACGTGCAGCAGCCCGTCTGCAGCAACGCCCCCATCACGAGGATCCCGCGTTGCGGTGGTGACCGGATCATTCGGCATTCCGCACCGAGCCCTCAAATCTCGGCCGGATCGCCGCCCGGCATTGGCGCCGCGACGCGGCAGTCGAGTCGATATGCTGCGCCCGAATCACTGCCGCTGGCCCGTCACCGTGCCGACATGGTCGCGGCGGCGGTGTGGCGGGAGAGGTTGGCCGCCAGCAAGGCCATCGACGAGGCCGCCCCGACATCGTTGTCACCGACCTCGGGCAGGCGGCCATCCTCGGCGCGCAGTCTCACCAGCGCCTCGGTTATCGCCGCGTGCGCCGCGAACAGGCACGGCGTGGAGTAGATCGCCACATCAACCCCGAGCGCCTCGAGTTCGGTCAACGACAACCGCGGTGAGAGCCCACCGGGATGAAGCTTCGTCGGGCCGGATCCACCGACAGGCTGCCTGCGGTGAGGATCAGCGATCTTTGTGGCGCGGCGCGGCGCACCAGTGCCCGCATGCCGAGCCGTCGGCACAAGACGGGCTTCATGTTGGCCATTGTGGTCAGTCTTAGCCGACGGTAGTACGAAACTGTCTTCGGATCCGCGAGTTGCTCCGTCGATACGAACGGGACGAACGACCGTGAACACGAAGTCTTCAGCAGTACGCGCGGACCGCGATCTGCGGGCCCGGCTCACCCCGGACCGGGTACTAGGAGACTGCTGAATAAGCGGGTTTTGGGGGCGGGATAAGCGCTGACAAGGCCGTCTGTGCGGCGTGTGAGGTCAGGCCATCGTGAGAGTCGACAGAGTGGTCGTTCTTCCCGCGCAAACGATGAATTCCGTGGGGCACGTTCGTCGCCTGAGGGTAGTCGTAGCCGGACCGTCAACGGGCAGCTGTGCTTGCCAGGCCGGCGATGCGAGCCGCGATTCTCTCGCTGAGGTTACGGATCTCTGCGGCGAGGGTGTCGCGGCTCTTCGTGTCCGACTCGTGCACGAAGTTCGTCGAGCCTACTGTGGCACCGCAGTATTCGATGATGCCGCGCTGGATCTGCGTTCGGAAGGCCTCGTACACACCGTGGCGTTCGAAACTCTCCGCGTCGTCGCCTGCAACGGGGATCAGGTGCACGGTGAGCCGGTCCAGTTTCTTCACGATTTCGCTTCCCGGGGTGAATTCGTAAGCCCACCCGCTGACGAAGACGCGATCGATCCAGCCTTTGAGTAGTGCGGGTACCGACCACCAGTACACCGGAAACACGAGAATCAGATGTTCTGCATGATCGATTCGCTTCTGCTCGGCTACCACGTCCGAGGGTGCAGTCCCGTTGCCGCGGAATAGGTCCAGATCGGCTTCGGAGAATCGCGGGTCGAAGTTCTCGGCGCTCAGGTCGGCGATGTCGACTTCACCACCCGCGGCGCGGATCGCGTCGGCGGTAGCTCGGGCGACATGCTGGGTCAGTGAGTTGGTATCGGAATGGGACACTACGACGAGTGCGGTCATGAGCGTTTCCTTCGGCGAGCGGGGCGTCTATGTACCGAGAGTAGGTTACTATTAGTACATAACGCAAGGAGGTGGCCGATGGCACGCACGAGACTGTCGCGGGCCGACAGATACGACCAGCTTGTAGAGATGTCGTGGGCACTGGTGCGAGCGGAGGGTGCGGACGCGCTGACCCTCGGCCGGTTGGCCGAACGTGCAGGCGTCGCAAAACCGGTCGTATACAGCCATTTTGCGTCTCGCGCCGCGTTGTTGGCCGCGCTCTTCAGCGAATTCGACGACCGTCAGAAGGTGATGCTCGAGGAGTATCGCGAGGCCACGGCCGAGACGCTGGATGGGCGCGCGAACGCCATCGCCAACTCGTACGTCGGATGTGCGCTGGCGCAGGGGCGTGAATTGGTGGGTGTGCTCGCAGCGCTGGAGGGTTCACCGGAGCTCGAGCAGGTCAAGCGTGAATCGGAACACGCATATTTCGAACGATGCCGGGAGATGCTTGTTCCCTTCGGTGCCTCCGGTGAACTAGCGCAATCATCGATGACGGCGATATTCGGTGCTGCGGAGGCGCTTTCGCGCGCGGCGGTGGCGGGAATGCTGTCCCCCGACGAAGCTAAAGGTGAACTTGCCGCGCTGATCGTCGCGGTGGTCGGCAGGACCTGACGTCACTGGCGTGTCGCGGATCTGTCCCAGCGGCGCGCACTGCGTCGGGCTCTATGTACTAGTGACCGAATGTCGGAGGCACTGCGGGCTTGGTGGCCACCCAGGTAGATATCGCAGGTGGTGCTGAAGATGGTGAACAGGTCTTCGCTCACGACGCTGCGTTGCCCAAGGATCGTGTCGCCTTCGCGCATGGGTTTCGCGAGGGCGCGACACCGGGCAGCCTTGGAAGCTGGAGCCGACCCGCATCTGGTGGCGCAGTGGATAGCCGAGGTCCAAGCCCGCCGTGCCGAAGCCCTCGCCAGAGCTGTCCGGACCGACCTGGATCACCAGCAGCCTCTTCGGCTACGAGCAGTCGGTCGTCACCGCGTGCTGCTGGCTAGCCGTGGGGATCGCCTTCCTGGTTGTCGCGGTGCAGCGTGGCACCGGATTCGGCCTTTCAGACCGGGGACGGTTGCGCCTTTCGCCAGCGCAGGGGCGACGTCCCGGTCCAGCGTCGGAAGGCGCGGGTGAAGCTGGCGGATTCGGAGTAGCCGAGGCGGTCGGCGATGGCGGCCGTGGGCAGATCGGTACCGGAGAGCAGTTCGCAGGCCAGTGCGCTGCGGACCTCGTCGAGGAGGGAGCGGAAGGAGTGCCCCTCGGCGGCCAGCCTTCTGCGTAGTGTGCGTGTGGAGAGGTGCAGGGCGGCAGCTGCTTCGGCTTCGGCGAGGGGGCCGCGGGGTTGGGCGAAGATGACGTCGCGCACCTGGCCCGAGGTGCCGGTCAGGGCCCTGCGCGCGGCGGCGAGATCGCGGCATTGTCCGGCGGCGAGGTCGGCGGTGTGGGGGTCGGCCTGCGGCAGCGGGTCGTCCACGGTGCTCCGGTCGAAGACCGCGGCGTAGTGGTCGCAGTCATATTGCACTGCGCAAGAGAGAGTTTCGGCTATCCGACGGGTGGCATCCGACTCCGGCTCGGGGTAGGGCAGCCGGACGGTGTGCAGCCGCGCGGTCGGTCCGGCGATGTCGCGGTACAGCGTGGCGATGATGCCGATATCTCGTTCGGCGACGAAACGGGCCACCGCAGGATTGGTTACTTCGGGCACGATCACCAGCGACACCTCGTCAGCGGATTCCACGGCGGTGATGAGGCAGAACGAATACGACAGCTCCAGATAGCGCAACCCCACCTCGATGGCATCGCGCAAGGACTGACTGGCGATGAGCGCATAACCCCAGATACCGTGCGCGGTGGCGTGATAGCGCAGACCGGCCAGCAGTCCGAGCCCGGCGATGTCTGGTAGCGCGCGCAGCACATTGGAGATGAGAGCGATCTCCTGCGCACCGGTCACGAGTGTCCCACCGCGCAGATCGTCGCCGCGCAATCCGGTGCGACGCAGACAGTCCTGCTCGCTTACTCCGTATTCCGTGGCGAGCCGCGTGATCAGTAGCGCACTGGTGGGTGTGCGCAGTGCAGTGCGTGCCGTCACGACGACTTCGGGGGGATGGTCACTGGCCAAAAATATCAAAAAAGCGGCCCGGCCGGACATAGGAATTCGCTGGTGGTCCGCCCTAGCCTCGGGGAGACATGGCAGTGACCGGCGTCACTACCGAGCGGCCAGGAGGCGAGGAGAACGTTGAGCGAGAAGGACCGCTTCGACTATGTGATCATCGGGGCAGGCAGTGCCGGTGCGGTGGTGGCCGCCCGGCTGTCGGAGGACCCATCGGTGTCAGTGCTGCTGCTGGAGGCGGGCGGGACCGACGATGCCGACGAGATCCACATTCCGGCGGCCTTCGCCTCGTTGTTCAAGACCAAGTGGGACTGGAACTACGAGACCACTGAACAGAAGCATATGGCAGGCCGCCGCGCGTTCTGGCCGCGGATGAAAGCGCTGGGCGGCTGCTCGTCGATGAACGCCATGATCTACATTCGCGGCAACAAGGCCGACTTCGACTCCTGGCGTGACGACTTTGGAGCCGAGGGCTGGGGCTACGAGGACGTGCTGCCGTATTTCGTCCGGGCCGAATCGAATACCCGGCTGCGTGACCGATTCCATGGCACAGCAGGTCCGCTGCACGTGGAGGACCGGCGCTTCACCCACGAGCTGACCGACTCCTGGATCGAGGCTGCGGTCGCGCATGGCCTGAAACGCAATGACGATTTCAACGGCGCCGAACAGGAAGGTGCGGGCCAGTATCAGGTGACCTGCAAGAACGGCCGCCGCTGGTCGACCGCGGACGGCTACTTGCGCCCGGCACTGTCGCGCCCGAATCTGACCGTGCGCTCGCACGCCTTCGTCACCAAGGTGCTGTTGGACGGCGCCCGGGCGATGGGGGTCTCGTATCGGCAGCGTGGTGCGACGCGCAACGCCTTTGCCGATGCCGAGGTCGTGCTGTCCGGTGGTGCGATCAATTCGCCTCAGCTGCTGATGCTTTCGGGCATCGGACCGGCCGCGCACCTGCGTGAGCACGGCATCGAGGTGGTAGTGGATCTGCCCGGGGTCGGAGAGAACCTGCACGACCACCCGGTGACGCCGTTCCTCTGGCGCACACGCGGCACCTCGGATCTAACTGATTTCTCCAATCCGGCCCGGCTCATGCAGTGGAAACTGACCGGACGCGGGCCGCTGTCTTCGAACGTCGGCGAGGGCGGCGCGTTCTTTGCCTCCCGCGATGGGATTGCCGCGCCGGACATTCAGATTCATGTAGCACCGACCGGGTTCTACGACAACGGATTCCGCGAGCCGGTTGGCCAGATGTTCACGGCAGGTGTGACTCTGGTGAATGTCGCCAGCCGAGGAAGATTACGGCTGCGGTCGGCGGATCCGGCGTGGAAGCCGGAGATGGATCCCGCCTATTTCGAGGATCCGGCCGATATGGCGGCGGTGGTCGCCGGCGCGCGGCGTGTGTTCGAGATCGTAGGAGACCGTTCGTTCGCGCGTTTCCTGGATCAGCCCTATCTGCCGAACCGGGTCGACGGGGCGACGGACGAGGAGCTGGCCGACCATGTTCGTGCCTGGACCCAGACGCTGTACCACCCGGTGTCCACCTGCTCGATGGGCACCAGTGAGAACGCTGTGGTGGACCCACAACTGCGGGTGCGTGGGATCGAAAGGCTGCGCATCGCCGACGCGTCGATCATGCCCGTCGTGCCCCGTGGCAACACCAACGCCGCCACGATCATGGTGGGCGAGAAGGCATCCGATCTGATTCGCGGCGGCCACGCATGACGCCGCCGACACAGACCCAGGAAATCCGAGGAGAGTCCGTGAGTACAGCAGTCGCCGCGACCTTCGATTCGCTCGACCCCGCCACTGGCGACGTGGTCGGCACACATCCGGTGGTCACGACCGGGCAGGTGAACGAAACCGTCGCGCGCGCACAGCAAGCTGCACGGTGGTGGGCCGAACTGGCCTTCGGTGAACGCGCCGAGCGGTTGAAGAAGTGGCGCGGGGTGATCGCCCGCCGCCTGGCCCAGCTCGCGGAGATCTCGCACGCCGAGACCGGTAAACCCATCTCCGACGCCCAGCTCGAGATCGTTATGATGCTCGACCATCTGGCCTGGGCGGCGCGCAACGCTCCGAAGGTGCTGGGCCGCAGGAAGGTTCCTACCGGCCTCATGTCCGCCGACCTCGGCGCGACGGTGGAGTACCTGCCGCTGGGCGTGATCGGCGTGATCGGACCGTGGAACTTTCCGGTCTTCACCCCGATGGGCTCCATCGCGTATGCGTTGGCCGCGGGCAACGCGGTGGTGTTCAAGCCGAGCGAATTCACCCCCGGTGTCGGCACATGGCTAGTGGACGCCTTCGCGCAGGTAGTGCCCGAACACCCGGTGCTGCAACTGGTAACCGGTTTCGGCGAAACCGGTGCGGCCCTGTGCCGTTCGGGCGTGGACAAGATCGCCTTCACCGGCTCAACGGCCACCGCCAAGAAGGTCATGAGCGCATGCGCCGACACCCTCACCCCGGTGTTGATCGAGGCGGGCGGCAAGGACGCGCTGTTGGTCGACACCGACGCCGACCTGGATGCGGCGGCCGAGGCGGCGGTGTGGGGCGGGCTGTCCAACGCCGGACAGGCGTGCATCGGCACCGAACGCGTCTACGTGCACGAGCGTGTGTACGACGAATTCCTCACCAAGGTGCGGGACCTGGCGCGCGGTCTGCGCGCGGGCGACGACCCGGAGGCGCAACTCGGCCCCATGACGATGCCCACCCAGCCGCATGTAGTGGCCGAGCACATCTCCGACGCGCTGCGCCGGGGCGCGCGGACGCTGATCGGTGGGCTCGACGCGGTCGGGGACCGGCTAGTACAGCCGACCGTCCTCACCGACGTCCACGAGGACTCGCTCGCCATGACCGAGGAAACCTTCGGACCCACCTTGGCGATCAACAAGGTTCGCGACATGGACGAGGCTGTCGAACGCGCCAACAACTCGCGCTACGGCCTCGGGTCGGCCGTATTCTCCAGGCAACGCGGCGAGGAGCTGGCCCGGCGACTGCGCTCCGGCATGACCGGCGTCAACCTGGTCTACCTATTCGCGGCCCTGCCCGAACTGCCATTCGGTGGGGTCGGCGAGTCCGGCTTCGGCCGCATCCACGGACCCGACGGGCTCAAGGAGTTCACCTACGCGAAATCCGTCGCCAAACGCCGTTTCCCGGCGGTGCTGGCACTCACCACCTTCGCCCGCACGGCCAAGATCGACAAGCTACTCGCCACCCTAACTGTGCTGCGCCACGGCTGACGCACCCGAAAAGCGATGAGAGGAACCGACTTTCCGATGCTGAGCACCATGCAGGACGAGTCGCTTTCGCTGGCGACACTGCTGCAATACGCCGCCCCCCTTCCATCGCGACAGCACGGTGTCGACATGGACGGGCACGGCCTGCGGACCATGGGTTTCAGGGTCCTCTCAGTTGAACCCGTATTGCACCCTACAGGCCACCACCTGCGGTTATGCGATGATTCGGCTCGAAAGAGTCACCCGCCCACCTGGATAACCACAGGTAGACGGGTGATCTGCTGTACCGGTTGTGTCCGGAAGGGGAACTGACCCATATCCCAACCTGGAGTACGTCGCTGACCTACAACTTCCTTGACGCTGATAGAGCTGTTGGGGTGCAACCGGATTGGCCGCCCCGGTGTGAGCAGATCGCGTTCTGAGCCTAGTTTCCTTCCAGGACGGCCGCGGCTTCCTTTTGGAGGTCGTTGAAGGATTGCTTGCCGATGTCGATGGTGACGTTGTGGATGGTTCCTCCGGTGAAGGTGGCGGGGCTCTGGTATTGCGGGGAGATGGTGTCGCCGCTGTCGTAGCCGATGCTGAGTCCCTCGCCGGCGAGGCCGAATCTGGCGGGTTGGGCGCGCATCGGGCCTTTGCTGACGGGTTGGCCGTCGATGTAGAGCGTTGTGGTGCCTATGGATTCGCCGTGTTGCCCGGAGGTTTCGCGGTTGAATTCCATGCCGAGAGTGTGTTTGCCGGGGGTGAGCGGTGCCGAGACGAAGTCCTGTTCGGGTTGGATGCCGAGGAAGTTGTAGAGGTAGTGCA
>NZ_JBEXUI010000036.1:0-87764 GCF_040614395.1 Nocardia sp. NPDC005998 | reverse complement strand
TGAACTCCTACCCACCTATTAGGTGCGACGGCGCATTCGATATGCAGATGTCGGCTACGAGCGCGCTACTCCTGGTCGAAGCGGCGCCGGAACCGATCCTCCATGCGTTCGGAGAAACCACCGGACTTGCGCTGTCGCCCACGTCCGCTCGATCCGCCGCTCGCGCCACCGGATTGGGCATTGCCCGACCGGTCGCCCTTGGCGATGCCCTTGGAGCTGCCGAGCAGCAACAGCACGCCTGCGGCGAACATCACGATGAATCCGATCAGGCTGATGATCGGAAAGTCGCCGAGCTTCACCGGAGCGGCGATCCCAGCGACCAGTAGAAACAGACCAAGGACGAACAGGGCCGCGGCCTGGAGTCTGCGGCGACTCGAGGTCGAGCGAAGGCGTCCGCCGCGGACGGACGACGCGAACTTCGGATCCTCAGCATAGAGCGCGCTCTCGATCTGTTCGAGCATGCGCTGCTCGTGCTCGGAGAGTGGCACGGTACCTCCCCCGGCACTAGGACGTGGCTGTCGCCTCCGGGTAGGCGACAGATAGCCAAGGTCGGCTATCTGCCACCAATGATACGAGTTCGATCAGTGCCGTACCACCTACTCGCCGATAACTAAGCGGTCATACCGCCCGACCACCCCGGCGCGGGGCGCAAACGAGCACCGGCATTCAGCAGATCTTCGACGTCGTGCAGGAATGCGCCCACCCGCGAATAGAACTCGTCGGCCTGCTGATCATCGATGTTGCGATCCAACCCCGCCTCCAGCGCCGCCCTGATCTCCGAATGGGCACTGAAGTAGTCGGCCCACATGACGAATTCGGGCGCGGCGCGCTGCAGCAGTACCCACGCATTGCGCGAACGCGCCCGGGGCGCGCCGTCCGCCCCGGTATACGCCAGCACCGCACCGGCACCGCGCAACGCGGCGAGATACGCGGTCCGGAAACGTTCGCGCGGGTCGCGCTCCCCCGCCGCCTGCATCAGCAAGCCATCCGCCCGCTGCAGCAGCTTGCCCGCCTTGCCGGGTTGCCCCGGGTGTTCGATCCGACCAGACATCAGCCGTCCCTCCGAGTTCGTTCAGAGTCGTTCAGCGCCGCCCACCTGGCCTATCCTGTGCGCGAGCGCCGAGTTCCCAGCACCGCGCGGATCGAACAGGTATTCGAACGTTTGAATTGAGATTGAATATAGGGACACCCACCGACAACTTTCCGCGGACCGACGAGAGCCATGACCGCCGTCAAGCCCAAACACACCCCCGCCAACGCACCCGTCGTCATCGATCTCCCGATCACGGCGCTACGCTCCCGGCTGCACGATGCGCTGGCGGTGTACGTCGCGGCGATGGAATATCCGCACGGCACCGAACACCATCGGGCGCCGATGTGGACCGAGCACACCACCCGGCCCGGCTGGCAGGCCGTTGCCGCCGTCATCCCCGATGATTCCGGGCAGATCGACCTGCGGACCGCGCCGATCGTGGCCATCGCCTACGGCTATCGCGGCGCCGCCCACCAGTGGTGGCATCAGCAGGTGCACAGCGGGATGCGCCGCTCGGGCTGGCCGGAACACTCTGCGCGCGAACTGCTTTCGGACTATTTCGAACTGACCGAGCTACACGTGCACCCCTCGGCGCAGGGCCGGGGCATCGGCGGTGCGCTGCTGACGCGGCTGCTTGCGAATCGCACCGAGAGCGCGGTGCTGCTGTCCACACCGGAGGTGGAGCGCGAGGCCAATCGCGCCTGGCGGCTGTATCGGCGACTCGGATTCACCGATGTGATCCGGAATTTCGTCTTCGCGGGGGATACCAGGCCGTTCGCAATTCTCGGGCGGCGGCTGCCCCTGTGACGGTCGTGGTCGTCGGCTCGGGCCACAACGCACTCGTCGCCGCGTGCTATCTGGCGCGCGCCGGTGAGCGTGTGACGGTACTCGAACGCGACGAGGTGCTCGGCGGCGCGGTGTCGACGGTCGAACGATTTCCCGGCCATCTGGTCGATCGCGGCTCGTCGGCGCACATCATGGTGCGCCATACCGGGATCATCGAGGAATTGCAGCTATCGCGCTTCGGGCTGCGCTATATCGACTGTGATCCTTGGGGTTTCACGCCCGCGGGACCGGATGGCGGCGCGCCGATCGTATTCCATCGTGATCTCGACCGCACCTGCGCGGGAATCGCGGAGGTCTGCGGTGCGCGGGATGCGGCGGCGTATCGGCGCTTCGTGGAGATCTGGGGACCGCGCTCGGCGCGGGTGATGCGTGCATTCGGCGGCACGCCGACGCCGGGCAGGCTGCTGCGCTCGTTCTGGGGGCTCGACGCGCGCGACGGCGGGAGCGCGCTGTCACGGGAGTTCCTGCAGACCGGGGATGCACTGCTGGATGCGTATTTCGACGACGAGCGGCTCAAGGCGTCGCTGGCCTGGTTCGGGGCGCAGTCCGGGCCGCCGATGTCGGAACCGGGAACCGCGCCGATGGTCGGATTTGCCGCGCTGATGCATACGCTGCCGCCGGGCCGGGCCGTCGGCGGAAGTGGGGCGCTGACAGCGGCATTGGTCGCGCGGTTGCGTGCCGACGGCGGTGTCGTATCGACGGGCGATGCGGTCACGGCCCTGCGCCAGGTCGGTACGGGGTGGCAGGTTTCGACCGCCTCGGGCCGAAATCTGGACGCGGACACCGTGATCGCGGGCGCGCACGTGCTGACCACACTGGATCTGCTGCGGGACGGCGGATTCGACGGTGCGGTGCTCGATGACTGGCAGCGGCGGATCCGGGTCGGTCCCGGCATCGGTATGGTGGTGCGGCTCGCGACCAGCGCGCTGCCGCGCTATCCCGGAAGTTCGACTGCCGAATCCGCCAACGGCCTCCAGTTTCTCGTATCGGATCGGCGGCAGCTGCGCCGGGCGCACGGTGCGGCGTCGGCCGGGGATCTACCGCCGCGCCCGGTGGTACTCGCGATGAGCTTCAGCGCGCTGGACCCCAGCATCGCCCCGGCCGGTGAACATCAGCTCTCGCTCTGGGCGCAGTGGCATCCCTACCAGCTGGCCGACGGGAGCGACTGGGCCGCGCACGCCGCGCCGGAGGCCGATCGGATCATCGCCGAAGTCGATTCCTATGCACCGGGGTTCGCGGCGAGTGTGCTGCAGCGGCATGTGCAGACACCCGTCGATCTGGAGCGCGAGCTGGGGCTGCGCGGCGGGAATGTGATGCATGTGGAGATGTCGCTGGATCAGATGATGCTGTGGCGGCCACTGCCGGAGCTGTCCGGGCAGCGGGTGCCGGGGGCGCCCGGGTTGTATCTGACCGGGGCGTCGACGCATCCGGGTGGTGGGGTGTCCGGAGCGAGTGGGCGCAGTGCGGCGCGGTTGGTGCTGCATGATCGACGCCGCAGCCGGTTTCCCCTGCTGCGCAGGCGATGACCGGGTCCACCGAACCGGAGCCGGTCGAACGCCCCGAGGTGCACGTGCCCGGCCCAGCGAATTCGGAGATCACCCACCAGGTGTCCGGCGCGGATTCTGGTGCGCGCCGCCGCGACGAGAGCCGCCCAAGTGCGCTCCGGATTCCGCGTTTGCGGGCGTCCTCACAATGGACGTCACGATTGCTTGTGCCTGCGGGGTTCGCGGTGCTGCTCGTGCTCGTGCAGATCGGCTATCCGCTGTCCTCGGGCGTCGCTCGCGATCGGGTGACCGTTGTGGTGGTGCTGCTTTCCGCGGGGACGGCATTGGTGCACGCGGCGGCGACGCGCGGGTTTCGGTATGCCGCGGGATTTCTGGTGATCGTCTCCGGGCTCGGGCTGCTTGCCGAGATCATCGGTACCGCAACGGGATTCCCATTCGGTTGTTATGACTACGCCGACGGCAGGTTGGGACCGGCGGTGGCGGGTGTGCCATTGGTGGTCGCGCTGGCCTGGACGGGCGGGCTGTACCCAGTGTGGGTGGTGGCTGGCCTGCTGACAAGGCATACGGTCGGGCGGATTGTGCTGACGGGGGTCGGCGCGGTGGGCTGGGATCTGTTCCTGGACCCGCAGATGGTGGCGGATGGTCAATGGAGTTGGTGCGCCACCGGTCGGGGTCTGCCCGGACTCGATGAAATTCCGTATACGAACTATCTGGGTTGGTTCGCGGTGGCGCTGGTGATGGCAGGGCTACTGACCGCCTTGGACCGCGTGGCGGGGACAGGCACTGTGGGGATGCGAGAGGCCAGCACGGGGCGCAGGTTTCCGATTCCGGCGCAGGCACTGGTGCCGGTCGCGGTATTTCTGTGGACGTGGCTGGGGTCGACGCTGGCCCATGCGGTGTTCCTCGATCTGCCGTATTCGGCGTGGTACGGGTGTGTCGGGTCGGGAGTGCTCGGTGTACCGCTGCTGGTGCGGTTGATCAGGGCTCGGGGGAATGAAACGGTGCGGACGCGATAGCTCCGAAACTTCGGCCGACGCGTGTTCCGCCCGTCGCGTAGCAATCGGGGTCGACCGCCTGGCACGATGTGAGCCGTGCAGCCGAGTCCTCTCACCGCGATCCCCGATGCCCCGGTTCTACGCTCACCCCGGACCAGGGTGCGGGTAGCGGCGGCAGTACTGCTGGCCGCAATGCTGGTGCCCATGCTCGCGGGCTGCTTGCGGGTCCAGGTTTCGATGGGTGTGTCGTCCAATGACCGGGTCTCCGGCCGGATCGTGGCCGCGGTCGTGCCCGCGGACGCCAATGACAAGGGTCCGCAGCTGAAGGCGCCCGATTCGCTGGCCGCCAAGGTGCGGGTCGAGCCGTACAGCCAGGACGGTTATGTCGGCAGCAAGGTGTTCTTCGAGGATCTGTCCTTCGGCGAGGTCGGCCAGCTCGGCGGACTCTCCGATCAGACCCAGGGCATGTTCAATCTGTCGTTCCAGCGCACCGGCGACCTGGTCAGCCTCAACGGCCGGGTCGACCTGAAAGCCGTTCCGCCGCACGGGTCGGACGTGCAGTTCACGGTGGCCTTCCCGGCCCGCGTCGCCAAAACCAATGGCAACCGCGAGGACGACTCGACCGTCTCTTGGAAGCTCCCGGCCGGCGATGTCTCCACGCTGCGCGCCGAGGTCAGCTACGCCGACCCGAATACCCGCTCCTTCGCGGGCTGGGCCGGAATCGTCGGCGGCATCACCCTTGCCGTCGCCGCCATCATCGCCGCCATCGCCTACATGGACCGGAACCCCGCACCCCCCGGCGCCCCCGAATTCAACTTCTCCTTGAGCAGTCTCCGGCGTTCGCTCGTACGCCGCTGACATTCCTCACCCCGCACCCAGTTGTTTCGATACCGAACGCCAACGCCCGGTCGATGCTGAGCGCCACGGCGGCACGATTGTGACGACAATCAAGACGTCGCAGTCGGCGGCAGCGATCTCGGCACGAACGGGCATTGCGATGCCATCAACGCGCAGTGAAACGCAACGCACGACCGAGCATCCCGCCCATGGCATACCCCATGCCGAACACCGCGACGGCACAACCGTGACCAGGACACTCGAGGCGAGAATCATGACGCCGCCGGACGCGTGGATCGCGTCGACACGAAACGCGAGTACGTGGCGCGCGCCTGATCGGCCCGACGACGGCGTCATTCGACGCACCTTGGCGGCAAGGCCATGACGGCAGCGAAGGCGCTGAAGGAGGGCTTGGCGATCGCGACGCCGTATGGTGCGGCAATCGCGCTGATCGGTTGTGGGATTGCGTTGTTCAATCGGGCGACGGTGCGCAGGCTGCCGGTGGCGCCGACGGCGGTTCTCGAACCCGTGACGATCTGTATTCCGGCGCGCGATGAGGCGCGGCGGCTGCCCGAGCTGATCGATGATCTGCGGGGCCAGGTGGGGGTGCCGCGGCTGCGGGTGTTGATCCTCGATGACGCGTCCAGTGATGGGACCGAAGCGGCCGCGGTGGCGGCGATCGCGGGTGATCCGCGATTCACGGTGATCCGATCCGAGGCCGAACCCGCACCGGGTTGGACCGGGAAGTCCGCGGCCTGTGCTCGGCTGGCCGAGCTGGCGGATGCGGCGGTGCTGATATTCCTCGATGCCGATGTGCGGCTGGCCCCGCGCGCGATCGCCGCGGCAGTCGCCGAACTGCGTCGGAGCCGGGCCGCATTGTTATCGCCGTGGCCGTACCAGGTGGCCGAATCGGTCGCCGAGGCGCTGGTTCAGCCACTGCTGTGCTGGTCGTGGGCGGCGAGCCTGCCGATCGAGATCGCCGATCGCGGCCGCCGACCATCGACGGTGGTCGCCTGCGGCCAATTCCTCGTCTTCGATGCCACGGCCTATTACGCCGTCGGCGGTCACGCGGCGGTGGCCGCCAGCCCCACCGAGGATCTGGATATCGCTCGCGCCCTGCGCCGTTCCGGTCGCCGCACTGCACTGGTCGCGGCGGGTCGCGCCGCCCGGACCCGAATGTACCGGGACGCAACGGAACTCGAGGCGGGCTACACCCGCTGGCTGTGGTCGGCTTACGGCGGCACGACCGGCGGCGGCGCAGCCGTGGGAGCTATTGCAGCACTGGCCTATTGGGTACCGTCGCTGGCCGCCGTCGCCGGTCACGGCCGGGTGCGCGCCGCCGGTCTCCTCGGCTACAGCGCCGCGGTCACCGGCCGCTTACTCGCCCGCTCACTCGAAAGCGGCCCACTGACCCGCGCCGATATCCTTGCCGCCCTGGCCCACCCGGTCTCCATCGCCGCCTATCTACGCCTGTGGTCCCGCTCGCGCCGCGCTCACCGCGCGAACACATTGACCTGGAAATCCCGCCACCTCGACACCGCCCACTGATCGAGACCAGGCCGAATCCATGGCGGCAATGCCCGACCGACCCGCCACCGGATCTCGAGCAACCCCGGAATCGGGCAGCCGCACGCCCGAAACCAGCTGGCGCTATATCCAGGCCGGCATCCGGCCCGGTCCCCAACTGCGTCGGACGTCGGCGGGCTCAGCGCACCGAGGTGATGCCGACCGTCGGGAGGAAGAAGCAGGGCTTGCCGCCGTTGTCCACGGTGCCGAACACCGCGGCCAGGACGGTGCCGGAACCGGTCTCGACGGGGACGGCGCGGATGCCTCCGGTGGGGAATGTGGCGAAGAAGTTCTGGAAGGCGCGCTCGGCGAGTGGTCGTATATCGGCAGGGATTTCCGCGGGCACCATCGTTCGGACGACGTCGGCGATCGGGCCCATGGCGGTGACGCCGCTGCGGCCATTGGCAAGGTTCAGCCAGGCGACGTTCATGCCGGAGACGTTCGTGCTGTCCGGGGCTACGCCGTAGGGCATGAAGGTGAACAGGGTTTGGCCCGTCTTGACCGCGGACAGGTCCAGTCCCGGAATGGCCACGGTGGTCTTGGGCCACGGCCCGGGTACAGCACCCGCGACGGCGGGGACCAGGCCGAGGGAGTTGCTGCTGGAGCAGAACGCCGCAGCCGCCGGGTACAGGAACGGGTCGATGCCCAACGCGCGCAGCGCCTCGACGGTGGCTTGGTAAGCACCGAACGCATCTCCGGGTGCGGCTTGGACGGACGGCGCGGGCGCCGCTGGGATCGCGGCTCCGGGTATCGGCGCAGGTACCGCGACGGCGAGGCCGGGGGCGGCGAGCGTCAGCGCGGCCGCACCGGTCGCGATGGCGGTAAGCGTGGTCAGACGGCGCAGCAGGGTCACGTGAACCTCCTCATCGTCGGGCACGAACGAGGTCAGAGAGTACTCCAGCAAACCACCGGAACTGCGCTGATTTCGACTGGCAACGCCATCGCGTCGCGCACCGTACCCGACCGTCGCGACGAAACGCCGGGTGCCCCTCTGGGCGAAAATCGCCGGTCGGACCGCACCCGAAGCCTCGCGATCCACCGCACGACCCGGTCGATAATCGCTGTTCACGACCGTTCGGACAAGATCTGCGCTCACACTGATTCGTACCCTTGTGCCGGAGTTCGCCTGCTTCGCATGATGTTTCAGCTAGACCGACCGACCCGTGCTCGGCGTCGGACACACCATCCAGAGCGACCGAGAGACCTGGCTCGTCGACGTCGCAGCAACCCCCCGGTCACCGGGTGCGGGTGCTTCCGCCGGGAACGATGGAGGAACCGAAATCATGAGCGCGTCCGTTGCATCCGATGCCCTATCGGATGTTCCGATTGCCCAGACGCCTGATGCCGTGGCATCGGGTGCACCCGGCACTGCCATAACCATCGCCGACGCACCGCCGATCGCCAGGGCCTGGCATCCGTGGCGCTGGGTGATCAGCGCCATCACGCTGGTACTGCTCGCGCAGTTCATCCATGGACTGGCCACCAATCCGGGCTGGGATTGGTCGACCTTCGCCAAATACTTCACCGCGAAGTCGGTGTTATCGGCGCTGAAGGTCACCTTGGAGCTGACCCTGTGGGGTACGGCACTCGGATTCCTGATCGGCACCGCACTGGCAATCGCCCGGTTGTCGAATAATCCGGTGCTGCGGGTGATCTCGTGGGTCTATATCTGGGCGTTCCGCTCGATTCCGTTGATCGTGCAGCTGCTGTTCTGGTTCAACATCGCCTACCTCTACAACACGCTTTCGCTCGGCATCCCGTTCGGCCCCGGATTCCTCACCTTCGAGGTGAACGGGGTGATCAGCGGGTTCACCGCGGCGGTCATCGGCCTCGCGTTGCATCAGGCCGCATATTCGGCCGAGATCATCCGGGCCGGATTCATCTCGGTCGATCCCGGACAGTTGGAGGCCGCCGCGGCACTCGGGATTCCGCGGCTGCGACAGTTCCGCACCGTCGTCGTCCCGCAGGCGATGCGCTCGATCCTGCCGAATGCGACCAATGAGGTGATCAGCCTGTTCAAGGGCACCTCGATCGTTTCGGTAATGGCGATCGCGGAACTCTTCTACCAGGTCCAGGTCATCTACGGACGCAACGGCCGGGTGGTGCCGCTGCTCATGGTCGCGACGGTCTGGTACATCGTGCTGACCACGATTCTCTCGGTGGCGCAGTACTACATCGAGCGGCACTATGCCAAGGGCGCGCACCGGACACCGCCACCGACGCCGATCCAGCAGGTGTGGCACAAGCTGCGCGAAATCGCCGAAAGCGGTTCCGCCGCACCGCGCGGAGCCACCCGATGAGCGCACCGGTCATCGCAGCGATCGACACCGTCGACAAAGCCCCCGCCGTCGCGGTTCGCGGCGTGCGAAAGTCCTACGGCACCACCGAAGTACTGCGCGGTATCG
The DNA here is from genome assembly GCF_040614395.1 of Nocardia sp. NPDC005998. Taxonomy (NCBI): domain Bacteria; kingdom Bacillati; phylum Actinomycetota; class Actinomycetes; order Mycobacteriales; family Nocardiaceae; genus Nocardia; species Nocardia sp. NPDC005998. Next base: position 78,577 of record NZ_JBEXUI010000036.1, on the reverse strand, counting down.
ACCTGACGGTGCGGGCGGGTGAGGTGGTCACCGTGATCGGCCCGTCCGGCTCCGGCAAGTCGACACTGCTGCGGGTGATCAACCACCTGGAGTCCCTGGACGCGGGCACCGTGCACATCGACGGCGAGCTGATCGGATATCGGCTGCGCCGCAATAGGTTGCATGCGCTATCGGATCGCGAGGTGCGCAAGCAGCGCTCGCATATCGGCTTCGTCTTCCAGCAGTTCAATCTCTTCCCGCACCTGACGGTGCTCGACAATGTCACGCTCGCACCGATTTCCGCGCAGGGTCGCCCGCGCAAGGAGATCGAGCGCGAGGCCGAGGAACTGCTGGACCGGGTCGGCATCGGCGAACTGGCCGACGCCTATCCGCGGCGGCTGTCCGGCGGACAGCAGCAGCGGGTGGCCATTGCCAGGGCGTTGGCACTGCGACCGCCGGTGATCCTGTTCGACGAACCGACCTCGGCACTGGATCCGGAACTCGTCGGCGAAGTTCTCGACGTGATCCGCGATCTCGCCGACGGTGGCACCGCGCTGGTGATCGTCACCCACGAAATCGGTTTCGCCCGTGAGGTGGCCGACACCGTCGTCTTTCTCGACGGCGGCGTGATCGTCGAACAGGGCCCGCCCGCTGCCGTACTCGACAACCCCCGGCACCCGCGCACCCGCGCATTTCTATCCCGAGTCCGCTGAGCGCGGTGCGCGCTCCCCGATGAACAGGTATTCAATGAAGCTCACCGCTCTGGTCGGCCTGGCCGCCACGGTCGCGTTGCTGGCCACCGGCTGCGGCACCGACCCCGATGCGGAAAACTCCGCGCAGCCCGCCGGTTCCATCACCTTCGACCTGTCCCCCGGCCAGTCCGGCCGGATCCACGCGCCCAAGGTCGATGCCATCGCCGCCGAACTGCCGCAGGCCATTCGCGACCGCGGCACGCTGGTGGTCACCGGATCGGGCGGCGCGGCGCCACCGCTGCGGTTCTACGCCACCGACGATAAGACAATTGTCGGGTCCGAGGTCGATTTCGCCTCCCTCATCGCCGACATCCTAGGACTGAAACTCGTTGCGCAGGTGGCCGATTGGTCGCAGAACTTCGTGCGGGTCGACTCCGGCGAGGCGGATGTGTTCATCTCCAACGTCACCGTGACCGAGGAGCGTAAGGAGAAATACGACTTCGCCACCTATCGCAATGACACTGTCGCACTGGAGATTCCCAAGCAGAGCACACTCGACTACCAGGATCGTAAGAGCCTGGCGGGTAAGCGGATCGGCGTCGGCAGCGGCACCAATCAGGAACAGCTGCTGGTGAAGTGGAACGAGCAGAACATCGCCGAGGGTCTGCCCGCGATCGATATCGCCTACTTCCAGCAGGTCACCGACTACTACCTGGCGCTGGCCTCGCAGCGCCTGGACGGCTACATCGGGCCCGATCCGTCCGCGATCTACCACAGCACCACCGCGAATCAGACCAAGATCGTCGCGACCTTCTCCGGCGCCGGTGAGACGCTGCAGGGCGAGATCGGTGTGCTCACCAAGAAGGACAACGGTCTGATCGGCCCCATCAACAAGGCCATCAACAACGCCATCCAGACCGGCACCTACCAGCAGGTCATCGACCGGTGGGGGCTGAAGACCGAAACCGTGCCGAGCTCGCGGATCAACCCGCCCGGCCTACCGAAGAAGTCGTGATCCCGCATGAAATTCCTGCTGTTCACCCTCGTCACCCGAGTACCCGACCCGAGCACCGGACGACTGCCGGAGACCAGGGCACGACTCACCAATGTCATCGAGCAGGCTCGTCTCGCCGAGGAACTCGGCTACGACGGGTTCGCCGTCGGTGAGCGGCACGAGGATCCGTTCCTTTCGGCCGCGCCGCCGGTGATCCTGTCCCACATTGCCGCGGTCACCTCCCGGATCAGCCTGTTCACCGCGGTCACCACGCTGAGTCTGCTGGATCCGGTGCGCGCGTTCGAGGACTACTCGACTCTGGACAACCTCTCCGGCGGTCGCCTCGAACTGATCATCGGCAAGGGCAATGGCGCGGCGCAGGCAAAGCTGTACCACGTCACCACCGAGGACCAGTGGGATCGCAATCGCGAAGGCTACGAACTGTTTCGGGCGCTATGGGACAGCGACAGCGTGACCTGGTCGGGTCGGTTCCGTCCGGACCTGGTCGAGGCCAAGGCCCTGCCGCGGCCGTGGCAGCCGCGCATCCGGATCTGGCACGGCAGTGCGACCAGTCGCGATTCGGTGGAACTCGCGGCGCGCCATGGTGATCCACTGTTCTCGGCCAATGTCACCAATCCGATCGAGCCGTATGCCGAACTGGTGCGCCACTATCGGGAGCGCTGGGAGCACTACGGGCACGATCCGGCCGACGCCCTGGTCGGCGCGGGTACCGCCGGATTCCACGTGGCACGCACGTCGCAGCAGGCCCTCGACGGATACCGCCCTATCTTCGAGGCACGACTGGCGCTGGCGCGCAAGCTCGGCCTGCCGATCGTCTTCGAGACCCTCGACGATTTCGTCGCGCGCAGTTCGGCATTGGTCGGCAGTCCGGAGCAGGTGATCGACAAGGTGGGCCGCCAGCACGAGGCCTTCGGGCACGAGGTGATCCATCTGTCCGCCGAACGCGACGGCCGCACCGAGGCCGAACATCGCGACAGCCTCGAACTCTTCCAGGCCGAGGTGGCGCCCGAACTGCGCCGCCGCATTCCGAGTAGGCCGCTGGCCAGCAACGGCGGTGGTGCCGGGCGTCCCAGCACCGAATACGACATCGATTCCCGCGGCGAACTCGTCCGCACCGAAGCATCGGGAGTACCACAGTGATCCGTCCCCGCCATCGCATCGCGGCCGTGGCCGCCGCCGTCACCGCGGCCGCGAGTCTGGCCGCCTGCGGCAGCGATTCGGCCTCGGGCGGCGCCGACGCGGGACCGCCGAAGCCGGGCGGGACCTTGCGTTACGGCCTCTCTCAGGCCCCGACCTGCTCGGATCCGGCGCAGGCCGGCACCAACCAGACGCTGTATGTGACCCGTCAGATCGTCGATTCGCTGACCGATCAGGATCCCAAGACCGGTGAGATCAAGCCCTGGCTGGCCAAGAGCTGGGAGATCTCACCCGACGCCAAGGTATTCACCTTCCACCTGGCCGATGGCGTCACCTTCAGCGATGGCACACCACTCACCGCGGATTCGGTGCGGAACACCTTCGATTCGGTGATCAAACTGGGCGCGGTCAAAACCCCGCTCGGCTCCAGCTATCTCACCAACTATGTCGCAACGACCGCGGTCGACAAGCTGACCGCACGGGTCGAATTCAGCAAGCCCAATGCCCAGTTCCTGCAGGCATCCTCGACAGCTCAACTCGGCATTCAAGGCGATGCCACCACGGCCGAACCCGCCGATCAGCGCTGCCTGGGCGACAATGTCGGCAGCGGCCCGTTCACCTATGCGTCCTGGCGGCAGGACGCCTCGGCGACCCTGGCCAAACGCGCCGGGTACAACTGGGGGTCGGCGGTCTTCGCCCATCAGGGCGAGGCCTACCTCGACAAGATCGAATTCACGGTCGTGCCCGAATCCGGTGTGCGCACCGGCAGTCTCATCTCCGGCCAGCTCGACGCGGTCAGCGACGCGCTGCCGCAGGACGCGCCGCAGATCGAGGCGGCGAGCGGTCGGGTGCTGAGCACCGCGAATCCCGGTGTGCCATTCGGCTTCCAGACCAATGTGACCCGCGGCCCGCTGCGCGATGCCGCGGTGCGCCAGGCGCTGCTGCCAGCGATCGACCGGAAACAACTGGTGGACACCGTACTCGGTCCGCAGTTCAAACCCGCCACCAGCACACTGGCCAGCAGCACGCCCGGCTACCAGGATCTTTCGACGCGGCTGGCCTACGACCCGGCCAAGGCGCGCGGCATCCTCGACCAGGCCGGCTGGACGCCCGGCGGTGACGGCATTCGCGCGAAGAATGGTGAGCGTCTGTCCTTCTCGGTGCTCTTCAGTCAGGCGTTCGCGGGCAACCAGGCAATTCTGGAGCTGGTACAGCAGCAGCTGCGCCAGATCGGTGTCGAGCTGAAGCTGGATCTGGTGTCGGGCCCGGAGAGCACGGCCCGACAGAACGTCAAGGATTTCGACACCACCTACTACAACACCACCCGCGCCGACGGTGACATCCTGCGCACCTCCTTCAGCATCGACGGTCGCAATCTCAATGCCCGCGAACGCATTCCGGCGCTGGATGACGTGCTCGACGGTCAGCTCAGCGCTTCCGATGCCGCAGCACGCACCGCGCTGATCCGCACCGCCCAACAGGCGGTACTCGATGCGGGGCTGTGGATTCCGACGGTCGAACTGTCCCAGGCCATCGGCGCGGCGCAGAGCGTGCGGGATCTGAAGTTCGAGGCCTCGGCCCGGCTGCAGTTCTTCGATGCCTGGTTGAGCGGGCGGTAGTCATGGCTCGGTATGTCGTTGTCCGGGTACTGCAGGCGGTATGGGTGCTGTGGGCGGCCTTCACCATCTCGTTCGTGGTGCTGTACCTGCTGCCCGCCGATCCGGTCTCCATCGCGGCCGACGGTGCGGGTGCTGGCACCCCGATCGATAAGGCCGCGATCGCCGAACTGCAGGCGCGCTATGGACTGGATCGTCCCCTGTGGGAGCAGTATTGGACCGCGCTGACGAACGCGGCGACCGGCGACCTCGGGCACTCCATCAGCACCGGCCAGCCGGTCACCCGCGCGCTCGGTGACGCGGTGCCCAACACCCTCGGATTGGCCGGGCTCGCCCTGCTCTTCGCCGTGATCGGCGGGGTCGGCCTGGCGTTCGCGGCCACCTACACCCGTCGTCCGTGGTTGCGCAACGCGCTGAGCTCGGTCCCCTCGCTCGGCGTTTCGGTGCCGACCTTCTGGACGGGACTGCTACTGCTGCAGCTGTTCTCGTTCCGCTGGCACCTGGCCCCGGCATTCGGCGGTCACGGTGCCAAGGGCACGGTGCTGCCCGCGCTGACCCTCGCGATCCCGATCGGCGCGGTCATCGCGCAGGTGCTGACGGCCGGACTCGAATCGACCTGGCGGCAGCCCTTCGTCGATGTGGCGCTGGCCAAGGGCGGTTCGCGCTCCTGGGTGCTGCGCAAACACGTGCTGCGGCCCGCCAGCGTGCCCACCTTCACCATCGCCGGAGTGCTGGTCGGCAATATGCTCGCCGGTTCGGTAGTGGTCGAGACCGTCTTCGCCCGCCAGGGTGTCGGGCGGCTCACCCAGACCTCCGTACTCGCCCAGGACATTCCGGTCGTACAGGGCATCGTGCTGCTGACCTCGACCGTATTCGTCACCGTGAATCTGGCGGTGGACCTGCTGTATCCGCTGCTCGATCCGCGCATAGCCGGACGCTCCCGCAGTAGGACAACCGATTCCGAGACCGCCGATACCGATACCGCACAGGAGGTGGTCGTGCATGCCTGAGGCATTCGTTCGCCATGTGCCACGCGACCGAACCACCGCAACGCGCGACAGCGCCGGCCTCCTCGCGCTCGGCTCGTGGCTGCCCGCCGACCTTCGACCGCAGGTGGCCGATCATGGTTGACGTCATCGATGAGCCGAAGCGTGTCGCGCTACCCCGGCTACGGCGGCCTTTGCTGCGGTGGAAGTCGCTGCGTGGCAATGCCATAGTCGTGCTGTCGAGTGCCGTGGCCGCGCTGGCACTCGGCTGGGCGCTGTTCCCTTCGGTATTCGCCAGTGGTGACCCGCTGACCGGCGTACCCGCACAGAAGTTCCAGGGGCCGAGCGCCGAGCACTGGTTCGGCACCGACAATCTCGGGCGCGATCTGTACACCCGGACGGTGCACGGCGCGGGGCTCTCGCTCACCGCCACCCTCTCGGCGGTCGCCATCGCACTGGTCGCCGGTTCGATTCTCGGGCTGTTGTCCGGGTCGATCGGCGGCATCGTCGACACCGTCATCATGCGATTCGTCGATGTGCTGCTATCGATTCCGTCGCTGTTGCTATCACTGGCCCTGGTCACCGCGCTCGGCTTCGGCACCCGGAATGTGGCCGTCGCGGTGGGTGTTTCGCTCATCGCCAACTTCGCCAGGGTAATGCGCTCGGAGGTGCTGCGCGTGCGCCAGGCGCCCTATGTGGAGGCCGCACACGCGTCCGGCGTTCGCTGGTACACGGTGCTCGCCCGCCACGTCCTGCCGAACTCCTATCAGCCCGTTCTCGCCCTCGCCGCGGTCGAATTCGGCATGGCGGTGCTGGCCGTCTCCGCACTGAGCTTCCTCGGCTACGGCGCGAAACCGCCGACACCCGAATGGGGTTCGCTGATCTCCGAGGGCCGCAACTACCTCGCCACCGCCTGGTGGCTGACCACCCTGCCCGGCCTGGTCATCATTGCCGTCGTTCTCTCGGCCCAACGCCTCGGCCGGGCCGCCGGAAGGAGTCACCGCGCATGAGTGAGCGCAGCACAGCCGCCGAGGTCGCGGACCGCGCCGATACCACCGCGGACTCACGGTCGGATTTGCTCGGCATCGAGGGCCTATACGTTCGCTATCGCTCCGACAGCGGCACCGTCACCGCCCTGGCAGACGTTTCCCTCACCGTCGCCCGCGGCGAAGTCGTTGCACTTGTCGGCGAATCCGGTTCCGGCAAGTCGACGCTCGCGCAATCGGTGATCGGCCTGCTCGGACCGAATGCCGAGATCACCGGCGGGACCATCACTTTCGACGGAGAAAAGGTGGACACCGCATCCGAGCGTGCGCTGCGGCGCATTCGCGGTGCGCGCATCGGATTCGTGCCCCAGGATCCCGGGTTGTCACTCAATCCGGTGCGCCGCGTCGGTGCTCAGGTCGCCGAAGCGCTGCTGGTCCACGGGCTGGCCGATCGGCGCGACGCGGCCGCGCGGGCAGTCGAACTGCTCGCCGAGGCCGGACTGGACCGACCGGAATTGCGGGCCGCACAGTATCCGCACGAATTATCCGGTGGCCAGCGGCAACGGGTATTGATCGCGGCAGCGCTGATCGCCGGACCGGAGTTGGTCATCGCCGATGAGCCGACCAGCGCGCTCGACGCCACGGTGGCACGGCGGGTGCTGGACAAACTCGCCGCCCAGACCGCGGCAAGGGGCACAGCAGTGCTGCTGATCACCCACGATCTCGCGATCGCCGCCGAACGAGCCGATCGCCTCGTGGTGCTCAGCGGCGGGGAGATCGTCGAAACCGGTCCGACGGCCACGGTGCTCGCCGAGCCCCGGCATCCGTATACGAAGCGACTGCTCGCGGCCTCGCCCAGCCTGGCCCCATTCGACGGCTTCCGTGCACCGCGCGTCAGCGCCGGGCCACCGCTGCTGACGGTTCGCGATGTGCACAAGCGCTTTCGCGCACAGGCCGGTGATGCGGTGACCGCGGTCGCGGGCGTCGGATTCGAACTCGGGCGTGGCGAAACCCTCTCGCTGGTCGGCGAATCCGGCTCCGGCAAGTCGACCACCGCGCGAATCGCCCTGCGGCTCACCGAACCCGACAGCGGTGTGGTCACCTTCGACGGACACGATCTGACCACGGTGCAGGGCGGACGGCTGCGCGCGCTGCGCCAACGCTTCCAGGTGGTCTACCAGAATCCCTACGGCTCACTGGATCCGCGTTGGCGGATCGGCTCGATCATCGAGGAACCACTGCGGGCCTATGCAGTCGGTGACCGCAAGGCCAGGCAGGCACGGGTCCGCGAACTGCTCGGCCAGGTCGCGCTGCCGGAGCACTTCGCGCAGCGCCGCCCCGCGGAATTATCCGGCGGACAACGCCAACGCGTCGCCATCGCCCGCGCCCTCGCCCTGCACCCGGACCTGCTGGTGCTCGACGAACCGGTCTCCGCGCTCGACGCCTCGGTGCAGGCCCAGATCCTGGAACTGCTGGACCGTCTGCAAACCGAACTCGGACTGAGCTACCTGTTCATCTCCCACGACCTCGCCGTGGTGCGCCGCATCAGCGACCGCGTCGCGGTGATGCGCCACGGCCGCATCGTCGAATCCGGTTCCACCGCCGACATTTTCGACAACCCGCAGCACGAGTACACCCGCGAATTGCTGTCGGCCATTCCCACACCGCACGCCACCGCATCGGGGGCGGCCCGATGAAGTGCGCGCGGCAGTTTCCGGACCGAATACACCGGCACCACCCTGCGCGACCACCTCGGCCTACGCCACCCCCATCGCAATTGCATACTCGAAGGAGCCAGCGCATCATGACGACCAGCATCACCAGTCTTTTCGAAACCGAGTGGGCGCATTGGCACACCGCCAGGGAGGATCAGCTGCGCGATCCGCACGGCTTCCTGAGCCTGACCGGATTGCATTGGCTCACCGACCAACCCGAGCACCTTCCGGACGTACCCGGCACCTGGTGGGTCACCGATGACAAGGTGTTCATCACCGCCCAACCCGCCGACCGGCTGGAGTTCGATGGCAGCGGTATCGCGGGCGTGCAGATCGTCGCACCGACCGAGGGCGCGCCGGGACTCAGTGTGCTGCACGAGAATCGGGTACTCGAGGTGATCCGCCGCACCGGCCGGCACGCCGTGCGCGTGCACGATCCGGCCGCGCCGACGCTGCTGAGCTTCGAGGGAATTCCCGCGTACGCCCCCGATCCGCGCTGGGTGGTCGACGGGCGCTTCGAACCGTTCGACGAGTCGCGCACGATCACCACCGCCGCCGTCGTCGACGGTCTCGAACATCACCACACCGCCTCGGGCACCATCGAATTCACCATCGGCGAGGCCACCGAGCGCGTCATCGCCTTCGGCGAGCCGACCGGCCTGCGGGTGCTGTTCACCGACGCCACCAGCGGCGTCACCACCTATCCGGCGGCCCGCTCGCTCGCCGTACCGGCCCCCGATGCGGACGGCACCGTGCGCCTCGACTTCAACCGAGCGGCCAATCTGCCGTGCGCCTTCACCGATTTCGCCACCTGCCCGCTGGCACCCGCCGAGAACCGGCTGCGGGTCGCCATCGAAGCGGGAGAACAGCATCCGCGTCCAGGACGGTCCGCATGACGATCCCCCTTTCCATCCTCGACCTCGCCCCGATCAGCGCCGGATCGACCGCACAGCAGGCGCTGCGCAACACCATCGATCTGGCCCAGCACGCCGAACAGTGGGGCTACCACCGCTATTGGCTGGCCGAACATCATTTCGTCTCGGTGGCGAGTTCGTCCTCGATTACGCTGATCGGTCTGGTCGCCGCGGCCACCACGCGCATTCGGGTCGGCTCGGCGGCGGTCCAGGTCGGCCATCACACCTCGGCATCGATCGTGGAGGCGTTCGGCACCATCGATGCCATCTATCCGGGCCGACTCGACCTCGGCCTCGGCCGATCCGGACATCGCCGCACCCAATTCGGCGCACAGCCCGCCCAGCAGAAGGACGGTCACCCGGTCGTCGATGCCGTGACCGGCCGCACCGAGGTCCGGGACGGCGTGGTGGTTCCGCCGCCATTCGATCCGGGACGGATCACCGATAAGTCGAGGTTCATCGCCGCGCTCGGCGCACTGCAACAGCAGAGCGCACAGGCGCTGGACTTCCCGGACCAGGTCGATGAGGTGCGGGCGCTACTCAACGGCACCTACCGGAGCACCGAAGGCATTGCGCTGCATGCGGTTCCGGGTGAGGGCGCACAGGTCGAGCTGTGGCTGTTCGGCAGTTCGGCCAGCGAAAGCGCCGAACTGGCGGGCAAACTCGGCCTCCCGTTCGCCGCGGCCTACCACGTCTCCCCCGGCACCGCCCTGGACGCGGTGGCTGCCTACCGAGCGGCCTTCCGGCCCTCGGTCGATCTCGCCGAGCCCTATGTGGTGATCTCCGCGGATGTGGTCGTCGCCCCCGATGACGCCCGCGCCCAGCATCTGGCCGCCACCTACGGCCATTGGGTGCACAGCATCCGCAGCGGCACCGGCGCGACCGACTTCCTCGACCCGGACACCGCCACCCCGCTGACCCCGCAACAGCGCCGTCTGGTCGACGACCGCATCGCCACCCAGTTCGTCGGCAGCCCGCGCACCGTCGTGGAACGCCTGCAGGCCCTGCAACGAGTCACCGGCGCCAACGAACTCCTCGTCACCAGCGTCACCCACCGCCATGAGGACCGTCTCGAATCCCATCGGCTCCTCGCCGACGCCTGGGGTCTACGGTCGGCGCGGGCCGCCTGACCTCATGCCGCAGCCCCGGTCCTCGAGCAGTACCGGGGCTGCGGGATGGGTAAAACCAACTCGTCGGGCGCGCCCAGCACCCGACTATCTACCTAGCTGTCGGTCCGCGACGCCACAGGTGCGGCGCCAACGACCGGCAAAAGCCCCGGGGCGGCGGTTACGCCATAGCCGAGGTTCGTGAGGACCTCACCGGTGGCCTTGGCGAAGTTCAGTGTGATGAAGTGCAGGCACGGCGCACCCTCATCGATGAGCCGCTGGCCCATCTCCGTGGCGATTTCGATGCCGACCGCACGGACCGCGGCCGCGTTCTCCTCCGGGCCATTGCCCGCGGCCTTGCGCAAACGCTCCACGACCGCGGCGGGAAGCGGACGGCCGCACAGCTCCTCGGCGCGCGCGACGGTGCGCAGGGACGTGATGGGCATCAGCTCCGGGATGATCGGCTTCGCGCCCTCGACCGCATCGAAGGCCGCGAGGCGATCGCGCAGGCGCAGGTAGTGTTCGACGTCGAAGAACATCTGGGTGATCGAATACTCTGCGCCCGCACGCAGTTTCGCGGCCAGATACGCGGTGTCGTGCTCCAGATCCGGCGAGCGGTGGTGCCCCTGCGGGAACGAGGCGACGCCGACATGGAAGTCGCCGAGATCACGGACGATGCGGACCAGTTCCTCGGCATAGGCGACACCCTCGGGATGTTTGCGCCATTCGCCGAGCGGATCGCCGGGCGGGTCGCCGCGCAGCACCAGGATATTGCGGATACCCGAATCGGCATACGCGCCGACCAGCGAGCGCAGTTCGGCGACGCTGTGCTCGACCGCGGTCAGATGCGCCACCGGCAGCAGGGTGGTCTCCTGGGCCAGTGCGCCGGTGATCCGCACGGTGCGGTCGCGGGTGCTGCCGCCCGCACCGTAGGTCATCGAGACGAAGGCCGGATGCATGCGCTCGAAGGTGCGCGCGGCCCGCCACAGCCGCGCCTCGCCCGCGGCGTCACGCGGCGGATTGAACTCCACCGAGAAGGGCACGGAACCCCCCGAATGGGTCCGCAGACTCTGTACGACCGAGGGTGTTCCCGAGACGATCGGTGGCGTCGGCGACGGTCGGCCAGGGGTCGAACGTCCCCGCACGTTATCGAAAGTCACCGGTCCAGTGTAGTGGTGGCCGGTCACGGCCCTTTCGGGTCGTCGCGACCGAACGCGTATTCTGCGACCAGGCGACACGTTCGCCATCGCCGGGGGACACGCGCGACCGTCCGCGCCCGGCACCGAAGCACCTATAGCGCCATGATCCACCGCGCCCCACACCCGCACGACCTTGGAGGCTCCCCTGTCCGCCGGAACCGGTATCCAGACGCCTCGGAGCACCCCGCCCGCGAACCCACTGCCGACGCCGGGCACCCCCGGATTCGTCGCGGCGGTCGAGGACGCCCTCAAAGCCTTCTTCCTGACCCGGCGGCCCGCGGTCGAACCGCTCGGTCCGGTCTTCGTCCAGGCCGCCGACGCGCTGGAGCAATTCGTACTGCGCGGCGGCAAACGGACCAGACCGGCCTTCGCGTGGACCGGCTGGCTCGGCGCGGGCGGCGACCCCACCGGCCCGGCCGCCACCGCGGTCCTGAACGCCTGTGCCGCACTCGAATTGGTACAGGCCTGCGCGCTGATCCACGACGACATCATCGACTCATCGCGGACCCGCCGCCGCTTCCCCACCGTGCACGTCGACTTCGAACAGCGCCATCGCGACCGCGGCTGGGCCGGTGATTCCGAACACTTCGGCACCAGCGTCGCCATCCTGATCGGCGATCTGGCGCTGGCCTGGGCCGATGACCTGGTGCACGCCGCCGGACTCGACGCCGCAGCCATCGCCCGGTTCGCACCGGTCTGGGCGCTGATGCGCACCGAGGTGTTGGGCGGGCAACTGCTCGATATCCACGGCGAATCGGCGGGCGACGAATCGGTCACGGCAGCACTGCGCATCAACCGGTACAAGACGGCCGCCTACACCGTGGAACGCCCCCTGCACTTGGGTGCCGCACTCGCGGACGCCGATCCGCGGCTGATCGAGGCCTACCGCACCTTCGGCACCGATATCGGCATCGCCTTCCAGTTGCGCGACGATCTGCTCGGCGTCTTCGGCGATCCCGCGGTCACCGGCAAACCGTCCGGCGATGACCTGCGCGAGGGCAAGCGCACCGTGCTGGTCGCCGAGGCGCTACAGCGGGCGGACGTCACCGACCCGGCCGCCGCCGCCCTGCTGCGCACCAGCATCGGTACCGATCTGACCGCGGACCAGGTCGAACACCTACGCAGGGTGATCACCGACCTCGGCGCGGTCGATGAGGTGGAGCGCCGCATCACCGAACTCACCGAACAGGGTCTGGCCGCACTGGCATCCAGTACCGCGACGCCTGCCGCCAAGGAGCGGTTGCGCGCCATGGCCCTGGCCGCGACGAGTCGCACGCACTAGCGACGAATCGCGAGGAGTTCTTCATGAAAACCGTTGTGGGACCGACCGATCGCGTCGTGGTGGTGGGCGCCGGCCTCTCCGGGCTCGCCGCGGCGCTGTATCTGACCGGCGCGGGGCGCACCGTCACCCTGCTCGAGCGCGCCGACCATCCCGGCGGCCGAGTCGGGCTGTATCGCGGCCCCGACTACGAAATCGACTCCGGCGCAACGGTACTCACCTTGCCGGAGCTGATCGACGACGCACTCGCGGCCGTCGGCAAGACCCGCGAAACCTGCACCCCGCCGCTGCGCATCCACCAACTCGCTCCGAGCTATCACGCCCGCTTCGCCGACGACTCCACGCTGCGGGTCTTCGCCGATCCCGAGGCGATGGCCATCGAGGTGGCCCGCGGGTGCGGCGATGCCGAGGCGCTGCGCTACCGACGGCTGCGGGCCTGGCTGGCGCGGATCTACGAGGCCGAATTCGGCGAGTTCATGGATACGAACTTCGATTCGCCGGTCGATATGGTCCGCTACCCGGCCAAACGCCGAGCACTCGCGGCACTCGTTCGCCTGGGCGGATTCGGCAGACTCGGCCCGCGCGTCGGCCGGTTCCTGCACGATCCACGGCTGGCCCGGCTGTTCACCTTCCAGGCCCTGTACGCGGGCATGGCCCCCGCGAAGGCGCTCGCCGTCTACGGCGCGATCCCGCATATGGACACCTCGCTCGGCGTCTACTTCCCCGAAGGCGGTATGCGCGCCGTCACCGCCGCGCTCGCCGACGCCTTTACCGCGGCAGGCGGCACATTGGAGCTGAATACCGAGGTCACCGGTATCGAGTATGTGAACCACCGGGCCAGCAAGGTCCATACCGCCGACGGCCGCGGTTTCGACAGCGACGCCGTGGTTCTCACCGCCGACCTCGGCTCATTCGAACAATTCGGCGTGCGCCGTCGCCGCCGACTGCGCGCCGCCCCGTCGGCCGTCGTCGCACACGGCACCATCCCGGTGGCAATCGCGCAGACCTGGCCGATCCAGGCCCACCACACCATCGATTTCGGCGACGCCTGGGCTCGCACCTTCGACGAGATTGCCGCGCGGCCGGGTCGGGGCCGTCTGATGAGCGACCCATCGCTGCTGCTCACCCGGCCCGCACTCACCGATCCGACCCTCTACATCGACCGCGCGGACGGCAGATACGAACCGTTCTCCCTGCTCGCCCCCTGCCCGAACCTCGATGCCGCACCGCTGGACTGGAACCGGCTCGGCCCCTCCTACCTGCGCGAACTCCTCGACGTCCTGGAAGCGCGTGGCTATCACGGCATCGCCGAACATTTCACCGTCGACCACCTCGACACACCCGGCACCTGGCGCGACCAAGGCATGCTGGCGGGCACACCCTTCTCCGCCGCACATCTGTTCCGGCAGACCGGACCGTTTCGGCCGCGCAATTTCTCCGGCGGCAGCGACAATGTGGTTATCGCTGGTTGTGGCACCACTCCGGGTGTCGGCGTGCCGACCACGCTGCTGTCCGGAAAACTGGCGGCAAACCGGATCACCGGTGCCGCGCGGCCCGCTCGGGATGAATCCCCGAGCACCAGCGGGATAGTGTTCCCGGCAAGCCGATAAACTAACGGCCGACCCAATCACCAGCGGTTGCGACCGCCGACCACACCCCGGGGGGACCGACACCACATGCATCCCCCTGAGACGACGGCTCCCGCGCCCACCGACGACGCGAGCACCGCGACCGAAGCCGAGGCGCGCCCATCGAGCACTCCGGCGCGGCGCGCCACCCCGCCCGCCGCCGAGCCCGGATTCCGCACCTGGATGCGGACCTCCGCGGATTTCGCCCGCAGCCCCGAGGGCCATTCGGCGCTGCTCGGCTTCTTCGGCGCGCTGATGATCACCTTTGGTGGATTCGGGGCCGGCAGCGTCCGCAAACGCGATCCGCTGCTCGAGTCGATGCATCTGTCCTGGCTGCGCTTCGGGCACGGCTATGTGCTGTCGACCATGGTCATCTGGGTCGGGGTGCTGCTGATGATCACCGCGTGGGTGCGGTTGGGCCGCACCACGATCGGATTCGGCGACCGGCCCGATGCCGGAGTCACACTGAACGAATTGCGCGCGATCGTCGGCATCTGGATCTTCCCGCTGTTGTTCGCGGTGCCGATGTTCAGCCGCGACGCGTATTCGTATCTGGCACAGGGCGCGCTGCTGCGCGACGGCTTCGATCCCTATGTATCCCCGCCGGTCGCCAATCCCGGTGTGCTGCTGGACAATGTGAGCCCGGTCTGGACCGCGACGACCGCACCCTACGGCCCGATCTTCCTGCTGCTCGGCCGCGCCATCACCGCGATCACCGGCGATAACGTGGTCGCGGGCACCATCGCGCTGCGGCTGGTCATGCTGCCCGGTCTGGCGCTGATGATGTGGGCGGTGCCGTATCTGACCAAACATCTCGGCGGTAAGCCGACCGTCGCGCTGTGGCTGGCGGTGCTCAATCCGCTGGTGCTGATCCACCTCATCGGCGGCGTGCACAACGAAATGCTCATGGTCGGGCTGATGTGCGCCGGTATCGCGCTGGTGCTCGAGCGCCATCATGTGGCAGGCATCGTGGTCGTCGCGATCGGCGTCGCCATCAAGGCGACCGCGGGCGTCGCGCTGCCGTTCCTGGTGTGGATCTGGATGCTGCACGAACGCGAACGCCGCGCGCTGCAACGCGCCGGGCAATCACCGGGTGTGCCCCAGCACGTCGAGGACGCCGCCGAACCCGCGCGACCGAGCGTGGAAGTGCCGCATCCGGCGCTGATGTTCGCCAAGATCGCCGGACTCGGATTGAGCGTCTTCGCGGCGGTGTTCGTGGCTGCCTCGGCCATCGCCGGTGTCGGCATCGGCTGGCTGACCGCGCTCTCGGGCTCGAAGAAGATCATCAACTGGCTCTCGCTGCCGACGATCATGGCGCATATGGTGCGGTGGGTGACGCCGTTCGCAATGGATCCGGTGCTGGTGGTGACCCGCGCGCTCTGTGCGGTGGCCCTCGTCGCCGTGCTGGCCTGGACCTGGTGGCGCTTCCGGCACAGCGAGCGCGAAGCGGTCTTCGGCATCCTGATCGCCTTCGTCGCCATCGTCATCCTCTCGCCCGCCGCACTGCCCTGGTATTACTCCTGGCCGCTGGCGCTGGCCGCGGGATTCGCGCTGTCGACCACGACGCTGATGGTGCTGGTCGGACTGTGCACCTGGTTGATGCTGGTCTTCCAGCCGGACGGCTCGATCGGGCTCTACAGCTTCTGGCATGTCACCGCGGCCACCTTCGCTGCCGTGGTGGCGGCGCTGTCGCTGCGGACCGTGGACCCACTGCGATTGCGCGCCACCCCACCGGAGAGCGATCCGGTCGCCGTCACCCGGTCATGACCGAGGTCGAGCTATCCGCCGGTATCGCGCGCGATGCCGAACTGGCCGCGGCGTACCGCGTCTGCCGCGAAATCGCCGCCGCGCACGGCCGCACATACTTCCTGGCCACCCGACTGCTCGCCGCGCCACGAAGACCCGCCGTGCACGCGCTGTACGCGTTCGCGCGGATCGTCGACGATATCGTCGATCACCCGACGCTCGACGCCGAGCACGGCCCGGCGGGTGAACTGGATCTGGTCGAGAAGCAGTTGCGCGTGGCACTGGAGCAAGGCGTGCGAGCGGGGCACGGACCCGTCGAACGCACTAGCGTACTGATTGCGCTGGCCGACACCAGTCGACGCTATGACATTGCGCCCCAGCACTTCTGGACCTTCCTGGACTCCATGCGGATGGATGTGCCCGGCACCGCGCACTTCCAGGCCAGCTATGCCACCATGACCGACCTGCGCGAATATATGCGCGGTTCCGCGGCCGCAATCGGATTGCAGCTGCTGCCGGTACTCGGCACGGTCGTACCGGTGGCCGAGGCCGAACCCGCCGCCGCGGCGCTCGGCGAGGCATTCCAGCTCACCAACTTCCTCCGCGATATCGCCGAAGACCTGGACCGCGGCCGTATCTACCTCCCCGCCGACGAACTGGCCGCCTTCGGCGTGCACGCGGACCTACTGGCCCACTGCCGCCGCACCGGACACACCGATCAACGGGTCCGCCGCGCGCTGGCACATCTGATCGCGATCAACCGTGACCTCTACCGCATCGCCAACCCGGGCATCGACCTGCTCGACCCCCGAGTCCGCCCCGCCATCCGCACCGCGAGCACTCTCTACGCGGGCATCCTCGAACGCATCGAGGACGCCGACTACGCGGTTTTCGCGGGGCGCGCGGTGGTCCCCCGCCACCGCAGGCTGCGGATTGCCGCAGCCGAGTTCGCCACCGCAACGCTGCACCGCGCTCGGCTCTGACCCCGCAGGATCAGCGTCCACGCAACCGCCACGGAGCGAGCCTTAGCAGCGACCGCGCCCGCGCGGCCGAATAATCAGAAGGGCTCCGCCGCGGCGCGGCGCAGTACCTCGCGCGCCAGCGGGCCGTGCAATGCGTCGACGGGCTTACCCGGCAGGCTGGCGTCGTCGGTGAAGATCCACTCCAGGATCTCCTCGTCGGTGTACTTGGCGTCTTTCATGACGGTGATCAGGCCCGGCAGCGACTTCACGATCGCACCGGTATCGTCGAAGAATCGCTCGGGCACGCCCGCTACGCCGTCGCGGCGCACCGCGAGCAGCTGATGGTCGCGCAGCATCTGATGCACCCGGGTCACCACGAGCCCGAGTTTGTCGGCCACCTCGGGCAGCGGGATCACCGCCACCGACTCAGGAAGAACATCATCACTGCAAGGAAATGCACTCACGCGGATAACGGTAGACGGTCCCGCGCCGCACGGCGTGAGACACCCGGGCGGCGATCGCCGATACCATCGTGGACGGGCCGCACGAAGCGGTCGATCGCCTGTCTCGCACTGAGCGAGGGGTGCGAACTTTGTGAAAGCCGGAGGACATCACTTGATCGGGCAAATCCTGGAGGGGCGCTACCGCATCGACGCGCCGATCGCGCGGGGCGGGATGTCGATGGTCTTCCGAGGCGTGGATACCCGGCTGGACCGCCCGGTCGCCATCAAGGTGATGGATCCGAAGTTCGCCGCCGATCCGCAGTTCCTGTCCCGATTCGAATTCGAGGCGCGCGCGGTCGCCAAGCTCAAGCACCCATCCCTGGTCGCCGTCTACGACCAGGGCGTGGACGGCGAACACCCGTTCCTGATCATGGAATTAGTCGAGGGCGGCACGCTGCGTGAACTCTTGCGCGAGCGCGGTCCGATGCCCCCGCACGCGGTGCGTGCGGTCGCCGAGCCGTTGCTGGCCGCGATCGGTGTCGCGCATTCGGCGGGACTGATCCATCGCGATATCAAACCGGAGAATGTGCTGATCTCCGACTCCGGTGAGGTCAAAATCGCCGACTTCGGCCTGGTGCGCGCCGTCGCGGCCGCAAAGACGACCTCGGCGAGCGTGATACTCGGCACCGCGGCCTACCTGGCCCCCGAGCAGGTGACCACGGGAACCGCAGACTCCCGCAGTGACGTCTACGCCTTCGGCATCCTGATCTTCGAACTGCTCACCGGGCAGGTCCCGTTCACCGGCGACACCTCGCTGTCGGTGGCATATCAGCGGATCGAGAACGATGTGCCGAGCCCGAGCGAATTCATCTCCGGGGTACCGCCGGAGTTCGACGAACTGATCGCGCGCGCCACCAACCGCGAACCCGCGCACCGCTTCGCCGACGCGAGCGAGATGGCGGCCGAACTGCATTCGATCGGCGTCGCACTGAGTCTGCCGCCGTATCGGGTCCCAGCACCGCAGGATTCGGCCGAACATCTCAGCGCCAGCTACCAGGTCGCGCCGCCGAATCAGCAACAGGCCAGGGCCGCGGCGCCGCCCGTACCGCAGTCGATGCAGCACACAAAGGTGGTCACCGCGCCACGGCCCCGGGTCCCCGATTACGGCCCGCCCGACAACTATGGGCCGCCGAACACCTACGGCCCGCGCGATCAGTACCCGCCGTCGCAATCGCCGCAGCCGTCGCCGTTCGCGGACGACCGCATGAAATCGCGCCGCACGGTACTGCTGTGGGTCGCCATCGTCGCGACCCTGACCCTGCTGGTCGGGATCGGTGGCTGGTACCTGGGCTTCGGTCGCTATTCGGCGGTTCCGTCGGTGGCCGGAAAGGATCAGTCCAGCGCGGTCACGGCATTGGAGAACGCGGGCTTCTCCACCGAGCTCCGACAGAAGACCTCCGACACCATTCCGGTCGGCGGCGTGGTCGGCACCGATCCATCGGCGGGCTCCAAGGTCACCAAGGGGTCGACGGTGGCCGTGCTGATCTCGAGTGGCAAACCGCGGGTGCCCGATATCAAAGCGGGCGACGAGATTTCGAAGGTCAACCAGCTCATCCGCGATGCCGGACTGCAACCGGTGGATTCGGGCGAAACCGGCAGTTCGGCGCCCAAGGGCACCTTGGCCAAGGTGGACCCCGCTCCAGGAACGGTACTTCCGCTGTCCGCGCAGGTGAAGGTGTACCGCAGCAAGGGATCTCAGCCGGTCAAGATGCCCGATGTGCGCGGCAAGACCACCGAGGAAGCCAATAAGGTGCTCACCGCGGCCGGAATCACGGTGCGCGAGACCCGAACTCAGTTCGATCGCACCATCGAGGCGGATAAGGTGATCGGCACCGATCCCGCCGCGGGCACCACGCTCCAGTCCGGTGACGGCGTCACGCTGATCGTCTCCAGTGCCGTCAAGGTGCCCCTGCTGATCGGCGAGAGCGTCGGCGATGCCCGCTCGAAGTTGCAGGCCCTCGGCCTGTCGGTGACGGTGCGCCAGCTCACCCCGTCCGACAGCTCTGTCGTGATCGGCCAGAACCCCGGCGGGGGCAGCAATGTCGAGGCGGGCACAACGGTCGCCCTGACCGCACTACCCTGATCCGGCCAGCCGGTACCCCGAAGACGACAGGAGCGCCACACACTCGGTGCGGCGCTCCTGCCCCTCGATCGAAAAACCTTGTTCAGCGCAGCATTTCGGCGACAAGGAAGGCCAGCTCCAGCGACTGCTGAGTATTCAGCCGCGGATCACACGCCGTCTCGTAGCGACCGGACAGATCCAGATCGGAGATGTCCTGCGCGCCGCCGAGGCATTCGGTGACGTCCTCGCCGGTCAGCTCGATGTGCAGGCCGCCGGGGTGGGTGCCCAGCGCATGGTGCACCTCGAAGAAGCCCTGCACCTCATCGATGATCCGGTCGAAGTGCCGGGTCTTGTAGCCGGTGGAGGCCTCGTGGGTGTTGCCGTGCATGGGGTCGCACTGCCAGATCACCTGGTGCCCGGTCGCCTGCACCTTCTCGATAATGGGCGGCAGCACATCGCGGACCTTGGTGTTGCCCATGCGGGAGACGATGGTCAACCGGCCCGGCTCATTATTGGGATCGAGGCGCTCGACGTACTCCACGGCCTGATCCGGCGTGGTGGTCGGGCCGATCTTCAGGCCGATCGGATTGGCGAGCAGTTCCGCGAAGGCGATATGCGCGCCGTCGAGTTGCCGGGTGCGCTCGCCGATCCACAGGAAGTGCGCGGACAGGTCGTAGAGCACCGGCTCGCCCGCCGGGTTCTCGCCGAGGCGCAGCATGGCGCGCTCGTAGTCCAGCACCAGCGCCTCGTGGCTGGCGTAGATGCGGGCCGACTGCAGGCTGGGGTCGTTCACCCGGCAGGCGGTCATGAAGGCCAGGCCGCGGTCGATCTCCTCGGCCAGCGCCTCATAGCGTGCGCCCGCGGGCGATTTGGCCACGAAATCGCGGTTCCAGTCGTGTACCCGATGCAGATCAGCCATGCCCGCACCGGTCAGCGCGCGCACCAGATTCATCGCCGCACTGGCGTTGGCGTAGGCACGCACCAGCCGCGACGGATCGTGCTCACGCACCTTGGCATCGGCGACCAGCGAGTTCACCATGTCGCCGCGATAGGACTTGAGGCCGAGCGCATCGGTATCCGAGGAACGCGGCTTCGCGTACTGTCCGGCGATGCGTGCGACCTTGACCACCGGCAGGCTGGCGCCGTAGGTGAGTACAACCGCCATCTGCAACAGAGTCCGGATATTGCCACGGATATGCGGTTCGGTGTTGTCGGCGAACGTCTCCGCGCAGTCACCGCCCTGCATCAGGAAGGCCTCGCCGCGGGCGACCTCCGCTAGCTGCCCGCGCAACTCCTCCACCTCGGCGGGTACGCAGATCGGCGGCACGCTCTCGAGTACGGTGCGCATCATCGCCGCCTGCTCCGAATCCCACGACGGCTGCTGCAGCGCCGGACGCGCCAGGGCATCGTCCAGCCGCCTACGCAGCTCTGCGGGCAGCGGCGGCAGCTCCGGCAGGCGATCGATCGGTACGTCGACGGTCCAGTTCACCCGTACAGAATACGGACCCTCGGGCCTGCGCAGGTACCCGGTCTCAGGGGTGGATTCTGCCCACCTAGGGTGAATAGCCGGGCACTAGCGCCGCGCCGTACCGATCTTTGGAGGAGAGACCGATCTCGCTTCGATATTTTTATGACTGCGAATTCATCGAGGACGGTTCGACGATCGACCTCATATCGATCGGCGTCGTCTGCGAGGACGGCCGCGAATACTACGCGGTCTCAACCGAATTCGATGCCCAGCGGGCGGGCCCCTGGGTGCGCCGCTACGTGCTGCCGCAGCTTCCGTCACCGTCCTCGCCGCTGTGGCGCACCCGCGAACAGATCCGCAAAGATCTCTACGAATTCCTGGTTCCGCGCCCCAGCGTCACCCCGGAACTGTGGGCCTGGGTCGCCGCCTACGATCACGTCGCCCTGTGCCAACTCTGGGGTTCCATGGTCGAACTCCCCAACGCCCTGCCCCGTTACACCAACGAGTTGCGCCAGCACTGGGAGGCGCACGGCCGTCCCGAACTCCCCCCGGTTCCTGCGGACGCCCACGACGCCCTCGCCGACGCCCGCCACAACCTCGCGAAATTCGAGGCCATCGAGGCCGCCCGCCGCCGCTGACGCCGCGGAAAGCGAAAGGCCCCGAGTCGATATTCGACTCGGGGCCTTTCTGCTTTCGAGCTACCGATCAGTGGCCGTGGTTGCCGTTCCGACCGTTCGCCTGCTCCTGTACCCGCTGCAGCACGGCGAGCTGCTTGTGCTCTTCCGCGTGCTCGTTCTCGAAGGCCTGCTCGATCTCGTGGGCAGGGTCGGCGCGCAGGAAGCTACCGGTGCCCGGCTGACCGGCCGAACCCAGCTTGTTCATCTTCTTGGGCACCGTCGCACCCTGGTACTCCAGCGGGATCGGGTGGCCGTGGTCATCGACCGGGCCGAGCGGCTGGTGCACCTCGATGTACTCACCGTGCGGCAGTCGCTTGATCACACCGGTCTCGATGCCGTGCTCGAGCACCGCGCGGTCACTGCGCTGCAGACCGATGCAGAACCGGTAGGCGATGAAGTACGCGACCGGCGGCACGACCAGCAGGCCGATGCGGCCCATCCAGGTGGTGGCGTTCAACGAGATGTCGAACTTCAGCGCCAGAATGTCGTTGACGCACGACAGCGTCAGCACCACATAGAAACCGATCGACATCGCACCGATCGCCGTGCGCACCGGCACGTCGCGCGGACGCTGCAGCAGGTTGTGGTGCACTTTGTCGCCGGTGAGGCGCTGCTCGATCCACGGGTACAGGATCAGCACCGTGAACACCAGGCCCATGATCAGCGCGACCCAGAACACGGCGGGCACCGTGTAGCGGCCCAGGTACAGCTCCCACGGCGGCATCAGACGCGCCAGACCGTCGGTCCACATCATGTAGAAGTCGGGCTGCGAACCCGCCGACACCTGCGAGGGGTTGTACGGACCCAGGTTCCAGATCGGGTTGATCTGCAGCACACCGGCAAGGATCGCCACGATGCCGAGGGTGAAGGCGAAGAACGCGCCCTGGTCGGAGGCGAACACCGGCACGATGCGCGCGCCGACGACATTATTCTCGGTGCGGCCGGGACCGGGGAACTGCGTGTGCTTCTGGTACCAGACCAGCGCGACGTGCGCGGCGATCAGCGCCAGAATGATGCCGGGGAACAGCAGCACGTGCGCGATGTACAGGCGCGGAATGATGATGTCGCCCGGGAAGTCACCGCCGAAGATCAGCCAGTGCATCCAGGTGCCGATGATCGGGATACTCATAGTGATACCGCCGAACGCGGCCCGCAGACCGGTACCCGAGAGCAGGTCGTCGGGCAGCGAGTAACCGAAGAAGCCCTCGAACATCGCCAGGATCAGCAGCAGGCAGCCGATGACCCAGTTCGCCTCACGCGGCTTGCGGAACGCACCGGTGAAGAAGATGCGGAACAGGTGCACGATGATCGACGCCGCGAACAGCAGTGCGGCCCAGTGGTGCACCTGGCGCACGAACAGACCGCCGCGCACCTCGAAGGTGATGTTCAGCGCCGTCTCATAGGCCCGCGACATGGTCACACCACGCAGCGGCTGGTAGGCGCCGTTGTAGACGACCTCGCTCATCGACGGATCGAAGAACAGGGTCAGGTACACACCCGACAGCAGCAGAATGATGAAGCTGTAGAGCGCGATCTCGCCGAGCAGGAACGACCAGTGGGTCGGGAAGACCTTGTTGATCGACCGCTTCATGAACGCGGCGGCGCGGTACCGCTCGTCCGCGGCATGGGCTTGGGCTGCAACCCGACTCATGAACGACGCTCCCAGTAGGCCGGTCCGAGCGGCTCGATGAAGTCGCCAGCGGCGACCAGGTAGCCCTCGGAGTTGACGGTGATCGGCAGCTGCGGCAGTGCGCGAGCGGCGGGACCGAAGACCGGCTTAGCCCATTCGGTCGCCAGGAACTGCGACTGGTGGCAGGGGCACAGGATCTTGTTGGTCTGCGACTCGAACAGCGACGTCGGGCAACCGAGGTGGGTGCAGATCTTCGAGTAGGCGAAGTAGTCGCCGTAGTTGAAGCTCTCCTGGCCCTTGCGCTTGATGGCCGACTGCGCGTCTTGGGTGCGCAGCCGGATCAGCATGACAGCGTTGCGGATACCGCGCAGGGACTGCAGCGTCGCGTGCTCATCGCCGCGCCACTTCTCCTTCCACGGGAACACCGTCTCCATGGCGCCCGCGTCCAGATCCTCCGGACGCACCAGCATCACGTCCTCCGGACGACCCGTGTCGCGACGGATGTAGACCGTCTCGCCCGGGAAGTCCGGGGTCCAGCCCGAGACCCACAGCGGCGACTTGTCGCCCTTCGCCCACGGATTCTTGATCATGCCGCCGACGAAGACCAGCAGCGCGCCGATGCCGAGCACGCCGACACCGGCACCCGCGGTCCGGGTGATCATCTTGCGGCGACCCAGCGTGGAGGTGTCGAGCGCGTCCTGCAACTCGGCGACCAGGGTGCGGCGCTCGACCTCAGGCGACGGACCGTCGTGCCGAACCTGGATGGATAACTCGGCCGGGATGAACTTCTTCCGGATCAGTACCACCGCGACGCCGATGACCAGCACCGAGATACCGAAGCTGAGGCCGACCAGCGGGGTGAACAGCGAGTAGGCGGCGTGGCCCTCCTCGTTCGTGCCCTTGAACTCCCAGGGCCAGAACAGGAACACCCCGACCAGGACCGCGGCGGCGATACCGGAGACCGCGAACCAGAACGAGACCTGGCGCTCGGCGCGCTTCTCGGCGCGGGTGCCCGGCACCGGGAACCGCTCCCGCCGGTAGGCGACATCGACACCATCGCGCTCGGTGCCGAGCTTGACCAGCTCGTCGCGAGACATCGCGTCGAGTTCTTCCTCGGTGGGCTCAGCCGGTGTGGAATTCACCTGCTCGTTCGACGGCTCCGCGCCGTCGTGGCCCTCATCCGGCCGACCCATGTCGTTTGGCTCCTTGTTTTCGCTCATGAACGGGATCCGATCCACATCGCGGCACCCACGACGAGCGTGATGCCGACTACCCACATGGCCAGACCTTCGGTCGCGGGACCGAACCCGCCGAGGTCCCAGCCACCCGGGCTCTTCTCCTCGGTCGCGTTCTTGACGTAGGCGACGATGTCGCGCTTCTCTTCCGGGCTCAGCTGCCGGTCGGAGAACTTCGGCATGTTCTGCGGGCCGGTGAGCATCGCGTCGTAGATCTGCTGCTCGCTCGCCGGTTCCAGCGGCGGGGCGAACTTACCGGACGACAGCGCACCGCCGCGGCCGGTGAAGTTGTGGCAGGACGCGCAGTTCATCCGGAACAGCTCCGAACCGCGGGCGATATCGGGACCGCGCAGCGATTCCTGGGCGATCTCGCCGTTGGCGTCGCGCACCACGCTCGGGCCGCCGCCGTTCGAGGCGACGTACGCGCTGAGCGCGTCGATCTGGTGGGCGTCGAACTTCGGTGGCTTGCGCTGGGCCTGGGCCTCGTTCCGCGCCATCGGCATGCGACCGGAGGAGACCTGGAAGTAGACGGCGGCCTCGCCGACGCCGATCAGGCTCGGACCGCGATCGGGCACACCCTGCAGGTTGGCGCCGTGGCAGGTGATGCAGGAGGTCTCGTAGAGCTGCTTGCCGTCGCGGATCAGCGCGGACTGGTCCTCGTGCGCGGTCGCGACCTGCGGGTCCGGCGTGATCGCGGTGGCAAGGAATCCGGCTCCGACGAGGCCCACCAGCAGTGCAAGCCCGCCCGCAATGCGACGCCGCATGCGGCGCTGCTTACGCGTCCTGCTGGCCTGGCCGGCCGCGACGTCTTGGCGGCTGATCGCCGCGCGGGGGCTGGCGGGCTCTGGCGCTGACGGGGGAGATGAACTCATCTGTGTCCCTTTGGAGTAGACGGAACCGACTTGTGCAAAAGATTTGGGGGTGCTGGCCCGCTCAGCGGACGAAGTAGATCGTGGCGAACAGCCCGATCCAGACGATGTCGACGAAGTGCCAGTAGTACGAGACGACGATCGCGGCGGTGGCCTGTGCAGGGGTGAACTTACTGACCTTGGTGCGGACCAGCAGGAACACGAAGGCGATCAGACCGCCGATGACGTGCAGACCGTGGAAACCGGTGGTGATGTAGAACACCGAGCCGTAGGCGCTGCTCGAGATCGAGGTGCCTTCCTTGACCAGGTTGGTGTACTCGTAGCCCTGACCGGCGACGAACATCGCACCCATGATCAGGGTGACGACGTACCAGCGGCGCAGGCCGAACACGTCACCCTTCTCCGCCGCGAACACACCCATCTGGCAGGTGAACGAGGAGGCGACCAGCACGGTGGTGACCGGCACGGCAAGCTTCAGGTTCAGCTCGGTCGGTTCCGGCGGCCAGTTGCCGTGGGCCTGGGCGCGCGCGACGAAGTACATCGCGAAGAGCCCGGCAAAGAACATCAGCTCGCTGGACAGCCAGATGATGGTACCGACGCTCACCATGTTGGGCCGGTTCAGCGAATGCACACGCTGAGTAATGGCCGATCCTGGGGTCCCTACTGCGGTCGTCACGGGGGTAAGTATGACTCGTCGTAGTACGACACAAGTACCCGGGTGCGAAACTTGTCCTCCCGTGTCGGAAAACGCACGGACAGAGGGGGTCTCGTATTCGATTTGCCGGGCCCGCGACACAGCGTGTCGGCGGCCCCGAAGGTCCACGTCCGAGCGGTAGGGACGCGCTGCGTGGTGAAAGTCGACACGAGTTGCATTGCGCCGTGCGCGAGCATGACAGACGTTGGTAAGTAAAAGCTGAGATCAGGAGGCGGATGTGACGCGGTGGTGGCGACAACTATTCGGCAGGAACGAACCCGAATCGCTCGATCCGACCCGTTCCGATCTGGTAGTCGTCGTGGAATGCTTCGATGACGCCGAGGCGTGTTCGACGACACTCGCGCGCGCCGCGGCTCTCGATCCCGGCGCACCCGCACTACTGCGCCATCACCTGCGGCTGCCGCCCGAACAGGTCGCTCAGGTGTGCGGCATCGCAGCCCAGGACGGGTACGCCGCGGCCCCGCGCACCGCGGATCCGAGTCCACACGAACTGGAATCGCTGATCCTGCAACGGGTCCAGTTGCTCGATGCGCTGCATTGTTCGCAGGAACGTTCCAGGATGGCCGGTCTCGCACAGCGCCACGACGGCGTCGCGGATGGCTGGGATGCGCTGCAGCCCGGTTCGGCGACCTCGCAGCAGTAATAACGTCTCGCCAACTAGGCTCTAGCGCGACAAACTGGTGCGCGAACCGGTGGTGACGGGAGAAGCGGATATGAGGGAGCGCAGCGACCGAACGATCGGCGCAGCCGTGCCCGGCACGGTCATGCAAGAGCCGAGCGCTGGCGAGGCGCAGGCATGAGCGCGCGCAGCTGGCCCCAGGTGCTCGGGACCATTGCCGAAGGTGGCGATCTGGCGGCGGACGATACGGCATGGGTGATCAATGAGATCTTCACCGACAATGCCACGCAGGCTCAGATCGCCGCATTCGGTGTCGCAATGAAGATCAAGGGCCCGACTCCCACGGAACTGTCCGGAATGGCAGCCGGCATGCTCGGCCACGCCCGTCTGGTCCACGTCGACGGTGATGCGGTGGACATCGTCGGGACCGGGGGCGACCGATCCGGATCGGTGAACATCTCGACCATGTCCTCGATCGTGGTGGCCTCGACCGGGGTTCCGGTGGTCAAGCACGGCAACCGCGCGGCCTCCTCGAAGAGCGGCGGCGCCGATGTGCTCGAGGCGTTGGGCGTCAAGCTGGCGCTCGGACCCGAGTCCGTGGCTCGCTGCGTGCACGAGGTCGGCATCGGCTTCTGTTTCGCGCCGCTGTTCCACCCCGCGCTGCGCTTCGCCGGTCCCGCCCGCAAGGAAATCGGCATCCCCACCGTTTTCAATGTGCTCGGCCCGCTCACCAACCCCGCGCAACCGCGGGCCGGGCTGGTCGGCTGCGCGTTTCCCGATCTGCTTCCGGTGATCGCCGGGGTCTTCGCCGAACGCGGCGCCAGTGCCATCGTGGTGCGCGGTAACGACGGCCTCGACGAGATCACCACCTCCGATACCACCGACGCATGGGTGGTATCGGGTGGCAAACTGCGGGAGACGACCATCGACCCGACCCGCATCGGCATCGCCCGGGTGGATCTGGACGCGTTGCGCGGCGGCGACGCCGAGGTCAATGCGGGCGTCGCGCGCAGCGTATTCGCGGGTACCGCGGGCCCGGTGCGCGATGCGGTACTGCTCAACTCCGCCGCCGCCATCGTCGCCTACGAGCTGTCGCGTGGCATCGGCGATCCCGACGCCGATGTGCACGACGTACTGGCGGCGGGCATCGAACGCGCCGCCGAGGCCATCGACGCGGGCAAATCCGCCGCCCTCCTCGACCGCTGGGCCAAACTCACCAATACTCTCGCCGACAACTGACCCGCGCCGCGCCCGACGCATATCGTGCGCCGCAGGTCAGCACCGCCCGGCCGAAGCGGTTACAGTGACGACGGCATCCGGCGTTGCCCCGTGCTCGACGTCGGGCCTGCGCCGCCGGTCTCTAGCGGCTAGGAGCACAGACATGAAGCGGGGCGTTTACGCGGCACTAGGCGTGCTGGCGATCGCGGCGGCGGTTGCCACCGGACCCGTTGCGCACGCGGCGCAGGGCAGCCTGGTCGTCAACGGCACCGTGTACCACGCGCCGTCCGGCTGTGTGCAGATCGGCGGCAGCGCCGCCCCCCTGGCCATCGAGAACCACACCGACGCCGCCGTCACCGTTTACCCCTTGGTCGGATGCAAGGGCGAAGCGAGCGCCGTGCTCCTCTCCGGCGCTTCCGGGACCGTCTCCGGCTCCTCCATCCTGGTCCCCTGAGCCCCGCGCCTGCTCATGCGCGGACTCTCGGATCCGTACCCCTGCGACCAGCCCATGCGAAGTGCGGTTCCCGACCTCGGCCGCTGCGCTCATTCGCCCAGTGAGAAGCCCGCTTCGATGTCGGCGCTGGAATAGGACTTGAAGGCGATGTGGGTGGTGGTCCGCGCGACGCCGGGGGTTTTGTCGATGCGGCCGGTCACCACCTCGGCGATCTGCTCGTGGTTGCGCACCCGCACGATCGCGATCAGGTCGACATCGCCCGCGCACGAATAGACCTCGGTAACGCCCTCGGTGTCGGCGACCGCCTGCGCGGTCTCGGGAATGCGGGCGTTCTCGGCCTGGATCATCACGATCGCGGTAATCATGGCTGTCAGCCTAGGCGGTCGCCGCGCTGGTACTCCGCGAGTTCGGCGTCCTGGTCCGGGAGTCGGGCGCGAGCCGCATCGGCGAGCTCCGCCCACCCCGCCCAGCGCGCGGCCCCGCGGATCGGTTCGCCGTATCCGTCGCTGGTGCGCACGATCCGGACGCCCGGCCGCTCCAGCCACCGCTTGACCAGTCCGACCTCCTCCGGCGACGCGCCGCGCAGCGGCGGCGCAAGCGCCGGCAGCACGGTCTCCGCCGCCGCGACAATGCGTTCGATCACCGGCATCGGCGGCACACCCCGCACCGAGGTCCCCGCCCCCGCCAGCCGCCCGTACCGGATCACCGCGTACTCCCAGCCGCCCGCACCGTCCGGATGCGCCGCGATCAATTCGGCGATCCGCGCTACCGCGGACAGTCGTTGCGTGCGTTGCAGGGCGCGAACTACCGCGACGGTCCGGTCGCGCAATCGGGCGGCGGCCTCGAAATGTTCTGCGTGCGAGTGGATTTCGATGCGGTCGAACATGGCGCGCAGCGGCACATCCGCATGCCCGGCGAACAGCGCCCGAACGGCCGCCGCAGCGGGTTCGTATTCCTCTCTATATATAGGGCTGCCATCGACGGCCGCCGGACACCCGCCGACCACGGCGGGCGGGCACTCATGGCGACCGTCGCGTGGCAGTCGCGTCGTGCAGGTGCGCAGGCCGCTGTGCTCGGCGATGGTGAGTGCGACATCGTTGGCATCGGTCCGAGAAGGGAAGGGTCCCAACGCATCCGCAGTCGGTGTGCGCGCGATCGCGAATCTGGGGAACGGTTCCTCGGTCAGCGTGATCCACCAACCGCGCTTGGGAAATTTCGAGCGCCGGTTATAGGGCGGGGTATGCGCGACGATGAGTCGCAGTTCGCGCACCCCGGCCTCCAGGCCGTGCGCGCACACCACGTGGTCGACCCGAATGGCAAGCGACACCATCTCTTTCATCCGGCCCCTGGTCTCGGATCCGGTGAAGTAGTTGCGCACCCGGCGACGCAGATTCACCGCTGTCCCTATATATAGGACTTCATCCGAGGGCCCGCGGAAGAGATATACGCCGGGACTCGACGGCAGATCATTGGCGAGGACCCGTTTGGCACGTTGGCGCGGCGTGACATTCGGCAGATAGTCGAGCAGTTCGGTCAGGCTGTGCACGCCCAGATTGCCGACCCGGCCGATGAGGGCGTGCAGCACGTCCACGGTGGCCCGCGCATCGTCGAGGGCACGGTGGTTCGGCTGCGTGGTCGCACCCAGCAGCGGCGCGAGCGCGCCGAGCCGGACCGAGGGTGCCTCGTCGCGAGCGAGCACGCGTCGCGCCAGCTTCACCGTGCACACCACCGGTCCGCTCGGCCATGGCGTATCCATGCGAGCCGCGGCGGCGCGCAGGAATGCCATATCGAAGCGAGCGTTGTGCGCGACGAGCACCGCACCCTTGGCGAACTCGAGAAAACCCGGCAGCACCGCCTCGATCCGGGGCGCCTCGTAGACCATCGCGGTGGTGATCCCGGTGATCTGGACGATCGCGGGCGGGATGGCCCGCCCCGGATTCACCAGCGTCGCGAACTCCCCCAGCACCTCGCCGCCGCGCACCTTCACCGCGCCGATCTCGGTGATGGCATCGCCGTCCGGGCTGGTGCCCGTGGTTTCCAGGTCGACGACCACGAAGGTGGTGTCGTAGAGCGGCGTCTCGAGCTCGTCGAAGGCCAGCTGCCGTGCGGTGGCCTGGCGCGGCGTCGGATCTGGCACGGCGTGCAGCGTAGGGCCTCGGTACGACAGGAACGCCCGGGAACGCCACCTCGGATTTCGCGACGGAAATACCGAATTGCGCGACGAGGATTTCGCTCCGATTCCCACAAAATGATCTAGAACACCAAAAAGTGATGCAGGTCACATCATTTCTTAAACTGCATCAATCGGCCGGACACGCCCGGAGGTCCGGAGTCGACCCCTCGGCGCGCTGCCACCGAGACGCCGGCAAAGACCGATCGGTTCGACCCACCCGATCGATAGCAGTTCGATATACCATTCTGACCTGGGCAAATCTTGAGAAACATCGCGTCTGGGACACGCTGCCGTCACTTCGCCCCACGCTCGTCGGCAACGACGACGCCCTCGGATAATTGCCGGTCGTTATTGTTTCGTGATTGCTGTGACATATCTCGCACATAATCCGCGGCAAATTTGTTGAGCATCGCCATTTCGGATCCCTTCGACTTTACAAACCACCGTGATGCGTTCGTAACCTTTTCGAGACCTCACGGAGTCCGGCGCACCACCCGACGGTGTCCGAACAGAAGTCCGCTGCACCACCGGGTGCGGCGTCGTGGGGCAGATTGGGAGAACCGCACCATGGCGACCAACACCGTCAAGCGACATGCACAGCGTGCCGTCGCGGCCGGAGCCGTCGGAGCTGCCACGCTCGGCGCCCTCCTGCTGCCCGCCGCGCCCGCATCGGCCCAGCCGGTCACCATCCCCGGCGTCGGCACGTTCGACATTCCGAACGAGATCCCGATCCCGCAGGGTATCCCGGGCATCGAGGTACCCGGCGCCCCGGCGCCGCTGCCCTTCCTGGCTCCCAAGAAGTCCCTCGGCGATGTCGCCCTCGACGCCGCGATGAGCAAGCTCGGCGCCCCGTACGTCTACGGCGCCGCGGGCCCGAATGCCTTCGACTGCTCCGGCCTGGTCAAGTGGTCCTACGAGCAGGCCGGCCTGGAGCTGCCGCGCACCAGCGGTGAGCAGCTCGCCGCTGGCACCCCGGTCTCCCTCGACGATCTGCGGCCCGGCGACCTGGTGTCGTTCTACGGCGGCAGCCACTCCGGCCTGTACGCCGGGGACGGCAATGTCGTCCACGCCTCCACCTCCGGCACCCCGGTGAAGCTCGCGGCGATCTCCTCGATGCCGGTCGCGGGTGCTCGCCGCTTCTGAACGACCCTTCCGATCTCCGCGCCCGGCCGTCCCGACGGCCGGGCGTCCGGATGGCATAGGTGATCGTTTTGTGGCCTACTGGACACGGACCTACGCCATTCCGTAACCTAATCGAGACCTTCCCGGGTTGCGGCGTCCGCGGAAAACGTTGCCGCAGCTCACGGAGGCGAGAAGTCGCTTCACGAGAGAAACGGGCCTGGCGCGCTGTGACACATCACCGGAGACATCGCACGAAACGTCTGGTGGGAGGGACATTAGCGGCGGGAGTCCTGGCCGCGGCACTCTGCAGCGGCAGTCCGGCCGGGGCCGATCCGGCCGCCCTGCCGACCACGGCCAGCGAGGCTGTGCAGCGCATGATCGACCTGTCGCGCGAATCCGAACAGCTCAATCAGCAGGCGCTCGGCGCACAGGCCGATCTCGACACCAAACTCGCCGCCCTGCACGAGGCCGACGCCAAACTCGCCGATGCCACGCAGACCGCCGATGCGGCGCGCGACGAAGTCCGCAAGTTCCAGCCGATCATCGATCGCACCGTGATCGCCGCCTATCAGGGCGCACGCACCAACCGGCTCTCCGCCGTCCTGCTCAGCGATTCACCGCAGCGGCTGCTCGACCAGATGTCCACCATCGACGTGATCTCGGCGAAGAACTCCGAGCAGCTCAATCTGTATAAGCGGGCCACCGCCGCCGCGACCGAATCGGAGAAGTCCGCGCGCACCGCCGCCGACACCGCCCGCGCCGCCTCCGATAGGGCCGATCAGGTGCGCGCCGATCTCGAGCGCAAGCGTTCCGTCCTGTCGGGGTCCATCGCGCAGGTGGTCGAGGCGTGGGGCCAGTTGTCCACCAAGGACAAATCGGCGTTGGCCGGATCACCCTTCCCACCCGGATTCGATACCGACACCCTGCTGCACGGCCTGGTTCCCGGCAGTGGCACCAGCGCGTTGGCCGCCGGACTCACCCGCATCGGCGACCCGTACGTCTGGGGCGCGACCGGACCGCACCAGTTCGACTGCTCCGGACTCGTGCAGTGGGCCTTCAAGCAGGTCGGCAAGGATGTGCCGCGGACCAGTTCCCAGCAGGCCTCCTACGGCACCCCGGTGGACAAGAACGATCTGCAACCCGGCGATGTCGTGTTCTTCTACTCCGATATCTCCCATGTCGGCATCTACGCGGGCAATGGACTCATGCTGCACGCGTCGACGTTCGGCGTTCCGGTCGCTGTCGCACCCCTGGGGTCGACGCCTTATCACTCGGCTCGACGATACTGATCGGCTATGAGTAGCTTGCGGCGCGCCCGCACGTGGTTGTTCGTGCGGCGACGCTTCCAATTCGTGGCCACGGTCGCGATGGTGATCGTGCTGACCGGCACCTGTGGCGCATTGCTAGTGGTGCCGAATTGGGTACTGCCGAAATTGCATGCGGCCCAGCCGACTTCGATCGGCAGTGTGCGCGCCGCGGCCGATGACGATGCGCGCCTGACCGCGGTCCGCCGGACTCTCGAACCGTTCGGACAGCTCGTCACCGAACAGGTGCCGACCGGGAACGACCAGGAGTCGCTGGTCGTCGGTCATCCCGCGCAACGGGCCGAAATCGATATCCTCGCTGGCGAACTCGCCACCGCGACCACGGCCGTCACCGACGTCTGGGGTACGGGCTGGGCCCAGTCCGCGCTGGTGGTGGTCGCATCGAATCCGTCGGAGTTCGCCGCGCTGGTGCGTTCGACCAATATGCCCGCCGATGTCGCCGCGGCCTCGGTCGCCGACCCGTTCGTGCCGGGCACCCAGCCGACCGGGCAGCGTGTCGTCTTCAGCGCCGACGCCGGACGCCGCCTCGACCGCGACGGCATGCGCACGCTACTGCGTCACGAACTCACCCATATCGCGGCCCGCGCCCAGACCGTCGACGGCGCACCGCAGTGGATGCTCGAGGGCTTCGCTGAATTTGTGGCCCACCTCGGCACCGGACATCGCTTCGTCGATATCGCGCCGACGGTGGCCACCCGGATCCGTGCCGGGGATATCCCGCGCGATCTCCCGGCCGACGTCGATTTCGCCGGAACCGGCGCCGTCGCGGCCTATGAGCAGGGCTGGTCGGTCTGCGCATTCATCGCCGACAAGTTCGACCGGTCACGCCTGGTCGAGCTCTACCGCCGCATCGCCGCAGGCAAACAGGACCCGGCCAGCGAGGACCGCATCATGCGCGATGTCCTCGGCACCAGCCGCACCGATCTGGTCGCCGACTGGCGAAACTGGTTGTCGGCACACGCCGCTTGAATCGGACCGCTGCCGCACTCCCGACCCCAGAGCGCCGCAGGCGCGGCAAATCCAACACAGTAGTTTGTTCGCATGGCTCGAACTCTGCTGGTTACCAATGATTTCCCGCCGCGGCCGGGCGGTATCCAGTCGTATCTGCAGGCGTTGGCCGGTGAGCTGCCGCCCGATGACCTGGTCGTCTATGCCCCGCGGTGGCGCGGCGACAGTCATCTGAAATTCGATGCTAAGCAGAAGTTCCAGGTGGTTCGCCACCCCACCACGCTGATGCTGCCGACCCCACTGGTGCTGCGGCGCGCGGCACGGCTGCTGCGCGGCGAGAACTGCGACACCGTGTGGTTCGGTGCGGCGGCGCCGCTCGCATTGCTCTCGCCGATGCTGCGGCGCGCGGGCGCGACCCGGATTCTGGCCAGTACCCATGGACATGAGGTCGGCTGGTCGATGCTGCCGGGTGCGCGGCAGGCGCTGCGCGCGATCGGCGAGCACACCGATGTCGTCACCTATGTCAGTCGGTATACGCGCAGCCGGTTCGCCTCCGCGTTCGGACCGAATGCCGCGCTCGAATATCTGCCGCCGGGTGTGGACACCGAGGTGTTCCGGCCGGATCCGGCCGCGCGCGCGGAGCTGCGCGAGCGCTACGGCCTCGGCGATCGGCCGACAATCCTGTGCTTGTCTCGGCTGGTTCCGCGCAAGGGGCAGGACGCTTTGATCATCGCCATGCTCGAGATCCGCGACCGCATTCCCGGTGCGGTGCTCGTGGTCGCGGGCGGCGGACCGTACGAGGACAAGTTGCACGCTCTCGCTGCGGCTCTCGGTGTCGCCGAGGACGTGGTCTTCACCGGCCGGGTCCCGTCCAGCGAACTCGCCGCCCACCACACGCTGGCCGATGTGTTCGCGATGCCGAGCCGGACCCGGGGAGCCGGGCTCGATGTCGAGGGTCTCGGCATCGTGTACCTGGAGGCGTCGGCATCCGGTGTGCCGGTGGTCGCCGGGCGCTCGGGCGGTGCGCCGGAGACCGTGCTGGAGGGCAAGACCGGCCGAGTTGTCGATGGACGCAACACCACCGAGATCGCCAATGCCATCGTCGACATCCTGTCCGATCGCGACGCCGCCGCGCAGATGGGCGCGGCGGGGCGCAGCTGGGTCGAGGAGCAGTGGCGCTGGGACAGCCTGGGCGCGCGGCTGCGTCAGCTGCTGCAATAAGGTGGCGGCGGCGTAGGGTCCAAGGGGTGTTATCTATTACAGTCGGGCTGTGAGTGAGCGAAGCGAGCGAACCATGTGCCAGCGCGCCCTGCACACGGCGGAACCCAGTATTAGCGAGGTGAAGCCGTGAGAGAGCGAAGCGAGCGAGCCATGTGCCAGCGCGCCCTGCACACGGCGGAGCCGAGCGTCAGCGAGGTGAAGCCGTGAGCAGTATTCAGGTCGCAGATCAGACGTTCGTCGCTGCCCCGGGTGCCGCGGTCGCCGAGATCCTGTCGGGCACGAACAACTGGCGCCGCTGGTGGCCGGACCTCGACCTCGAGGTGCGGGAAGACCGTGCCGACAAGGGGATTCGCTGGACGGTCACCGGTGCGCTCACCGGAACGATGGAAGTTTGGCTGGAGCCCGCATTGGACGGGGTGATCCTGCACTACTTCCTGCACGCCGAACCGAAGGCGCCGACCCGCAATCCGGCCGCCGCCAATCGGGCCCGCCGGGTGGCGGGCAAGACGATGTCGTTCGAGATCAAGGCCAGACTGGAGGCGGGCCGCGCGGCGGGTGTCGCACCGGCGCACACCGCCCCCCGCTGACGCACACCACTACAGCCGAGCAGCTGAAAGGAACCGTTGTCCGCCATGGCCGACAGGACCCAGAGGTCGATCATCATCGACGCACCGTCGCAGCGGGTGATGTCCGTCATCGCCGATCTGGAGTCCTACCCGGAGTGGGTCTCGGCGGCGAAATCGGTTGAGGTACTCGAGAAAAGCCCCGACGGCCGGGTGCGTACCGCGCGCTTCGTGTTGGATGCCGGAGTCGTCAAGGACACCTACGTGCTGTCCTATACCTGGCGGCCCGACGAAAAGTCGGTCAGCTGGACGCTGGTCAGCGGCGATCTGCAGAAGGCGCAGGACGGCACCTACGAACTCATCGACCGGCCCGATGGCACCACCGAGGTGACCTACGAGCTCACCGTCGACCTGAACATCCCGATGATCGGCATGTTCAAGCGCAAGGCGGAGAAGGTGATCACCGACACCGCCCTCAAGGAACTGAAGAAACGGGTCGAAGGCTGATCACGCACAAGCCCGAGGCAGCCAGGACCCGGGTCGAACTGTTCATCGGCAAGGGCGGAGTCGGCAAGACGACATTGGCCTGCGCCACCGCGATGGCCTACGCGCGCAGTGGTCAGCGCGTGCTGGTGGCCTCGCTGGATCAGGCACATTCGCTCGGTGATGCCCTCGGCTTCCGATTTCCGCACGATCCCGGCACCGTGGCCGGGGTCGCCGGCGTGCTACCCGGAGTCGATGTGATCGAGGTCGATTCCCTTGCGCTGCTGGAGGATCGGTTCCGCGAGGTGGTGCGGATGCTGGCCACCGGAACCGGCCATGAGCACGGCATCGACCTGGCCGCGCTGGATCCGGCCGAACTGACCGGACTGCCCGGCGTGCAGGAATTGCTGATGCTGGTGGAGATCACCCAGTTCGTCCAGGAGGACGACTGGGATGTGATCGTCGTCGACTGCCCGCCGTCCGCAGATATGCTGCGCATCATCACCGCACCGGAAACCCTGCTCGGCTATGTGGAACGGGTGTGGCCGCAGCACGCGCGGGCACTGAGCACGGTCAGCACCGATCTGCGCCGCGCGGTGCTCGCCACCACGGTCGAACGAATCGTGAAGGCGGTGACCGAGGTGCGCGATCTGCTCGCCGATCACGCCCGCACCGGCGCACGGCTGATCACCGTCGCCGAACAGGTGGCCGTCGCCGAATCGGAGCGGGTGCGATCGGCCGCGGCGCTGCTCGGTCTGCGCTTGGACGCGGTGGTGGTGAACAAGGTGCTGCCCCCCGCGCCGCCGCCGACCGCACTGGAGGTCGCCTCCCATCCGGCGGTGCAGTGGTATCTGAATCGGCGCGCCGAACAGTTGGACGTGGTGAATCGACTACAACGGGGTATGGACGGAGCACGGGTGCTGATCGCCCAGCACACCGGGCCCGAACCGGTCGGACTCACCTCCCTGTCCGCACTGTCGTACGCGATGGACTCGGGCGAGCGGTTAGACACCGACCCCGCGCTGCGCGACAATCCGGCGAAGGTTCGCACAAGTTCCGGCGAGCCGGTGGTTCGATTGGAGTCGGGCACCGGTCTGCATTCGGTGTACGCGATGCGGATGCACCTGCCCGTCGTCGATGCGGCGACGCTGCGACTGGGACGAGTGGAGGACGATTTGATCGTGGGAGCGGACGGGGTCCGGCGCCGAGTGCGCCTGGCACCGGTATTGCGGCGGTGCACGGTCGATGGCGCCGAACTCGATCACGGCTATCTGGTCGTGCGTTTCCGTCCGGACCCCGAGGCGTGGCCGGCATGACCGATCCGAGCGGCGGCCACGCGGATGGCTGGCCAGGCGATGTCGATCCCGGTGACGGCCTCGGCGAATTCGCCGCGGAATTGAAACTGCTCGCGGAGGCGGTGCTGGAGCGGGTCGAGCCGGTATTGCGCCGCGCCGCCGACGGACAGCCGGACTGGTCGAGCTGCAGTTGGTGCCCGGTGTGCGCGGCGGCCGCACTGGTGCGCGGCGAGCACCACGATGTGCTCGCGGTGGTGGCCGATCACGGCACCGCCATCGTCACGGTGCTGCGCGAGGCGCTGGCCGGGGTGCCGGTCGATCCGGTCATGCCCGATGACGACGTACCGCACGATCATTCGGCCTTCGTCGAGCAGCACGGGGACGCGTCGGCATCGGCCGCGGCGAATACCCACGCACAGCACTCGACCCCGGGCGGGCGTGAGCGGGCCCGCTACGTCGGCATCCCCGTGACGATCAAGGCATGACCGCGCGAGTGGCAGATGCGCGACCGCTGACCGTCGGAATCGACGTCGGCGGCACCAATATTCGCGCATCGGTGGTCGATGGCGACGGCGAGGTGCTCGACACCTTTGTCGCGCCCACGCCGCATTCGGCGCGGGCACTGGAGAATGCGCTGGACCGGGCGGTCCGCGAGCTATGTCGCAGGCACCCGATCGGCGCGGTCGGCCTGGCGGTGGCCGGGTTCATCAACGGCGATCGCTCGGCGGTGCGCTTCGCACCGCATCTACCGTGGCAGGACGCCCCGGTCGCACAGCGGCTCACCGAACGTCTCGAACTGCCGGTGATCCTGGAGCACGACGCCAATGCCGCCATGTGGGCCGAGTACCGGTTCGGCGCGGCGGCGGGCGGACACAACTCGGTGCTGGTGGCGATCGGCACCG
Source organism: Nocardia sp. NPDC005998 (assembly GCF_040614395.1). Taxonomy (NCBI): domain Bacteria; kingdom Bacillati; phylum Actinomycetota; class Actinomycetes; order Mycobacteriales; family Nocardiaceae; genus Nocardia; species Nocardia sp. NPDC005998. Next base: position 40,135 of record NZ_JBEXUI010000036.1, on the reverse strand, counting down.
GCATCGGCGCGGCGCTGCTCATCGACGGCGAACTGTATCGGGGCACCCATGGCGTCGCACCGGAACTCGGACATCTGCAGGTGGTGCCGCAGGGTCGAGCTTGTCCGTGCGGTAAGCGCGGCTGTTGGGAAAGGTATTGCAGCGGAACGGCTCTGGTCGATACCGCGATCGAAATGCTGGCCACCGATCCGGTGCATTCGACGGTGCTGGCGCGTGAGGTGCTGCGCGATCCCGGCTCGCTGACCGGACGCCGGGTGGCCGGAGCGGCACAGGACGGCGACCCCCTTGCCGTGGCGGTCATGGCCGATTTCGCGCGCTGGCTCGGGCTCGGGCTGGCCTTTGTCAGCGATATTTTCGATCCCGGACTGATCGTGATCGCCGGTGGGGTAAGCAGTTCGGCCGGGCTGTTCCTGGACGAGGCCCGCGAGGAATACGCGCGGGCGATCACCGGCGCCGGCCATCGGCCGCTGGCCCGGATCCGCACCACCCAGCTCGGTGAGGCGGCGGGCATGATCGGCGCGGCGGAACTTGCCCGAGCCACCCTCGTCGACACCGGACGCGGCCGATCGTGGGTCGCACGTTCCACCCACTGAGCGGTCGGTTATCAGCACTCGAGAACATGTGGTGAGATACACCGCTCCGCTTGGATGTGATCTGTAACCGACGGTAAAGTCGGCAACTGACGGTTGTACCCGTAAACGATCCCGGCCGCGGGGGTTAGGACGCCATGCTCTACTGGATGCTGAAGTACCTGTTCCCAGGACCGTTCATGCACCTCTACAACCGTCCGACAGTCGAAGGCGTGGAACACATTCCCGCCGATGGGCCCGCCATCCTGGCCGGGAACCACCTGTCCTTCTCGGACTGGTTGTTCGCACCACTGATGAGCCCGCGCCGCATCAGCTACCTGGCCAAGGCCGAGTACTTCAACAGCCCCGGCTTCAAGGGTCGGCTGCAGAAGTTCTTCTTCAGCGCCACCGGCCAGTACCCGATCGACCGCAGCGGGGCCAGTGCGGCCGAGGACGCTCTCATCGCCGCCCGCAAACTCCTCGACAAGGGCCACCTCGTCGGCCTCTACCCCGAGGGCACCCGCTCCCCCGACGGCCGCCTCTATAAGGGCAAGACCGGTCTGGCCCGCCTCGCTCTGGAAACCGGTGTCCCCGTGATTCCGGTCGCCGTCATCGGCACCTTCGAGGTCTGCCCGCCCGGCCCGTTCCGCTGGCGCCGTCAGCAGGTCACCGTCAAATTCGGTGCCCCCATCGACTTCTCCCGCTACGAGGGCATGGGCGGCAACCGCTTCGTCGAACGCGCCGTCACCGACGAGGTCATGTACGAACTCATGCAACTCGGTGGCCAGGAATACGTGGATGTCTACGCGGCCAGCCTGAAAAAGGGTGTCCCCTCCGGCTCCGCCCCCGAGGCCACCCGCATCCCGGAGACCGCGGCCAGCTAGATCTCCCGCTCGCCACGAGCCCGGTGCCGAACGGCCCGGGCTCGTTCTGTCTCGGCCAGGTCATCGTTTGCCTACCGAACTTGATTGCCTCGCAAGGATATTCGCAATCAGCGCACTGGTCACTGGCAGCGCTTCCGCTTAGGGTGTTGGATGCTGTATTCACACCGACCGGGGGAAGCGTTCGATGTCCAACGTAGATGACCGCATCAATCTGGCCGTCGACTGGTTGGTCCGGAATATCCGTACCGACATGACGGGGGCCGCCGGATGGGGTTGGGTCCCGGATGTGCCGCCGAATCCACAGGACACCGCAGAAGTCGTGTGCGCACTGTCCGAGGTCGGTCGCAGTATTCCCGACGAGGCAGCGGTCGTCCGCCTCCTCAGGCAAGACTCCCTGGCGGAAGACACCCGTGGCCCTCGTGTCTTTCGCGCGCCGATCGATATGGCCTGGCGGCTTCGCGCGCTGCAGTGCCTCGGCTACGGCCCGACCGATCCGAGCGTGGCGGCATGCGCAGCCGCGCTTCTTGCGGAACAGGATCGCGAGACCGGTGGGTGGCGGATGAGTAGCCGGTCGGGCGCCATATCGGTGACAGCGACCGCCGAGGCGCTGCGAGCACTGGTGGGCGTCGCTACTTCGAACGGCACCCCGAACGCCGCTGCGGAGGCAGTCGGCCGCGGCACCAATTTCGTCGTCTCCGCGCTACTCGACGATGATGTGCGATTCCAGCCGCTCTACGCATCTGCACAGGCGGCAATCGTGTTGTCATTACCCGAGATCGCCGCATTCGGCGGCAAGCGAATCGAGCGCGCCCGAGAACTGGCGTGGGAGAACATACTCCGCACCCTCCGACGTGGCGGCGCTGGAGTAGAGGAAGAAATCGTCCGCCGCGGTGATGTCACCGACGCATGGCGGCATGTCTCGTTGCATTGGGCGGTCACTGCCTTGGCGTATGCGGGCGGCCGACTTGTTTTCGATCCGACCTTTCGCAAAGCGCTGAAAGATCTCCTCGACCTTCAGGACACGGCTCCCACGCTGACGACCCGCGGCGGTTTCCGAACCTCGGGTGAGGGCTTCGTCACCACCTACGCCACAACTCAGGCGGTGGAAGCTCTCGGACAACTGGGACAGACGCTCAACGAAAGAGTCAATCCGGCAAAGGTCTTCGACCTCATCTGCCGTGACGAGGGAGCCAGCCCCGCCGATCCGCAGGATGTGATCTCGGCACGCGGTCGGTCGGTGGTGATGAACAATTATGCGGGAGCGGGACTACTCGCGATCGGCGGCCCTGCAGGCTTGACCATCGCGATCATGTCGGTGGCGTTCGCCGATCACCTCGGCGATATCGGTAGTCGTGCCCTGGTCGTCTGGGGCACTTTGTTCATCGCCGTCAGTACCCACGTCTACGTCACAACACGGTTCCCGACGGTCCCGAAAGGTCGAATCGGTACCGCGGTTTTCGCCTTATTTACGGCTGTCGTGCTGCCTGTCGTTACGTTCCTACTCTCCTGACTTGTGCTCCCGCCCTGTGCCCGCTGATGTCGCATGCGGACATGAGCAACTCGCCCATGGGCGACGCTCCGGAGGGGCACAATCACGGGGGTACGTGTTCCGAGTGCGGCAACTGCGGTCATCAGGTGTTGAAAGCTGGTGCACCGCAAGACGAGCGAGGGAGCCACGGTGTCGGAGGTAGCGCCGGATCTGTTGTTATCGCTCGCGGTGGCCGCGGCGCATCAACTGGGGTATTCCTGCCGGGTGGCGAATGCCGATGACGTGATGTTGTCCGGGCCGGCGGGGGATGTCATGGTCGGGTTGACGAATTTGCGGCGGATGGCGGCGGATGAGCCGCCGGATCAGTGGCCCGCGCTGGTCGCGGATTATCTCAGTACGGGGCTGGTCGATCTGGAGGTCGATCGCGATCCGCTCGACACCGGGAATTTCGCAATGATGCGGGGACTGATCAGGACTCGGCTGTACTCGGGGCAGGGTGGGTCACCGGATGTTGTGCGCCGCGAGGTCGCACCCGGACTGATCCAGCGGGTGCTGATCGATCAGGTGCACACCATGGCGCCGGTCACCTATCAGATGCTGCGGCAGTGGCCGATCGACGAATACGACCTGTTCACCCTCGCCGAACAGAACACCCGCGCGGACGGGCCGCTGGAGGCGTTCACCCATCGGATCGATGCGCCGATGGCCGACGGTGTCGAGATCACCATGCTGAGCGGCATCTCCGACTACATCACCGCGCACGTGCGCTGGCTGGACGAGTATCCGGTGGTCGGACCGGCGGGGTCGGTATTCGCGGTGCCGTCCCAGCGCCAGATCTACGCGCATCCGGTGGCGAATCTCGACGTCGTGCGGGCCACCACGGTGCTCGCCCAGGTCGCGGTGCTCGACTACGCCCAGCGCCCGTGGCCGGTCAGCCAGGACGTCTACTGGTGGCATGACAGCACCATCGAGCTGGCCGCCACCACCGAGCACACCGGTGAAGCACTCTGCATCTACCCGTCGGACAACTTCCTCGCCGCGCTGAACGAACTCCCCTCCTGAGCCCTCGACGCCGAGATCTGCGTCACGCACCGCCCACCGAACCACCCTCCTACCAGGCCCTTTAGTTAGGGCATTCGCCCGGCACCCCCGCATCCCAACTTCTCGTATCCAGGGCTGTCACGTTTTGCGCCACCAATGCGTCTTATGCGTAGGCAGCTTCCGGCGGAGAAGGAGATGAACCATGCCTGTGCTGTTCATAGGTCATGAGGTGGCGGACGAGGGCAGCGCCGCGGCGCACGCGCCCACGCCCCCGTTCGGCCTACCCGGCTCGTACGGGATCGCGCGATGAGCTCGAAGGTGGCGCACCAGGCCGATGCGGCCGACGAGCGGTACCGCGCCGCCGCCTTCGTGAAACGCTCGATCAACAAGGTCTTTCCGACGCACTGGTCGTTCCTGCTCGGCGAGATCGCGCTGTACAGCTTCATCATTCTGCTGCTGTCGGGCGTGTATCTGACGCTGTTCTTCGAACCGTCGATGACCGAGGTTGTCTACGACGGCGCCTACCAGCCGTTGCGGGGAGTGCAGATGTCGGCTGCGTACCGCAGCACGCTGGATATCTCCTTCGACGTCCGCGGCGGGCTGTTCGTGCGGCAGGTACACCATTGGTCCGCTTTGCTTTTCACGGCGTCGATGATCATTCACATGTTCCGGATCTTCTTCACCGGCGCCTTCCGCAGGCCGCGCGAGGGCACCTGGGTGATCGGCGTGACGCTGTTGATGCTGGCGATGTTCGAGGGATTCTTCGGCTACTCGCTGCCGGACGATCTACTCTCGGGAACCGGTCTGCGCGCCGCGTTCAGCGGTATCACCATGAGCATCCCCGTGATCGGCACCTGGCTGCACTGGCTGATGTTCGGCGGTGACTTCCCGGGCACGATCATCATCCCGCGGTTGTACATCACGCATGTGCTGCTGTTTCCGGGCATCATGCTGGCGTTGATCGCCGCCCACATCGGTTTGGTGTGGTACCAGAAGCACACGCAGTTCCCCGGGCCGGCGCGCACCGAGAACAACGTCGTCGGCGCCCGGATCGTGCCGGTGTTCTCGCTGGATCAGGGCGCGTTCTTCATGTTCACCCTGGGAACGGTCGCGCTTCTCGGTGGTGTGCTGCAGATCAACCCGATCTGGAATCTGGGGCCCTACAACCCCTCTCAGGTGTCGGCGGGTTCGCAACCCGACTTCTACATGATGTGGACCGACGGCCTGGTGCGCTTGATGCCGCCGTGGGAGATCTACATCGGCGGCTACACGGTGCCCGCGGTGTTCTGGGTCGCGGTGATCATGGGGCTGGTGTTCGCGGTGCTCTATGCCTACCCGTGGATCGAGAAGCGGCTCAGCGGCGACACCGCCCAGCACAATCTGCTGCAGCGGCCGCGTGATGTGCCGGTGCGCACGGGGATCGGTGCCATGGCGATCGCGTTCTATCTGGTGCTGACTTTGGCGTGTGTCAACGACATCATCGCGCTGAAGTTCAACATCTCGCTGAATACGACGACCTGGATATTCCGTATCGGTCTGCTGACCGCGCCACCCATCGCGTATTACCTGGCGTACCGGTTCTGCATCGGTCTGCAGCGCAGTGACCGGGCGGTGCTCGAGCACGGCATCGAAACCGGCATCATCAAACGACTGCCGCACGGTGAGTACATCGAGGTGCACCAGTCGCTCGGTCCGGTCGACGAGCACGGCCATCCGGTACCCCTGCCCTACCAGGGCGCCGCGGTACCGAAGAAGATGAACAAACTGGGTTCGGCGGGCAAACCGGGCACCGGCAGCTTCCTGCGGCCCGATCCGGCTGCGGAATCCGCGCGATACGTCGAGATCGAGCATGCGGAGGAACGTAAACAGCTCGCCGTGCTACAGAAGTATCAGGACCGAATCTCCGCCGACGGTGAAAGGCATGCACCATGATGTGGCCCGAGCGCACGCAAGCGCCCGATACCGAGGACTACGGACTGCTCATCGCGGCGGCCACGGTGGCCAGCGCGACCACCGCACACGCGGTACGTGACCTGTTGCGCTATCACGGAATCCGGGCCACCACCGGCCCGGCGCACACCACCGGCCACCCCGACCGCCACCGCGTCCTCGTCTTTCCCGAGGACGCCGTCCGCGCCTACGAAATCCTCGTCGACAACACCGTCTGAGGACCTCGGGCTCGCACCACGGCCCGGACCGAGGGCCCCGAACCAACCCGGTTCGGGGCCCTCGGTCCGTTGGCGCCGCAATCGGTCGAGATAGTGATCACCGAAGTGCCATGCTGTAGGTGCATACAGTTCCGAGCCGCATAGGAGCGGATCATGAGCTTTCACAAGATTCCGGCGGGGACCAGAGGGTCCAGGCCGCCGTCACCGAATCCGGTCTACCGTCTCCTCACCCGGGCCATGGAGCGATACCACCGATTCCGCCACGACCGATTCCTCGGCATGGACCTGGTGTATCTGACCACGGTCGGCGCGAAGAGCGGCGAGGAACGTCGGGTGACGGTCAGCCGCTTTCCGACCGACGACGGTGGCTGGCTCATCGTCGCCTCCATGGGCGGCGCGATCCAGCATCCGGGCTGGTATCACAATATCGCCGCACATCCCGATCAGGTGTGGGCCGAGGTGGGCGGGACGAAGTTCCATGTGACGGCCGAACAGTTGGACGGCGAGCGGCGCGAGCGGGCCTGGCAGCAGATCACCGCCGAACAACCGCGCTATCTCGGCTACCAGAAGAAGACCGACCGGCTCATCCCGATCATCGAACTTCGACCACGCGGCTGATACCGCGCGCCTGTTGGCCGAGCAGACGGTAGGAGTTCACACGGTGTTGGACTCCCTACGCCAAGGTGGGCGAATGACTGGTTCGGACTTCGGCATCTCCCGGCGGACGCTGCTGCGCACCTCCGCCCTCGGTCTCGTCGCGGCCCCGGCGCTGGCCGCTTGTTCGAATGATGGTCCCGCACTGGTCCGTACGCGCCCGAAGCTCACGCACGGCGTCGCGGTCGGCGACCCGCGCACCGACGGTGCACTGATCTGGGCGCGCTCGGATCAGCCGGCGAAGTTGATCGTGGAGACCGCCGCCACCGAATCCTTCACCGACGCCAAACGATTCACCGGTCCGCTGCTGACCCCGGACGCCGACGGCACCGGACGGGTGCGCGTCAACGGGCTGCCCGCGGGTCAGCAGGTGCACTACCGGGTGACCCTCGAAGGCGAGGACGGCGCCACCTCCGAACCGATCACGGGCGTATTCCGCACGGTGCCAACGGGCGCGGCCGATATCCGGCTACAGTGGTCCGGCGATGTGGTCGGCCAGGGCTACGGCATCAATCCCGAACTCGGCGGCATGAAGATCTTCTCGGCCATGGCGGCGCGCGATCCGCACCTGTTCATCCACTCCGGTGATTCGATCTACGCCGATGTGCCGTTGCAGGAATCGGTAACCCTGCCCGACGGGCGGATCTGGCGCAATATCGTCTCCGAGGCGAAAAGCGCTGCCGCCCAAACGCTGGAGCAGTTCCGCGGCAACTACGCCTACAATCTGACCGACCAGAACTACCGCCGCTTCAACTCCGCGGTCGCCCAGGTGGTCCAGTGGGACGACCACGAAACCGTCAACAACTGGTACCACGGCGGCTTGGTCGCCGAGACCAAGGGCTACACCGAGCGCAGCATGGACACCCTGGCGACCCGCTCCTGGCAGGCCTTCCACGAGTGGATGCCGTTGGAGCCCAAGGATGCGGTGGACGGACGCCTCTACCGCAAGATCTCCTACGGCCCGCTGCTGGATATCTTCGTGCTGGATATGCGGACCTATAAGGACACCAACGACATCAACAATGGACCAAACGGTCGTATCTTCGGTCCGGAACAGACGAAGTGGCTGATCGAGGGGCTGCGCGATACCAAGGCCACTTGGAAGATCATCGCCAATGACCTGCCGCTCGGCCTGGTCGTCAAGGACGGTGAACAGAAAGTGATGGCCTACGAGGGCCCCGCGAACGGTGACAACGGCGCACCATCCGGCCGGGAAACCGAGATCGCCCAAGTGCTTTCGGCCATCAAAGCGAACAAGGTCGGCGGCGTGGTCTGGCTCACCGCCGATGTGCACTACACCGCGGCCCACCACTACGCGCCGGAGCGCGCCGCGTTCACCGACTTCGATGAATTCTGGGAGTTCGTCTCCGGACCGCTGAATGCCGGTGCGTTCGGCCCGAATCCGCTGGACGGCACCTTCGGTCCGGAGGCGGTATTCGTGCACGCACCCGATGTCCAGAACGCCTCACCACTGGACAGCTACCAACATTTCGGTGAGGTATTGATCGATGGCAAGTCAAGGGAACTGACGGTCAACCTCTGCGATGCGACCGGATCTGTCCTGTTCAGCCAGCGGCTCGCGCCGCCGGTTCGCTAACGGTCGAGATCGAACGAGCATCGGAGCCCGCGCTGTGGTTAGCTTTCGATCCATGAGCACGCCGCACACTGTCGCCGCCGAAGAATATCTACCTCGTGACACCGCGGATGTCGTTCGTACTGTGCGGAATTCACGCGGTCGAGTGGAAAGCCTCATGGTGCGTGGCGGCGAACCGATCGACGACGGTCTTTCGCTACCCGATCCGCGCACGGTGGTGTCGCTGCGCAAGATGAACGCCGTACTCGATATCAACCTCGGCAGACGCACCGTGCGCGTGCAGGCTGGCGCCAAACTGTCCGATATCGATCGCCGCCTCGGCGCACACGGGCTCGGTCTGCCGATCATCGGCGACCACCGCGATATCACCGCTGGCGGTTTCGCCTCGGTCGGCGGCGTGAGCACGGCATCGCACAAGTACGGCATGTTCATCGATCGGATCGTGGATCTCGAGTACGTCGATCCGGACGGACGCATCGGCACCTGTGGACGCAACCACCACACCGAGCGCTTCCACCGGATCCTGGGCGCGGGCGGGCGCGCGGGCATCATCACCGCGCTCACCCTGGATGTGATCGATATCGATAAGGATCACACCTGGCTCACCACCGACGCCGACCGGTTCCTCGACTTCGACTCCTTCGTCGAACACGCCTACGCCGAAATCGCCCGGCCGGGCAATGCCGCACTGCAGGTCGGTCGCTGGGTCGATACCGCGCCGCTGAAGGTGTCGCGGCCGGTGGGCACCGGACATGTGCAGTTGGGGACCGTGCGCTTCGGGCAGTGGTCGAGCCTGTATCCGACCACCCCGACCCGATCGCTGCGCGCGCGTCGTGAGGTCGGCTCCAAGACCAGGAAGTCGCTGGGCGCCATCGCCTCTGCGGCGGGCGGGCGCGCGGGCGCACCCGTGCGCAATGCCGCCGCGGGCGCACTCATGTTCGCCCCGAAGGTGCTGACGCTGCGCGATGCCGAGTACCTCGCCGATACCGTGATCAGCTCCTCGGAGCGCGGCCCCGCCTACCGAGTCGCGATCTTCGCGCCGCTGTCGACCTACACCTCGGTCTTCTACCGACTGCACGACCTGTTTGCCGGACACCGGGAACGGACCGGCTGCTTCACCGTGATCTCCGCGATGACCTACGGCGTGCGCTCGAACTACCTGCGCGAGGAGGCACAGGCGCGCGGGCTGTCGGTCGAGGATCATGGTCTGATCACCTTCACCTGTCGTTTGCGGCCATCGGCGCTGCCCTCAGAACTGTTGCGTGACATCGTCACCGGAATCGATGAGATCTGCGTTTCCGAACGCGCCCTGCGGTACGACTCCGCGGATTAGACTGTGTCGCGCCGCATATAGTCGCCAGCAAATAGCTTCATCGCCCATCGGCGGCACTGCTATTTGCTGGCGTCAGCGGTCGACTTCGACACTGTCGGCGGGGTGTCGATGCGTTGGTTCAGCCCATCTAGGTGAAGGTTGCTCTGATGCTCGAATTCCGGCCCGCCCCGGCCCGGCTGCCCGACCGTAAGCGGCAGCGTCCCGAATCCATCGAGGGCCTGCGGGTGCTCGTGACCGACGCCTGCTCGGATATCGGCCGCGCCACCGCCGACCTACTGGCCCAACATGGCGCTCAACTGCTACTCGTCGCCCGACGCGGGGACCGACTCGTGGCCGCCTGCAATCAGATTGCCGATGCGGGCGGTCATGCCGGGTGGTTCCGCTGCGATATCTCCGCGCTCGACGATGTCGACCAGCTCGTGCACTGGGTACTGACCGAATTCGGCACCGTGGACGTGCTGATCAACAATGCGGGCCGGCCGGTGCGTCGACCGGTATCGCAATCGCTGGACCGTTTCCGTGACTACCAGCGCATGATGGCCACCAACTACTTCGGCCCGCTGCGCCTGACCCTCGGGCTGTTGCCAGCCATGCTGGATTCCGGTTCGGGGCACGTGATCAATGTCGGCCCGTGGAGTCTGAATACCGGTGCCGCACCGAATTTCGCCTCTTACGCCAGTTCCCAGGCCGCCTGGACCACCTTCGGGCAGTGCGCGGACGCCGAATTGTCGCCACGCGGTATCCAGGTGACCAGCGTCCGGTATCCGGCCGTCCAACCCGAATCCGGCACCATCGCACACTACGTCGCCGAACCCGCGCTGGAGCCCACCGACGCCGCCCGGCTCATCGAAACGGCCATCCGCACCCGCCCGGCCCATCTCGAACCCCGCTTCGCCCGCACGCTGCGCGGGCTGGCGGGAGTGGCGCCGCGCTCCACCAGCCGCCTGCTCGCCCGCCTCGCCTCGTTGTAGCCCATGCTGCGTGGGCGGCCTCCGCCCACAAACCGCCTGGCCGCGTCGTAGCCACGCCTGCGGCTCAGGAGCAGCCGGAATTGCTGGGCAAACGGGTAGACATATGTCGTGGACACTGTTGAGAAGCGATTGGGACTCGTGCTGCGGGCTCCGGTCGACTCGCTGGTTGCCGACGATCGGGTGCGGATGCCGGACAGCGTTGCCAGGTGGAACCTGCCGGAGCACGATCGGGCCGCATTGCGTGCCTGGGGAATGCCCAGCGATATGCCGATGGCGGCTGATCCACAGTTCGGGGTCGAGCCGGAATTGACCCCGACCATCGCCAGCGACCTGGAGCGCCGGTTGCTCACCGCGGATCGACGCCTCTATCGACTGGGTCGGTGGGGACGGCACCCGCTCACCCTGATCGGGGCGCTCGCCGGTGACGGGACAGTGTTCGGGCTGAGGGAGACACCGCTCTCGACCACCGATCTGCCGCCGGTGATGCCGGACCGATACCCGGACCTCAACCCCACCGTCGCCTATCTCAACTCCTCGGTGGCCCGGTTCCTCGAGGTCGCCTGGCGGTGGCGAGCCGCCAGCCGGATCCTGCGGGAATTGACCGAAACCGAACCGCCATTTCCGGGAACCCGCATCGCGCTGACCGAACGAGGCGAGGACGCCGATGCCATCCACGCGGCGTACCTCGAGGAATGCGAGCAGGTTTGGGAACGTACCGACGTCGATATAGCGGCGGTGCTGGCCGCCATGGCGGAGATCGACAATTTGACCGGACCCGATGGGCGCGAATCGCTCTGGGTGGAGCTGATCAACAGCTTCCCCAGCTGAGCACCAGAAAACGCCGAAGCGCCCCACCGGAATCCGGCAGGGCGCTTCGGAAAGAGCTACTCGCTCAGTGCTTCTCCGGGCCGAGGTAGTACTCGAAGACCAGACCGGCGGCCGCACCGAGGATGCAGACCACGCCGATGCCGATCAGCCAGAACTGGAAGAAGGCCAGGCCCAGTGCGGTGATGGAGCCCGCCGCGGCCAGCGTGATGGGCCAGAAGCTGCCGGGCGAGAAGAAGCCCAGGTCGCCCGCGCCGTCCACGATCTCGGCGTCCTCGTAGTCCTCCGGACGCAGGTCGAGGCGCCGCGCGACGAATCGGAAGTAGGTGCCGATGATCAGCGACAGACCGGCGGTCAGCACCGTCGCGGTGGTGCCAGCCCATTCGACACCGGTCCGCGACTGGCCGGTGAAGTAGCCGTACACGATCGCCACGATCACAAAGAACACCGTGAGCAGTTCGAAAATCCGCGCTTCGATCTTCATATCAGATCAGTCCTCACTTGCTCTCTGCCGCGGCCGCGCTCTTGGTGTCGCGCTTGGTGTTGAACGGCTGGGTGGAGGTGGCGACCGGGGATTCACCGATGGACTCGAGCGCCTCGGCGTTGGTCTTGCCCGCCTTGCGCGCATCAATGTACTTGGTGAACTTCTCCGGCGACACCGCACGGACCTCGAAGTTCATCATCGAATGGAAGGTGCCGCACATCTCGGCGCAGCGGCCGACGAACGCGCCCTCCTTCTCGATCTTGGTGATCTGGAAGACGTTATCGGAGTGGTTTTCCTTCGGGTTCGGCATCACGTCCCGCTTGAACAGGAACTCCGGCACCCAGAAGGCGTGCACCACGTCGGCGGCGGCCAGCTGGAATTCGATGATCTTGCCGGTCGGCAGCACGAGCACCGGAATCTCGGTGCTGGAGCCGACGGTCTCGACCTTGTCGTAGTGCAGGTAGGACAGGATGTCGTTCTCCGGCTTGCCGTGCACCGGGCCCGGCTGCGGGTGACCGTCCTTGGTCCGCTCCTTGTACTCCTCGAGCTGTTCCTGGTTGGCGTCCTCGCGGGCCTTATCGATGCCATCGAAGCGGAAGCCGTCCTTGAAGTCGACATTGCGGTAGCCGAACTTCCAGTTCCACTGGAAGGCGGTCACGTCGACGGTCACGTCCGGGTTGGCGACCTTCTCGTGCACGTAGTTCTGTACGACCACGGTGAAGTAGAACAGCACCGCGATGATGACGAACGGCACGGCGGTGTAGGTCAGCTCCAGCGGCACGTTGTAACCGGTCTGGCGCGGGAACTCCGGGGAGTCCTTCTTCTTACGGTGGAAGGTGACGGTCCAGAAGGTCAGACCCCACACCAGCACACCCATCGCCAATGCCGCGATGACCGACCATGTCCACAGTTCCCGCATCCGGGTCGCCTGCGGCGTGACACCCGAGGGCCAGCCGAATCGCAGCCAAACATTGTCGATCGAGCAGCCCGAGACGAGCATCGCGGTGATCCCCAAGGACACCGCCAAGCCGACCCGCCGAAGGATGCGGCCCTGCCGACCCTTCACGGGTCGTGCCCCGATCTCTTCGCTCGCCTTGTGCGCCACGCTCACGCCTTCCTGGTCGCCACACATTCCGACAGTGCACCGCCCGGGTTGCGATCGCCCGGCGGTACGTCTTAAGCACGTTTCAGGGCATTCCGGTCGGCCCGCTCGCTTCGGCGCACGATCCACCTAAGAATGTCCTGAGTACTACGCAGCGTAGACCAAACCGGCGCCCCGTTTGACGTCGGGTCGGATTCGACACTCCACCGATCCCGAGGCGGGTCCGGTCACCCAGACATCGTCGCAGTACAGCGCGTGCCCCGCGACCAGAACCGGAACGTGCGACGTAGGCGGGCACAACATTTCGGATGGCAGATACGAGGGCGTCTCCGGGGACCGGTGATCGCGAACGATCCAGTGGCGCGACACACGAATCCGCCCGGTGCGGCATACTCGGACACGAGATTTCGCCCTGTGCGCCCACCACTGTCGGGCGCAGCCACCCAGTGATTCGGGCCAGTGCCCGTACCAAGTAGGAAACGAGGTTGCCGACGCCGTGTGTGGACTGCTCGGATTTCTGACATCTGATGCGGCAACCGACGACGTCGTGGAGCGGGTGTACAACGCCCTGCACTGCGTGCGCCATCGCGGCCCGGACGAGCGCGGCACCTGGCACGACGATCATGTGATCTACGGCTTCAACCGCCTGTCGATCATCGATATCGAGCATTCGCACCAGCCGCTGCGCTGGGGTCCGGCCGAGAATCGGGAGCGCTACGCGCTCACCTTCAACGGCGAGATCTACAACTACATCGAGATCCGCGCGGAGCTCGCGAAGGCGCATGCCGAGGAGTTCCCGGACGGCAAGATCTTCGAAACCGAGGGCGACGGCGAGGCGATCGTCGCAGCCTTCCACTACTGGGGTCCGGAGGCCGTGCGCAAGCTGCGCGGCATGTTCGCGTTCGCGATCTGGGATACCCAGACCCAGGAGTTGTTCCTGGCGCGCGATCCGTTCGGCATCAAGCCCCTGTTCCTGGCGACCGGCCCCGGCGGGACCGCGTTCGGCAGTGAGAAGAAGAGCCTGTTGGAGCTGCTGCCCGCGCTCGGGCTCTCCGATGCTTTGGATCCGCGGGCGCTGGAGCACTACACCGTGCTGCAGTACGTGCCGGAACCGGAGACGCTGCACAAGGACATCCGCCGCCTGGAATCCGGGCACTACGCGACCGTGCGGGCGGGCGAGGCGCCGCAGATCACCCGCTACTTCGCCCCGCAGTTCAAGGTCCGGGCCTTCGCTCCCGGCTCGGCGGCCGCCCGCTACCGGGAGATCGCCGAGGCGCTGGAGGACTCCGTCGCCAAGCATATGCGCGCGGATGTGACCGTCGGCTCATTCCTGTCCGGCGGTATCGACTCCACCGCGGTCGCGGCGCTGGCCATGCGGCACAACCCGAAGCTGATCACCTTCACCACCGGCTTCGAACGTGAGGGCTACTCCGAGGTCGATGTGGCGGCCGAGAGCGCGGAGGCGATCGGCGCGCGGCATATCGTGAAGGTGGTCTCCCCCGCCGAATTCGCCGCGGCGATCCCCGAAATCGTCTGGTACCTGGACGATCCGGTGGCCGACCCGGCGCTGGTGCCGCTGTACTTCGTGGCCAAGGAGGCGCGCAAGCACGTCAAGGTGGTGCTCTCGGGTGAGGGCGCGGACGAGCTGTTCGGCGGGTACACGATCTACCGGGAACCATTGTCGCTCAAGCCCTTCGAATATCTGCCGCGCGGGGTCCGCAAGCTGGCGGGCCGGCTATCGGAGCGGATTCCGGACGGTACGCGCGGTAAGAGCCTGCTGCACCGCGGCTCACGCACCCTCGAGGAGCGCTACTACGGCAACGCGCGCAGCTTCAGCGACGCGCAGTTGCGTGCGGTGCTGCGGGAATTCCGGCCGGAGTGGACCCATCAGGACGTCACCGCGCCGATCTACGCGCAGTCGCGCGGCTGGGATCCGGTGGCGCGCATGCAGCATCTGGATCTCTACACCTGGCTGCGCGGCGACATCCTGGTCAAGGCCGACAAGATGACCATGGCGAATTCGCTGGAGCTGCGGGTGCCGTTCCTGGACTCCGAGGTGCTGAAGGTGGCCGAACAGCTGCCCTACGAGCAGAAGATCACCAAGGAGACCACCAAATACGCACTGCGCCAAGCGCTGGAGGGCATCGTCCCGCCGCATGTGCTGCACCGCGCGAAGCTGGGTTTCCCGGTCCCGCTGCGGCATTGGCTGCGCGGCACCGAACTCTACGACTGGGCCCACCTGCAGATCGCCGAATCGCAGACCGATCACCTGCTCGACAAGGGCGCGATCAAGGGCATGCTCGAAGACCACCGCGCAGGCCGCGGCGACCACAGCCGCCGCCTCTGGACCCTGCTCGTCTTCATGGTCTGGCACGGCATCTTCGTCGAACACCGCATCACCCCTGATATCCAGGAACCGGTCTACCCCGTTTCGCTCTAGTCACTGCCGCGCGCGAATCGGCGTGCGGCGCAACGTAAACGGCCGCACCCACCTTCGTGGTGGATGCGGCCGTTCGGCGAGCGGTCCAGGAAGGTCAGAGCAGGGGCTTGATGTCGGCGGCGGCCTCGGGGCCGTAGGCGGCGGTGAGGCGTTCGAGGGCATCGTCCTTGTTGAGGGTCCACTCCTGGGTGCCCATGGTCTCGAGGACGAGAACCGCGATGAGGGAACCCAATTGGGCGGAGCGCTCCAGGGAGAGTCCGGCGGTGTGGCCGGTGAGGAAGCCCGCGCGGAAGGCGTCGCCGACGCCGGTGGGCTCGACCTTGTTCACCTCGGGGACCACGCCGACGATCACCTCGGTGCCGTCGCGGTCGACGATCTGCACGCCGTCCTTGCCGAGTGTGGTGACGCGGATGCCGACCTTGCGCGCGACCTCCTCTTCGCTCAGACCGGTTTTCTGCAGCAGCAGCGCCCACTCGTACTTATTGGTGAAAAGGTATGCGGCGCCGTCGATCAATTGGACGGACTGATCGCCGTCGAGGCGGGCCAGCTGCTGGGACGGGTCGGCGGCGAACGGGATGCCGAGTTCGCGGCATTCGGCGGTGTGCCGCAGCATGGCCTCGGGATCATTGGCACCGATGAGCACCAGGTCGAGCGTGTGCTCCTCGGCGAGTTCACCGATCGAGATATCCCGGGCCTCGCTCATCGCCCCTGGGTAGAACGAGGCGATCTGGGCCATATCGTCATCGGTCGTGCAGACGAAGCGCGCGGTATGCGCCCGCTCGGAGATCTTGACGGTGGAGCAATCGACGCCGTTCTTTTCCAGCCAGGCGCGGTACTCCCCGAAATCCGCGCCGACCGCGCCGACGAGCAGCGGTGTGCGGTTCAGAACGCCCATGGCATAGGCGATATTGCCCGCGACCCCGCCCTTGCGGATCTGCAGATCATCGACGAGGAAGCTCACCGATACATGGTCGAGCTGATCGGCCAGCAGCGCGTCGGCGAACCTTCCAGGGAAGCGCATGAGATGGTCGGTCGCAATGGACGCGGACACGGCGATAGACACGAAGCTGAGCCCTTCGGTAGGCGGCTAGACGGTGAAGACTCGGAAAACTAGGTCCCCGTCTTTACCGTACCTTCCCGTCTCCCCGGATACGCCTGCCCGCCGCTGCCAATATTCAGCCGAACAGCGCGTGTCGCACGATTCTCATCGTGGACGAGCGGTCAGCAGATCGCCGGGTCGCGGACGGACCCGGCGATCGACTTTCGGAGATCAGTTGAAGGAGTCGCCGCAGGCGCAGGAACCCGTTGCGTTCGGGTTGTCGATCGTGAAGCCCTGCTTCTCGATGGTGTCGACGAAGTCGATCGAGGCGCCCTGCACGTACGGCGCGCTCATCCGGTCGACGGCCAGCTTGACCCCGCCGAAGTCGACGGTCAGGTCACCGTCGAGTGAGCGATCGTCGAAGAAGAGCTGATAGCGCAGGCCGGCACAGCCGCCCGGCTGCACGGCGATACGCAGGGCGAGGTCGTCGCGACCCTCTTGATCCAGCAGCGCCTTCGCCTTGCTGGCAGCGGCGTCGGTCAGAGTCACACCGTGGGTGGTCGTCTCGTCTTGCACAGTCATGAACTCTCCTCAGGACAGCTGTGTTCAACCCGTGAACAGCGCACGGCTCGTGGCTGTCAACACCACTCAGCGGGCTGTTATTCCCCCATCTTGCCACCACCGGACCCGACCGTGGACACAACCTCCCACCGACCACATTTCCGGCTGCATAGTGCATCGAATAGCCTGGTCGCGTGAAATTGTTCCGTCGCGGCGAGTCCAGCACCACCGACGAGAGCGCCGACCAGACGGCGGGCTCGGACGGCGGCTCGACCGCAGTCTCCATCTCGAAAGCGGCCACCGCCACCGAAGGCAAGGGCCGCCCCACCCCGAAACGTCGTGACGCCCAAGGCAAGCGGCGTGGTCCGGTCGCCCCCGCACCGCTCACCGCGAAGGAGGCGCGCGCCCGACGCAAGGCCACGCGCGGCAACCGCGAGGAGCGCAAGGCGGCGTCGGCCGAGCGCCGTTTGGCCGCCCAGGATCGGCGCGCCAGGATGCTCGCTGGCGAGGACAAGTACCTGCTGCCCCGTGACCAGGGTCCGGTGCGGGCGTACACACGTGACATCGTCGACGCCCGGCGCAACCTGGTCGGGCTGTTCATGCCGATGGCTCTGGTGCTGATCCTGTCGATGTTCGTGGCGCCCGCACTGCAGACCATTGTGACGTTGGCGATGCTGGTGATGATGGTGTTCATGATCGCCGAGGGGTTCCTGCTCGGCCGGATCGTCAACGGACGGGTGCGGGAGCGCTTCCCGGACAGCACCGATACCGGGTACAAGCTGGGCTGGTATGCCTTCGTCCGCGCCTCACAGATTCGCAAGATGCGGGCGCCCAAGCCGCGCGTCGGCCCCGGCGACGCGGTCTAGCTCCCATCAGTCCCGACAGCCGCACCCCTCGATCGAGGGGTGCGGCTGTCGGCGTTTCCGGGTCAGTGGTGGTATGCGCGGCCGAGGACCGCGGACAGGTCGGACTGCAGACGCTGGGCGTCACGGTCGATGACATTTGCCGATCCGGCGTGGCCGCCTGCTCGCGTGATCAGAACCGCGAAGCCCACCACAACCGCCATGCTCAGGAGAAAAGTAATCATGGCAGTAATTTTGCGCCCGATGATTTACCGCCGAAAGTGGCTGTACTGACATTGTCCGCAAAGATCCAGCCAGGTACCCTGTAGCCATGCTGTCCAAGGTCGCCGTTGTGCTCTCGGAGCGTTTGGCCATGTTCGAATTCGGCGTGGTCTGTGAGGTTTTCGGGCTCGACCGCACCGCGGACGGACTGCCCGGATTCGATTTCAAGGTGTGCGGTGCCGAACCGGGCAAGCCGCTGCCGTCGACCACGCCGGGTATCACCATTACGCCGGAGTACGGGCTGGAGGAGTTGGCGAAGGCCGATCTCGTGGCGATTCCGGCCTTCCCCGCTTCCACCTTCGGGTTCGACCCGCGCGTGGTCGGCGCGATCCGGGCGGCCTCGGATGCCGGGGCGATCGTGCTCACCGTGTGTTCCGGGGCGTTCCTGGCCGGGGCGGCCGGGCTGCTCGACGGTCGCAAATGCACGACGCACTGGCGTTATGTGGACCAGTTGGCCGCACAGTTCCCGGAGGCGACCGTCGATCCCGATGTGCTGTTCGTCGACGAAGGCAATCTCATCACCTCCGCTGGCACGGCAGCCGGCATCGACGCCTGCCTCCATCTGGTGCGCCGGGAGATCGGTAGCTCGGTCGCGAACGCGATCGCCCGGCGCATGGTGGTGCCGCCGCAGCGCGATGGCGGACAGCGCCAATTCATCGAGCGTCCGGTCCCCGAATGCACCTCCGACAGCCTCAGCTCCACCCTGCAGTGGATGAGCGAAAACCTCGAGCTGCCGCACACGATCGACGATCTCGCCGCCCGCTCGGTGATGTCCACCCGCACCTTCGCCCGCCGCTTCGCCGCCGAAACCGGGACCACCCCGGTGAAATGGCTGACCAACCAGCGCGTGCTCTACGCCAAGCATCTACTCGAGGACACCGACGAGGGCCTGGAACAGATTGCCGCACAAGCGGGTTTCGGTTCTGGTGCGCTGCTGCGGCATCACTTCCAGAAGGTCGTCGGCATCGCGCCGACCGAGTACCGCCGCCGCTTCGGGGCCGCGGAGGCGAGCGAGCAACGCTCCTGAAGCGCGCCAATGGCGCGTTCCGCGCGGAATCGGCGTTCTTTCGACAGCTCGAGACCGGGCGCACGACCGCAGGGGTGCGTAGCGATCCGGGCCGCCGATCAGCGTGACGCGCGGGTATAGGACCCAATTGATCGCGGGGGTAAAAGACCCGATTGATACGGTGCTGCGGTGTCGGACAGCTCACCTGCTCACAACCGCCCACACCGCAGCCTGGTGCTCGGTGGCGCGCGATCCGGCAAGTCCGCGTTCGCGGAAGTGCTGGCGGCCGAGGGCGGCCCCGTGCGTTATATCGCCACCGCGATTCCCGATTCGGCCGATCTCGACTTCGCCGAACGCATCGCCCGCCACCGTGACCGCAGGCCCACGGATTGGACCGTCCTCGAAAGCGCCGATCCGGCATCGGTTCTGAGCGCCGCTCCCCCGACCGGAACGACACTGATCGACGATATCGGCAGCTGGCTGACCGCCCGCATCGATGCCCGCGCCGCCTGGGACGCCCCGCGCGGCACCATATCCCCCGACACCGACGCCCTGGTCACCGCCGTCGCCGCCTATCCGGGCCGCCTGGTGATCGTTACCCCCGAGGTCGGTATGGGCGTCATCCCGGCCACCCGCTCCGGCCGCCTGTTCCGCGATGAAATCGGCACCCTCAACCAGCGCCTCGCGCAGACCTGCGATGAAGCCTTCTTTATCGTCGCGGGCCTGCCGCTGCGCCTGAAGTAAGGCCGCACGAGACATCTCGGGATCCACACCACGGCGGGAGTGCGGTGTGCGACTGTTCGCGGACCACCCGTGGTCCCGAGGGGCACGATCCGGGTGCGGGCAAGTGGTTCCGTGGCTGCGGCGGGGTGTTGCGCAGGCTGCCGCAGTGCCTAGGACAACGCCGATCCTGCGGCTCCGCGGCTCTGGAGGAGCCGGCGCCGGTTCGGACACAGGCGCGGGGTGGTTGAGCGAGTGGGCTGGGGTCGCGGCAAGATTGGGCCGGATAAGGACTGCGCGGTGTAGGAATGAACTGCCCCGACCCGGAAAGGCTCGATAGTGACAGACGGATTCGGACCGGTTACGCCACCCGACGCGGGAATTCGGACGGCGGCGGAGCAGCGGCAGGCACAGCTGACCAAACCCGGTGGCGCGCTCGGGCGGCTGGAAACGCTCGGAAATTGGGTGTCGGCGTGCCAGGGGGTATGCCCACCGAAGCAATTCGAGCGGGCGCGGGTGGTGGTGTTCGCCGGGGATCACGGCGTTGCGCGTCATGGCGTTTCGGCGTACCCGAGTGAGGTGACCGCGCAGATGGTCGCCAATTTCCTCGGCGGCGGGGCGGCGGTGAATACGCTGGCCGGGGTGGCAGGCGCGACCGTGCGCGTCGTCGATATCTCCGTCGACGCCGATACCGACGCGCGGGTCGCCGCGCACAAGGTGCGCCGGTCCAGCGGGGCGATCGACCGCGAGGACGCGCTCAGCGATGAGGAGATCCGAGCGGCACTGGCAGCGGGCACGGCGATCGCCGACGAGGAGATCGACGGGGGCGCCGACCTGCTGATCGCGGGCGATATGGGCATCGGCAACACCACTCCGGCGACCGTACTCATCGCGACCCTCACCGATACCGAGCCGATCGCCGCCGTCGGCCGCGGCACCGGCGTGGACGATGCGGGCTGGGTCCGCAAGGTGGCCGCGATCCGCGATGCCATGCGCCGTGCCCGCCCGGTTGCCAAGGATCCGGTCGAGCTGCTGCGCGTGGCCGCGGGCGCCGATTTCGCCGCCATGGCGGGCTTCCTCGCCCAAGCCGCGCTCCGCCGCACCCCTGTCATTCTCGACGGTGTGGTGGTCACGGCAGCGGCTCTGGTCGCCGAGGACCTGGCAGCGGGTGCCAGCGCCTGGTGGCTCGCGGGCCACCGCTCCACCGAACCCGCCCACACCCTCGCGCTACGCCACTTGCGCCTCGAGCCCCTCCTCGACCTCGACATGCGCCTCGGCGAAGGCTCCGGCGCCCTCACCGCCCTCCCCATCCTTCGCGCCGCTGTCGCCACCCTCGCCGAAATGGCAACCTTCGCGGAAGCCGGTGTGAGCACCGCCGATTCGGCCACCGAAGCCGAAGCCGAAGCCGAAGCCGAAGCCGGGACCAGCATCGCCGACGCGACCGGGCAACCGGACCTGCGGAAATAGGCAGGTGGCCGGTTTGCGGCTTGCGGTCTCCTGGCTGACGGTACTGCCGGTGCAGGGGCCGGACAGTGTCGATCGTGGGGCGGCCGGGCGGGCGATTGCACTGGCGCCATTGGTGGGGGCCGGGCTGGGCGGGGCTGCTGCCGGGGTGCTCTGGCTGCTGGTGTGGGCCGGGGCGAGTGCACCGCTCGCGGGGCTGGTTGTGGTTGCCGGATCGGCGCTGATCACTCGGGGGATGCATGTGGATGGGCTGGCCGACACCATGGACGGGTTGGGGTCCTACGGTTCGCCCGAGCGGGCCCGGCAGGTCATGAAGAGTGGTGGGGCCGGGCCGTTCGGGGTGGCCGCGATCGTATTCGCCGTTGGGATCCAAGCGTTTTCGTTCGCCGGGCTGGCGCAGGCCGATCGCTGGTTCGCGGTGGTGCTCGCGGTGGCCGTCGGCCGGGTCGCGGTGGTGCTCGCCTGTCGCCGCGGCATCGATGCCGCGCCCGACACGGGCTTCGGCGCACTGGTCGCAGGCACGCAGCGCCCGGTCACCATCGCGCTCTGGGTGGCGCTGGCCCTTATCGCCAGCGCCTGCACAGTCCCGGAGCACCGCTGGCTCGGTCCGCTCGTTGTCCTTGTCGCCCTCGGCATTTCGGCCCTGCTGGTCCGACATTCCACGCGCCGCTTCGGCGGCCTCTCCGGCGATATCCTCGGCGCGACACTCGAGATTTCCGTTGCGATCACGGCCGCAGGACTATCGCTGGGCACCTGACCCATACGCCGCGTACCGGCGCCAACTGGCCACTCGTCCAGCGGCCTCGCCGCGTCGAACAAGCACATGCCCGCAACCGCGCCCGCGCACCCCTCACCAGGAGATAGCTGGCGTGGTGCGCGCATTGTCTGGGTCGGGCAATAAGGTGGGCGGTATGTCTTCCGAGCGCCTCTACTTTCGTCAGCTGTTATCGGGTCGGGACTTCGCCGTGGGTGATCCGATCGCGACACAGATGCGGAACTTCGCCTATTTGATCGGCGACCGGGAGACCGGAGAGTGTGTGGTGGTGGATCCGGCGTATGCGGCCGGGGACCTGGTCGATATCGCCGAGGGCGACGGACTGCGGCTGACGGGGGTGCTCGCCACCCATCACCATCCGGATCATGTCGGCGGGACCATGCTCGGATTCACCCTGCGCGGGGTTCGGGAACTGCTCGAGAAGACCAGCGTTCCGGTGCACGTCAATGCCAAGGAGCTGTCCTGGGTGGCCAATGTCACCGGCATCGCACCGAGTGAACTCACCGGACACGAGCACGGCGACAAGGTCGGCGTCGGCGCGTTCGATATCGAACTGCTGCACACCCCCGGCCACACGCCGGGCAGCCAGTGCTTCCTATTCGACAATCGCCTCATCGCGGGCGACACACTCTTCGTCGACGGCTGCGGCCGCACCGACTTCCCCGGCGGTGACTCCGACGAAATGTTCCGGAGCCTGCGCTATCTCGCGAACCTGTCCGGCGACCCGGTCGTCTATCCGGGCCACTGGTACTCCGAGGAACCCTCCGCGACCCTGTCCTCGGTCAAGGAGAGCAACTACGTCATGCGGCCGCAGACCCTGGAGGAATGGCGCATGTTCATGCCCAGCTGACCACCGAGGCCACCTACATGCCGCGCATCCACCCGTGGATGTCGGCGAAGGTGCCGCGCTGGATACCGGTCAACGTATCGCGCAGCGCCATGGTGACCTCACCGGGTTCGCCACCGCCGATGGAGAATTCGCCGTCGGCGGAGCGAACCCAGCCGACGGGGGTGATCACCGCGGCGGTCCCGCATGCGAAAACCTCGGTGATCTCTCCGGATTCGGCGCCCTTGCGCCACTCCTCGACCGAAACCTTGCGCTGCTCGACCACGTAACCCGAATCGGCGGCGAGGGTGAGCAGCGAGTCGCGGGTGATACCGGGCAGCAGCGAACCGGACAGTTCGGGGGTGACCAGGCGCGCCTCGGAGCCGGAACCGAAGACGAAGAACAGGTTGTTGGTGCCCATCTCCTCGACGTAGCGCCGCTCGCAGGCGTCGAGCCAGACGACCTGATCGCACCCCTTCTCCGAGGCCTGCGCCTGGGCGAGCAGCGAGGCCGCGTAATTGCCGGCGACCTTCGCCTCGCCGGTGCCGCCCGGTGCCGCGCGCACGTATTCGGTGGACAGCCAGACCCGCACCGGCTTCACACCGCGCGGGAAGTACGCGCCCGCAGGCGAACCCAGCAGCAGGTACTTGTAGGCGGAGGCGGGCTTCACGCCGAGTCCGGCCTCGGTGGCAAACATGAACGGCCGCAGGTACAGCGACTCCTCACCACCGGCCGCGGGCACCCAGTCGCTGTCGACCTCGAGCAGTTGACGCACGGATTCGATGAATAGTTCCTCCGGCAGTTCCGCCATCGCCATCCGGCGCGCGGACTTGCGGAAGCGCGTGGCATTCGCGTCGATGCGGAAACAGGAGATGCTGCCGTCGTGCTGACGGTAGGCCTTCAGCCCTTCGAAGATGGCCTGACCGTAGTGGAACACCATGGTCGCCGGATCCAGCGGCAACGGACCGTACGGCTCGACGCGGGCATTGCCCCAACCCTCGCCCTCGGTGTAGTCGATGGAAACCATGTGGTCGGTGAAGAAGCGCCCGAAACCAGGTGCCGCCAGAATCTCCTGTACCCGCTGCGCCGGAGTGGGCGCGGGATGCGGAACACGGGTGAACTGTGCGGCGATCGTCATGCGCCTGATCCTATCCGGCGCCGTCGCGCCGCGGTGCGCGTGTTCGACAAGCCCCGATCAGGACGTGCGGACCTGGACAAACGGCGGACGGATGACCGCACAGCGCAGGTGGCGGCCGCGGACGTCGACCTCGACCTGCGCACCTGGTTCGATGCCCGCCTCGGTATCGAACAGAGCCAGGGCGATGCCGATCTGCAGCGTGGGCGAGAACGTGCCAGAGGTCGTTTCGCCGACGGGTACGCCGTCGCGCAATACGGACTGTCCCTGCCGCAGCACGCCCCGGTCGAGTGCCCTGAGTCCCAACAGGATTCGCCGCGGCCCCGCCGATTTCTCCTGTTCCAGTGCGTCCTTGCCCCAGAACTCGGGCTTCTTCCAGCCGACCGCCCACCCGCAGCGTGCCTGCACCGGCGAAATCTCGAGGGACAGTTCATGTCCGTGCAGCGGGTAACCCATTTCGGTGCGCAACGTATCGCGTGCGCCGAGACCGGCTGGCTGTCCGTCCTGTGCGCGGACCTGCTCGACGAGCGCGCGGAACAACGGCTCGGCATCGGCCCAACGCGGCAGCAGCTCATAACCGTGTTCGCCGGTGTATCCGGTCCGGCAGACCCGCACCCGGCGCCCGTCCCAGTCGGCGTCGGCGTAGGCCATGTACTCCATATCGGTCGGCAGCCCGAGCGCGGTGAGCACCTCCGTCGAACGCGGTCCCTGCACCGCGAACACGCCGTAGTCGCGGTGCTCATCGGTCACCGTGATGCCCTCGGGGGCGACCTTCTGCAACTCGGCGACGACGGCCGCGGTGTTGGCGGCATTGGGCACCAGGAAGATCTCGTCATCGCTGACGTAGTAGGCGATCAGATCGTCGATCACGCCACCGTCGGGCGCGCAGCACAGCGTGTACTGCGCCTTGCCCGGCCGGATCCGGCCGAGATCATTGGTGAGCGCCGAATTCACGAACGCCGCCGCACCCGCGCCGCGGACCGTCGCCTTGCCGAGATGGCTCACATCGAACAGGCCGACGGTCGTGCGCACCGCCTGATGCTCGCCGACCGTCCCCGCGTACGACACCGGCATCTGCCACCCGCCGAACGGCGCGAACTTCGCCCCGAGCTCGACATGGACGTCATGGATCGGGCCCTGCAGCAGATTCGTCTCGGTCACCCGGCGAGCTTAGCCCGGCGTCGTCCGCCCCTGGGGCTGGTACTCGCCTGCTGGCCAGGCCGAACTCGATCAGCCGCGGAACCACATTGGAATCAGTGTCGGGCCGTCCTCCGGTAGGGTGTGGGTCCGCCCTTCGCGCACAAATCCCATGCGCGTGTAGAGCCGGGCCGATCGTTCCGTACTGGCCTCCAGAAATGCCGGAATGCTCGCCTCGGATGCGGCCCCCAGCCGGTCGGTGAGGACGGCGCCGCCCGCACCCTTTCCGCGATGCTCCGGCACCGTCACGATCACCTGGAGGTAGCGGTGCGGGAATGCGCGCGGATGTTCCCTGGCGAGCAGGCCGGTCACATAGGCCGAGCGGCGCAGCACCGAGACCTCGGGGGCGGCATCGGCGGCCGCCCGGAGTTCGGCGGCCTCGGCCGCGTAACGGTCGACGGAAGTGACGGTCTGCCACAGCGATACGGTTCGGATTCCGTCATCTGCCTCGGCGATCCAGATCTCGTCCTCGCGCAGCGCCTTGTCGATGAGGTCGGGCACCCAGCCCGCGAGGAACCGATCGGCGGAATGGCCGTGCAGTATCCACGCGGCCACCGCCTCATCAATGGCGGCCGCGGCGAATGCGGCGATCAGCGGATCACGATCCACCACAGTCGCCTGTCGAACGGTCGAATCGGTCCCCATAGCGCAATCCTCTCGCCGTGAACGGTCTGCATTCGCCAATGTAGATAGGGTATGCAGGGGTTGCCAGCGACAACCGAACTCGTGCTGGTCGAAAGTGCGCCCGCACCAACGACATCGGCGGACCTACGGGCCACGCTCAACTACTCCGCCGGTCCCGAACCGGACTTCACCGTCCTGCTCGATACCGGCCTCCAACTGCTCCTCGACGGGATAGCGGCGCGTCTGCCCAGTAACCTGTGCCCATGACCGCTGTTGCAGATCGCTCGCTCGGACCGGAACTGGACTTGGTCGACATCATCGGCCCTGACACCGACGTCCTGGTGATCGGATTGGTGTCCGGTGACGACGGCCCGACGATCGCCACCCTGGAGGACGACTTCGTCGACAACATCCTCACCGCGGAGGTGCGCGCCGCGCTTCAGGAACAGCTGCGCGCCGTCGGCGCGAAGGGCAAGGCCGAGGAACTGACCCGGATTCCGGCGCCCGCCGGTCTGAGCGCGAAGAGTGTGCTCGCCGTCGGACTCGGCGCCGCGGACAAGATCGATGCCGAGCAGATCCGCCGCTCGGCCGGTGTGGCCGCACGCTCGCTGACCGGTGTCGGTCGGGCCGTGACCACGCTGTCGGGTCTGGAGGGCGGCATCGGCCCGACCGCCGAGGGGTTCTTCCTCGGCGCGTACACATTCACCGCGTTCAAAACCGAGAGCGCCAACGGCAAACCGGATGAGCAGCCGGTGCGCAAGGTCGAGCTGCTGGTCGGCGATCCGAGCGCGTCCTATCGCAAGGGTTTCGAGCACGACTGGGTGGTCGCAGAATCGATCGCCACCGCACGTGATTTCGTCAATACCCCACCTAGCCACCTGTACCCCGCCGAATTCGCCGCCCGCGCAAAGACTCTCGGCGAAGCCGCCGGTCTGCAGGTGGAGGTGCTCGACGATCAGGAACTCGCCGACGGTGGCTACGGCGGTGTGCTCGGCGTCGGCAAGGGCTCATCGCGCCCGCCCCGACTGGTCCGCCTGACCTATCGCGGCGGCGATAAGAAGAAGGTCGCCCTGATCGGCAAGGGCATCACCTTCGACACCGGCGGTATCTCGATCAAGCCGGCCGCGAATATGGAGAATATGACCTCGGATATGGCGGGCGCCGCCGCGGTCATCGCGGCTACCGTCGCCGCGGCCAAGCTCGAGCTGCCGGTCACCGTGATCGCGACCGTCCCGATGGCGGAGAACATGCCATCGGCCACCGCCCAGCGCCCCGGCGATGTGCTCACCCAGTATGGCGGCAAGACCGTCGAGGTGCTGAACACCGATGCCGAGGGCCGTCTCATCCTGGCCGACGCGATCGTGCGCGCGAGCGAGGACGAGCCGGACTACCTCATCGACGTCGCCACCCTGACCGGTGCCCAGATGGTCGCGCTCGGCACCCGCACCCCCGGCGTCATGGGCACCGACGACTTCCGCGACCGCGTCGCCCGCATCTCCCGGCTGGCGGGCGAAAACGGCTGGGCCATGCCGCTTCCCACCGAACTGCGGGCCGACCTGAACTCCAAGGTCGCCGATCTGGCCAATGTCGCACCGCACCGTTGGGGCGGCATGCTCTCGGCGGCGATCTTCCTCAAGGAGTTCGTCCCGGAAGGCGTGCAGTGGGCGCATCTGGATGTCGCGGGCCCGGCCTACAACACCGGCGGCCCCTTCGGCTACATCGGTAAGGGCGGCACCGGGGTTCCGGTGCGCACGCTGGTCTCGGTGATCGAAGACATCGCGGCCGAGGATCTGTCGGACGCATCGGAGTAACCACCGCGGCTCGACAACGCACGGAATGCCCGTCGCGGATCGCCGCGACGGGCTCCGCGCCGCCGGTCGCCAGTGGCTCGAACTCCACTGCGGGGGAGCCGGTTGCGCCACGGCGGTCTTCCCGCCGAGAACAAATTGAACGAAACGAACAGTCGCTAGAGCTCGCCCAGATCGCGTTCCAGCGCCCGCTGGCGCTCGATCCGCTTGCGCGCGTCGTAATCACGCATCCGTTGTGGATATCCGGTTTTGCGAACGTCGTAGACGGGGACCCGCAAATCACCGGCTAGTCGTTGCGCTCCGCGTTCGCCGACGACCCGGCGCGTCCATTCGCCGTCGGCCGCGACCAACACGACAGTGACATCGGTCACCGTCGTCTTGGGTTCTACGTAGCCTTCGACCCCGGTATGGGTGCGTACCCACTCGGCGAGATAGCGAGCATCCGCACCACTGCCCATTCCCCCACGTAAACCGCTGCCACCCCGGGCCGCGCCGCTCCGGAAACGATCCAGCAAACCCAACGACGCCGACCTCCTTTCACATGCGATCGGGCGCTCAGCGCCCGTCATCCCATCTTGCCAGCCCACCGCAGTTCGCTGCCCTGTGCTACACGTCTCGCGAGCGAGTGCAAGGATGGATCGCGGTACAAGAACCGCACAGATCTCCGGTGCCACGCACAATGATCGGTGGCTTTCGGGCTTTCGCCGCGACCGGCGGTGGGCGCCCGCAGAGAGATCAACTGTTGTAGAACCCGTCGAGCAGTCAGAGGAGTCAACGGACATGGCCTTCTCCGTCCAGATGCCCGCTCTTGGTGAGAGCGTCACCGAGGGAACGGTGACCAGGTGGCTGAAGCAGGAAGGAGACACGGTCGAGGTCGACGAGCCACTGCTCGAAGTCTCCACCGATAAGGTCGACACCGAGATCCCGTCCCCGACGGCGGGTGTGTTGTCGAAGATCGTCGCGCAGGAAGACGATGTCGTCGAGGTCGGTGGTGAGCTCGGGGTGATCAGCGAAGCCGGTGAGGCGCCCGCGCCCGCCGCCGCACCTGCGCCGGCAGCCGCGCCGGCACCCGCCCCGGCCCCCGCGCCCGCCCCGGAACCGGCCCCCGCGCCGGTCGCCGCCGCGGCCCCCGCACCCGCACCCGCGGCTCCTGCCGCACCCGCCCCCGCCGCCGCGTCCGGCACCCCGGTCAAGATGCCGGAACTCGGTGAGTCGGTCACCGAGGGCACCGTCACCCGCTGGCTCAAGCAGGTCGGTGACCAGGTCGCCGTCGATGAGCCGCTGCTCGAGGTCTCCACCGATAAGGTCGATACCGAGATCCCGTCGCCCGTCGCGGGCACCCTGCTGGAGATCTCCGCGCAGGAAGACGATGTCGTCGCCGTCGGTGGACAGCTCGGCGTGATCGGCAGTGGTGCCCCCGCGGCCGCCGCACCGGCCCCCGCCCCTGCGGCCCCGGCCCCGGCTCCGGCTCCGGCTGCCCCTGCTCCCGCTCCTGCCCCCGCCGCACCTGCTCCGGCACCGGCCCCTGCGGCCGCCGCGCCCGCGCCGGCGCCCGCCGCACCGGCCCCTGCCGCACCCGCCCCCGCGCCCAAGCCCGCACCGGCTCCGGTCGCGACTGCTCCGGCTCAGGAGCCCTCCGGCAATGGCGCGACCCCGTACGTCACTCCGCTGGTGCGCAAGCTGGCCGAGGAGAACAGCGTCAACCTCGCCAGCATCACCGGCTCCGGTGTCGGTGGGCGCATCCGCAAGCAGGATGTGCTCGCCGCTGTGGAGGCCAGGCAGGCTCCCGCCGCCGCACCCGCCCCTGCCGCGGCCGCCGCACCGGTCGCAAAGGCCCCCGCGCCCGCCGTCCCGTCGCAGCTCGCGCATCTGCGCGGCACCGTGCAGAAGGCGAGTCGCATCCGGCAGATCACCGCGACCAAGACCAGGGAATCGCTGCAGACCACCGCGCAGCTGACCCAGGTGCACGAGGCGGATGTCACCAAGATCGCGGCCCTGCGCAGCCAGGCCAAGGCCGCGTTCAAGGACCGCGAGGGCGTCAACCTGACGTTCCTGCCGTTCTTCGCCAAGGCGGTCGTCGAGGCGCTCGGCGTGCACCCGAATGTGAACGCCAGTTACGACGAGGCCACCAAGGAGATCACCTACCACGCCTCGGTGCACCTCGGCATCGCCGTCGACACCGAGCAGGGTCTGCTGTCCCCGGTGATCCACAACGCCAGCGATCTGTCGCTGGCCGGACTGGCCCGCGCCATCGCCGATATCGCCAACCGCGCCCGCACCGGCGGACTCAAGCCGGACGAGCTGGCCGGTGGCACCTTCACCATTACCAATATCGGCAGCCAGGGCGCGCTGTTCGACACCCCGATCCTGGTTCCGCCGCAGGCGGGCATGCTCGGCACGGGTGCGATCGTCAAGCGTCCGGTGGTGGTCACCGATGAGACCGGCAACGAGTCCATCGGTGTGCGGTCGATGTGCTACCTGCCGCTCACCTACGATCACCGCCTCATCGACGGCGCGGACGCCGGTCGCTTCCTGACCACGATCCGGCACCGGCTCGAGGAAGCGGCGTTCGAGGCCGATCTCGGCCTGTAATCGGAAGGTCGTCTGTCCCGTATGAAGGTGGTGATCGCCGGTTCGTCCGGGCTGATCGGAACGGCACTCGTCGCGGCATTGCGCCGCGACGGGCACGACGTCGCCCGATTGGTACGCCGTACCCCCAACGCGCCGGACGAATATCGCTGGGATCCCGCTCGCGCCGATCTGGACGAGCGGGCCCTGCGGGGCGCCGACGCGGTGGTCAACCTCTGCGGGGCGGGCATCGGACGACGGCGCTGGAACGGCAGCTACAAACAGGAGCTGCGCGACAGCCGAATCACCCCGACCGACGTCCTGTCCAACGCGGTCGCCGCCGCGGGCGTGCCGGTGCTGGTGAATGCCAGCGGCGTGCACTTCTACGGCGGCGCGACCGGCAGTCGGGTGGTCGACGAAACCGCCCCGGCGGGAACGGGTTTCCTCGCCACCCTGTGCCGGGATTGGGAGGCCGCCACCAAGCCCGCCATCGACGCGGGCGTGCGCACGGTATTGCTGCGCAGTGCCGTGGTGCTGTCGCACGGCGGCGGCATGCTCGGCATGTTGCAGCCGCTGTACTCGCTCGGTCTCGGCGGCCGACTGGGTAACGGTCGCCAGTACACGCCGTGGATCTCGATGGCCGACGAGATCGGCGCGATCGTCTTCGCGATCACCAACGACAGCATTTCCGGGCCGATCAATGCGGTCGGCCCGGCGCCGGTCACCAATGCCGAATTCAATCGCGCGCTCGGCCGCATTCTGCACCGGCCGACGCCATTTGTGGTGCCCGCGTTCGCATTGCGCGCGCTGATCGGTGAATTCGCCGAAGAGGCGATTCTGCACGGGCCGCGGGCGATTCCGACTGTGCTGGAGGAAGCGGGTTATCCGTTCCAGCATCAGACCATCGGTGCCGCGCTCGCGGCTTCCCTCGGCCACGATGGGGATCGATGAGGCCGGGCCGGCGCGGCGACCACGCACCGACTACCACGGTGAGCCGATGCGCCCACGATCCAGCGCCCACAAATGCCCAGCGCCCCCAATTATCCAGCGCCGCAATGGAGTAGATCGATGACCGAGCTAGAAACCCGGCCTGCCACAGTCATTCGTGACGCGCACGAAGGCGATCTGCCGGAGGTCCTCGACATCCACAACGCGAATATCGCCACCTCCACCGCCATCTGGGACCATGAGCAGGTCGATCTCGACGATCGACTCGCCTGGTTCCGCGACCGCACGGCCGCCGGATTACCCATCCTGGTCGCCGAAATCGAGGGCGAGGTCGCTGGTTACGCCAGCTACGGTCCGTGGCGGACCCGCTCGGGCTACCGCTTCACCGTGGAGAATTCGGTCTATATCGCCGATCGATTCCAGCGTCGCGGCATCGCGAGCGCCCTGCTCACCGAGTTGATCGAGCGTGCACGCCGGACGGGCACGGTACACGCCATGGTCGCCGCCATCGAATCCAGCAATACCGGTTCGATCGCACTGCACGAGCGCTTCGACTTCCGCACCGTCGGCGAACTGCCGGAAGTGGGCCGCAAATTCGGCCGCTGGATGGATCTGACACTGATGCAGCTGACACTGCCGGTCGAGGGCGACTGAATCCTGCGGCGATGCTCAGGTTCTCGAAAGTAAACCTGGCTACCCTGTGGCATCCAACACAACCAGGCCGGTTCACTCGGATGTAACTCTGGGCGTACCGTCATCGGTGTGAACGACACGCGCACCACCTGGTCCGCCCGATTCGATACGACCCCGATCGTGGTCGAGGATCTCGGACTCATCGATTACCACAGCGCCTGGGAACTCCAGCGGTCGATCGCCGCGCAGCGGGCCCAGGGTCAGGGATCGGACCATCTGCTCCTGCTGGAGCATCCGTCGGTGTACACGGCTGGCCGCCGCACCGAGGCCGAGGATCTGCCGATCGATGGCAGTCCGGTGGTGCAGGTCGATCGCGGCGGCAAGATCACCTGGCACGGTCCCGGCCAGCTCGTCGGCTATCCGATCGTGCGGCTGGCCGAGCCGGTGGATGTCGTCCAGTATGTGCGCAGGCTCGAAGAGGCCCTGATCACCGTATGCACCGATCTCGGCCTGGACTGCGGCCGTGTCGAAGGGCGTTCCGGTGTCTGGCTGCCCGCCACCGAACTCTTCTCCGAACGCAAGGTCGCCCAGATCGGCGTGCGGGTCCAGCAGGGCGTCGCGTTGCACGGCATTTCGCTCAACTGTAATTCCGCCCTCGACGGCTTCCAGGCGATCGTCCCCTGCGGCATCCGCGACGCTGGTGTCACCACCCTGACTCGCGAGCTCGGCCGTGAGGTGACGGTGGCCGAGGTGAAGCCGCTCGTGGCCGATGCGATCATCCGCGCGCTCAATGGCGAACTCCCGGTGACCGCCCGCGATATCGCCCGCGTCACACCGGCCGGACCGCCCGCCACCTCCGAATGAGCGAGTGGCTGGGCCCCGCGCGGGCTATGGGCGGACTGCGTCGGGCTGCGCAATCGGGCAGGGCGTAAGGTCGATCGAGTGACCTCAGCTTCAGCACCGGCAGGACGCAAACTGCTACGCATCGAGGCGCGCAACGCGGAGACCCCGATCGAGCGCAAGCCTCAATGGATTCGGACCCGAGCGAAGATGGGCCCCGAGTACACCGAACTCAAGGGCCTGGTGAAACGCGAGGGCCTGCACACGGTGTGTGAGGAGGCGGGCTGTCCCAATATCTTCGAATGCTGGGAAGACCGTGAGGCCACCTTCCTCATCGGCGGCGAGCAGTGCACCCGCCGCTGCGACTTCTGCCAGATCGACACCGGCAAACCCGCCGCACTCGATCGCGACGAGCCGCGCAGGGTCGCCGAGAGCGTCCAGGCAATGGGCCTGCGCTACTCCACCATCACCGGTGTCGCACGCGACGATCTCGAGGACGGCGGCGCCTGGCTCTACGCCGAAACCGTCCGTGCCATAAAGGCTTTGAATCCGAACACCGGCGTCGAACTGCTCATCCCCGACTTCAACGCGGTCCCCGAGCAGTTGGCCGAGGTCTTCTCCACGCGCCCGGAGGTGCTCGCGCACAATGTGGAGACGGTGCCCCGCATCTTCAAGCGGATCCGTCCGGCATTCCGCTACGAGCGCTCGCTCGCCGTGCTCACCGCGGCCCGCGAAGACGGCCTGGTCACCAAGTCCAACCTGATCCTCGGCATGGGCGAAACCCCCGAAGAGATCACCCAGGCAATGCGCGACCTGCACGAGGCGGGCTGCGACATCCTCACCATCACCCAGTACCTGCGCCCCTCCCCCCGCCACCACCCGGTCGACCGCTGGGTCAAGCCGGAGGAGTTCGTCGAGCACTCCCGGATGGCCGAGGAGATCGGTTTCGCTGGCGTCATGGCCGGACCGCTGGTCCGCTCGTCCTACCGCGCGGGCCGCCTGTACGCCCAGGCCATGGCCCACCACGGCCGCGAAATCGCTCCCGCTATGGCCCATCTCGCCGCCGAGGGCACCGCATCCCAAGAGGCCAGCTCCGTACTGGCGCGCTTCGGCAGCTAGCCCGTTACAGACCGCCTCGGGTCCTCGCACACCGTCCGACCGGATGTGCGAGGACCCGCGTCGTTCAACGGGCGATCGCCAGAAGCTGTCTCCCTTACCAGCAGAGACAATCGCCCTGACCCGAGGTTGTGATCGATCGGGGAAGCCCCGACGAATCAGTCGAGGATGGTTATCAGGACGGCGAACAGCACCCATGCGATGAGCGCGGCGGTGATCACCGACGTGATCCTCATCCAGAGCAGTCCGGGCCACCGCGGGGGTGTTGGGCCGATCGCCCCGAGCATCCGGCGCGTCGCGCCAGGGCGGTAGTAGACCGGGGTCTGCTGTCCTGCGGCCACCGGAACCACGGTGTCCGCGGGATGGGTGTCGGAGGTCCACCACGGGTAAACGAAGTGCCGGAAAAAGAAGTTGGGTCGGTGCGTGCGGACTTCGACATGATAGAGACCGGCTGCCGCGGGCAGATACGTGCGCCCCCATAAGGTATCCGGTATTTCGTTGCCGTTCACGAAGATTCGCGGCCCGGCCGTTGCGAAACCGGGCGCAACGATCCACCATCGGTAGTACTCCGTGTGGACGAGGATCCCCTGTTCGCCCGTTTCCGGACGATAGGCTTCCACCGGATCGTGCGCGGTTCCGTATTTCAGCAGAAACCCGTGCGGACCAACCGTATCCGGCGGCGGAGTTACGTACGGTGCGAGCATGCCGTATCGCTGCGGCACAGGGGCGTAGTGCTGAGGCGTGGGCGCCCCATTCGGCTGGAATGCATTGTGCGGCATGGCCTCAGCGTGCCGGTACCGTTGGTGCGGGCCACCGTCGCCAGCTGGTCCAGTGTGCGGCGTGGACGGCGGGTTCCCGGGCGCACCGCACGCCCGGACGGGCCGTTGCTCATAGTTCACGGTAGAAAGTTCTCTTTCGATCGGCGCCGACGGCCCGCGGGAACTCACCCACGCACCGCCCGACTGATGTCACGCCTGCGCAGGCTGGTTTTCCTTGCCGAGAAGGGCGTAGACGACCGCGGCGACGGCTTGGGCGAGTGTGTGCACATCCTTGAAGGCCGCGGCCATTTCGGTGAGCAGTGCGGAAATCTTGAAACCGTCACGGGCCATTCGCCCCACCGCCGCGGTGATCACGTGCGGTATCCCGGTGCCCAAGGTGCACGCGATTTCGAGCGTATATCCGATCAGCGCGCCCGCCAGACTGGTCAGGATGTCCTGTACCAACTTCCGGAACACCTTGACGATCTTCGATACCAGCGTCATGGTCTCACCGAGGCTGGCCGCCACCCCGCCCGCTCCGGCGATCTGGTCGATCAGATCCGTGGCGCGGTTACGGTAGGCGTCTCCGGCGCTTCCGGTCCACGTCGCGATATCGGCCGCCACCCCCTGCTGCCAAGTAGCGCTCATATCGGTGAGCTCCTTGGCGATATTCGCCCAGGTGGTGGCATACGCCTGCACCATCTCGTCGTTTCCGGCAAGCGCGTCCAGGGTCTTCCGGTAGGGCTCGACATGGGTGAGCATCCACCCGGCGATCTGATCGCCGACGAATCCGAACGGGTCGTAGCAAGCGTCCGCCACGGTCGCACCAACGGCGACGCCACCCGTGATCGACTCGAATGTCTTGCCGTTTCGCAGGTTCGCATAGGCCTCCCAGGCATCACCGGCGATAGTGCCGGACAAGACCCCGGGGAGCTTGGTCTCGGCATCCTGTTTCAGGCCGACGTCATGCCACAGGAAGGCCGTTTCCTGGAAATACTCATCCCGATAGTCCGTGCCGTCGGCGATCAGCCGGTTGTCGGGCTTGCTCTGGTCGTTGAAACCGACAGTGTTCTCGTTGAGCCAATTGCCGATTTGCGTGCTCAATTCGCCCCTCCGTTCGTCGCGGCGATCGTCGCGCGCAATCCCGTCAGCGACCTACCGAAATCGCCGTCCTTTTCGTCGAATGTCTCCGCGACGAGCTCGAGTTTGTCGGGTAACACCGACACGTCCTCGGCGAGTTTGCGAATCGCCGCGATGGTGTCGGTGTGGTTGTCGTCGAGCACCATCTTCACGAAGGGCCGCGGTATCGCGCCGAAGCCGTCATCCGCACTGCCGAGATAGGTGGCCGCCTCCAGGGACAAGGTCAAACTCTCCATGAGTGTTTTCACCTTCTCGGCGTGTGCCCGAACCTCGTCTGGATCTACCGAAACAGCGTCAGGGTTGCCCATGGTTACACCAGCCAGGATTTCCGGTTGTAGTACTCGTCCTCCGGGTCCGGTTCATCCGGGGTGACGATCTGGTCGCGGTCGGGTTTGCGGTTGCGCGGCGGTGGCGTCGGCGCTGGCGACTCCCATGGGGCCGGTGGCGTCGGCCCCGGTTGCGACGACAACTGCGCGGACGGCGCGGCGTCAGCGGGCGGCGCGTAATGCTCCGCAGAACCGGTCTCGCTCGACTCGGGAAAGCGGCGGGTGAAGCCTTCGACGATCGCGGCACCTGCCGGATCGTCGCCCACCATGTCCCGAACGAGCTCGACGACATCGGTGCGCAGCTTCGCCTGCGCCCGCCGCATACACGACATGATCTCGGCCGATACCGTCGCCGGAGCCATGCCCCTGGTACTGGTCGACAGGGTGATCGCGGTGGGGACGCCATTGCTGTCCACCGTGACGCTTACCCGGCCACCGGCGCTCGACTCCGTGACCGCCAGCGCCGTCATCCGTCCCTGCAACTCCTCGTACCGTTTGGCCTGACGTTCGAAATCCTGCGCCAGTTCCGCGAGATCCTCCGCCGCCCGACTCGGATCGAATACGGTCATCAACACCTCCCACTGCACACCTACAACTCGCCGACCGCCCTGGTGACGAGAACCCTCGCTGTGCAAATCGCACGTCGACAACTTCGGCTTGTGTCATTCACCTACTACTGACGCACCGACAGGCCGATCGGTTCCATCCGGTTTTTCGGCATGGTCACGGCAACGGCCCTGTCCCCCTGGGCGATCCGACGCCGACAATCCGCCGTTCCCCTCGCGTGGGCAGGTGAAGCCGCTGCATCAGACGAGGGGCATGAGCATCGCTGAGCACCGAAAGGGCACCGCCTGCCTCCGGGGCACAAACCATGTGCGAATCCGACCTGAACCCCACATGCACGCCATCCGACGCGCACCTGAACACACCGGATCGCCCGATCTGTGCACGCGAGGCGACCGCTGGTGGGAAGCTCGAAGGACCGTAGGTGTCGACCGAGAAAGCGAGACACATGGTCGAGAAAGCGAGTGCGTCTGCAGGGACCAACGGTAAGGCTGTGACGGCGCAGCGGCCGGAGGACATCCGGAATGTGGTGCTGGTCGGGCACAGCGGGTCGGGTAAGACCACGTTGGTAGAGGCGTTGGCGCTCACGGCGGGCGCGGTCAATCGCGCGGGCCGGGTGGAGGACGGGACGTCGCTATCGGATTATGACGAGATCGAGCACCGCCAGCACCGATCGGTGCAGCTGTCGGTGGTGCCGATGGCCTGGCGCGGGATCAAGGTCAATCTGCTGGATACTCCCGGATACGCCGATTTTGTCGGTGAGCTGCGGGCAGGTCTGCGGGCGGCGGATGCGGCGCTGTTCGTCATCTCGGCGGCGGAGGGTGCGGAGGGCGTGAGCGGTGCCACGCGCGCGCTGTGGGAGGAGTGCGCGGCGGTCGGGATGCCGCGGGCGATCGTGATCACCCATCTCGATACCGCACGCGCCGATTTCGAAGAGATGACCGAGACCTGCCGCATCGTGCTCGGCGGCGGCTCCTCGGAAAATATCCTCCCGCTGCACCTTCCGGTGTACGGGCCGAAGGGGCCGGACGGCCACCGCCCGGTCACCGGTCTGGTCGAGCTGCTGCCGCACTGCGTCGCGGACTACTCCTCCGGGGAGGAGGTCGAGTGCGAACCGTCTTCGGATCAGCTGCCGCTGCTCGAAGAGGCGCGCAACCGGCTGATCGAGGGCATTATCGCCGAGAGCGAAGACGAAACCCTGATGGAGCGCTATCTCGGCGGCGAGGAGATCGAGCTGGCCGCGCTGGTGGCGGACCTCGAGCGGGCGGTCGCCCGGGGCAGCTTCCATCCCGTGCTGTTCGGCGCGCCCGCCCCGGAGGGCGCCAAGCAGGGCCTCGGCACCGTCGAACTGCTGGAGCTGATCATCGGCGGCTTTCCCACCCCGTCCGAGCACGCGGTCTCGGCCATCACCACCACCAACGGTTCCGCATCGACCCCCCTGCACTGCGATCCGGACGGCGCGCTGGCGGCCGAGGTGATCCGCACGGCGTCGGATCCGTATGTCGGGCGCGTCTCGCTGGTTCGCGTCTTCTCCGGCACCCTGCACCCCGACGATACGGTGCATGTCTGCGGTCACGGACTAGAGGACCGCGGCCATGAAAGCCATGATGTGGACGAGCGCATCGGCGCCATCACCGCACCGTTCGGCAAACTGCAGCGCCCGCTCGGCCAGGCCATTGCCGGTGATATCGCCTATGTGACCAAGCTGAGTCGCGCGGAAACCGGCGACACCCTCTCCGGCACTGCCGCGCCGCTGTTGATCGAACCCTGGCGGATGCCGGATCCCCTGCTGCCCATCGCCATTCGCGCGCGCAGCAAGGCGGATGAGGACAAACTCTCCACTGGTCTGTCCCGGCTGGCGGCCGAGGATCCCGCGGTGCGGCTGGAGCAGAATCCGGATACCCATCAGATCGTGCTGTGGTGCCTGGGCGAGGCGCACCGCGATGTCGCGCTGGAGCGGTTGCGCACCAGGTTCGGTGTGCAGGTGGATGTGGTCGATCACAAGGTCGCGCTGCGGGAAACATTCGCGGGCAAGGCAACCGGTAAGGGCAGGCACGTCAAACAGTCCGGCGGGCACGGGCAGTACGCGGTGTGCGAGATCGAGGTGGAGCCGCTGCCGGGCGGGTCGGGCATCGAATTCGTCGACCGCGTGGTGGGCGGAGTCGTTCCGCGGCAATTCATTCCGTCGGTGGAAAAGGGTGTGCGCGCCCAGGCCGCACGCGGGGTGGCGGCCGGTTATCCGCTGGTCGACATGCGCGTCACGCTCTTCGACGGCAAGGCGCATTCGGTCGACTCTTCCGATGCCGCATTCCAGACCGCTGGCGCACTCGCACTGCGTGAGGCCGCGGCCGCCGCGGGTATCGACCTGCTCGAGCCGATCGCCGAAGTGTGGGTAGTGGTA
The DNA here is from genome assembly GCF_040614395.1 of Nocardia sp. NPDC005998. Taxonomy (NCBI): domain Bacteria; kingdom Bacillati; phylum Actinomycetota; class Actinomycetes; order Mycobacteriales; family Nocardiaceae; genus Nocardia; species Nocardia sp. NPDC005998. The sequence continues at coordinate 1,008 of NZ_JBEXUI010000036.1, read as the reverse complement.
ACCGACGACTATGTCGGTCCGGTGCTCAGCGATCTGTCCGGACGGCGCGGACGGGTACTGGGCACCGAACCGCACGGCACCGGCCGCACGCGCATCCATGCCGAGGTGCCCGAACTCGAACTCACCCGCTACGCCATAGATCTGCGCTCGCTCTCGCACGGCACCGGTGATTTCACCCGCTCGTACGCGCGGCACGAACCGATGCCCAATGCATTGGCGGGTTCGGTCCGCGAGCAGGCCAAAAAGACGGGCTGATCCCCAGCGCCGCAGGATGTTTCGTTACCGTCGAAGGAGCCTGTTGATCAGTCCAGAGCGTTTCGTAGTCGACACCGAACATTTCGGCAAGATCGTGATCACCCGGACCGACGAAAGAGTGGTCACCACACCAGTATTCGACGATGCCACCATGGTGACCATCGAGCGCATCGGCCCGCGCACTCGCGAGCGCGTCCCCATCGGCACGCGCAACGCCAAACGGCTACGGGCATCGATCAACGATCGCCCCATCAGATTGACCGTCGGCCGCGGACTCTTCTACCGCCGCTGGACCTACCGAGCAATCGCCGAGATCCCCGGCAGTACTTTCCGCCTGATACCAACGAACCTGCACTCCAGCACATTGGTTCTCGAACAAAAGAACCAAGACAACCACGTCCTCGCCCAATTCACACTGACCGGAACCCACCACATCGACACAGTGTGGGCACCACCACCACCAACCGCACCACCCCCGCTTCAACACCCCACCACCGAGGACGCACTAATCGCCTACGCCCTAGTAGCAGCCTTCGGCACCGGCGGCGTCTCACTAGGCGAACTCGTCCACATGCTGCTCCCGATCTAACCCCCCACCACCGCACAAGAACCGCCAACTCAACACAGACCACACACTGTGCCCAACCACGACTCGATATGAATCGCCCCGGATTCGATGCACACCGGTTTATCTGTCACCAGCCGGTTGTTCGGCGTGGAGTGCATGGTAGTCGGCTTCGTATTCGACCGGTG
>NZ_JBEXUI010000035.1:69151-89945 GCF_040614395.1 Nocardia sp. NPDC005998 | reverse complement strand
CGTTCAGTGAACAGATCGCGTCACCCCCTGCGGTCATTACCTCCCCGAACGGACGGCACGAACCCGCGACAGTCGAATAGGCGACCTCGCCAGTCACTACCCCCCGATACGACTCGGTCTCGGCGAATTCGTGACGGTTGAATACGCGATTCCACCAGTGCGGGACCCCGACCGGCCCGCACGGGCCGTCTGGCCTCTGATAAGACCCACATCGCAGTGGTTCTCGGCGGTCAGCGTTCGCGCTCGATGCCCCCTCGCCAGTTGCGTTCGGACTGGATGAGGGCGTTGGGCGTCCAGTCCGCGAGCGCGCTGCGCGGACTCAGGATGGTCGGGTGCGCCGCGTCGTGGGCTTCGCGTTCGTGCTTGGCGTGGGCGACGTTGCGGGCGGTTTGAGCGCGGGTATCTGCGGCGGTCAGGTTCGCATTGGCTTGTTGGCTCAGTAGATTCAGCTCGTAGTGCCGCTTGCCTGCCGGAACTTCCTCGCCGAGTCGTCGAGCTGGTCGAGTTCCTTACGCAGCGTGCGCAATCGGTCGGGATGGGGGTTGTGGTCGAGCAGCTTCGATTTCGCGATGAGCTCGTTGTACAGCTCTTCCAAACTCGACATCGCAGACCCCTGATGCGGTGGTGTATCGGCGTTTTCAACGGTACGTCGCGCATCCGACACCCGTCGATGGACTCGAACTCCGAGCCCGCTGATTAAGAGTCAGCGGGCTCGCTCGGCGAGGGGTGACCGGATCGCCTCTACCGCCGTCGGTGCAGAACGCCATCGGTACGCAGATCGATGCGGCTGGTCACGGGAGGAGAACGAAAGTGGCGTACGCGGCGATCAGCAGGGTGCTCGCGGCGACGAATCCTGCCGCCCCTGCTTGAAAGCCTTGGTCCACGAGGCTCCTTCATGGCGAGCCATGCCGACGGCGACCGCCGCCACCAGGAGCCCAACCAGGACGATGATCAGGCTGACCAGAGCCCGAAGAAGGATCGAGTTGAGGGTGTTCATGATGTTCCGTTCGGTTGTGATGGACCGAACAGGTAACCCGCTTGAAGTAGTACGCCAGGGTCCTGTTCGGGGTGATCGATCAGGACGCTACGGGCACAGAAATTCGATGTTGCAGTCGAAAAGTCCCAGGTAGTAATGCTTTTGGGTTAATGCGTGCGGTGCAGTCGGCATCTGCGGCGGGTTACTCACTGGGGCCGTCGATGGTCCGGACCCAGTCGCCGAGGGAGGTGTTCTCGGGGAGGACGATCAGGCCCGCGAAATGCATCCGGGCGAGCTTTTTCCGGTGGCGCAGCAGCTTCGAGCGGATCGTGGCCGGCTTCGATCCCACGCGTATGGCTGCGTCCTTGAGGGTGATGCCATCCTCGATGTGGAGCAGCAGAGCGTCACGCAGGTCATGCGGGGCTTTGAGCAGGACGCGCTGTGCGAGGTCGACATCTTCGAGCCGGTCGTAGTCGAGGTTGGAGTGGAAGCGGTTGTCGTCGCGCAGCTGCTCGAGAAGGGCGCTGGTGTCGTGCGAGCGCTCCTTCGAGAGACGCGGGCCGTGTGCATTGATCGTGTCGCCCAACCGGTTGCGGCATGCGCCGAGGAAGTAGGTCACGATCGTCGTGCCGCGTGCTGCGTCGTAGCGGCCCTCGTCGAGCATGCGGAGAAAGGGTTCGAGGGCGGCGCAGAAAGTTTCGAGAGCGATGTCCTCGCGGAGGTCGCGATCGATCTGGGCGCGGTCGAGCACCCAGGGAGGGAGATATCCGTAACGGACTCGAGTGCCGGCCTCACCCTTCGCGAGCCATCCGATGATCGTCCCGACCGCAGGGTTGTAGAGCTCGGCAGCGAGATCCTGACCTGCGGAAGTCAGCTTCCCGGAGGCATTTAGGTATTTTGGCATCAACATCCTCGATCGTGCGACAAGTGGATTGGCCGGGTCACCCCGTTTACCGGTTCTACGACCGGCTAGCGCCGTTGCGTTGCACGAAGATTCGGGGGCTGGCCGATTTCGCCAGTTCGATGCTCCAGATACCTGCCGAAGATGTGGCCGTTCCCTGTCCAGGCGGGGCAGCACTCGTTTCGGCGCGCTCCGACCAAACCTAGTGACCGGAGGAGTTTTCAGGGGGCAGGCGTGACAATTACTGTGTTGATTTTTCTGCACCGTGGCGCAGGCGGACAGGCGGTTGCACCGCCTAATGGATGTCCTTAGCTAACAGCCGTTCTCGGCGGTCAGCTCTCGATGGTCACCCGGCCACCGCTGCGGAGCTCCGGGACGTACTTGTAGAGGGTGCCGCGCGAGACCTCGAGCAGCCGCGCCACTGAGGACACCGTTTCCTCTGGCTGGGTGAAGGATGGCGCGGGCTTGGCGGATCTGCTCGGCGGTCATGGCTGGTGGCCGGCCGAGGCGTTGCCCGCGTGCGCGGGCGGCGGCCAGGCCCTCGTTCGTGCCGTCGACGATCAGCTCGCGGATGAACTCCGCCAGCGCGGCGAAGACGTGGAACACCAGACGTCCGCCAGGTGTGGTGGTATCGAGGGCTTCGTGCAGTGATCGGAATCCGATGCCGCGCTTACGAAGTTCGGCCACGATCGAGATCAGGTCTTGCAGACTGTGGCCGAGCCGATCCAGCGACGGCACCAGTGTCGCCTGGGCGCAGATAATCCAGGCACGCCCACAACTCCTCGCGCTCGGCGTTCTTGCCGGATTTCTTGTCGGTGAAGATCCGCTGGCATCCGGCCGAAGTGAGCGCGGCGACCTGACGGTCGAGCAGCTGCTCCTTGGTCGACACCCGCCCGTATCCGATAAGAGCGCCACCACCGCCGATCGGATCGAGCGCATCACCATCGAGGGCAAGTGGTTCGGCGGCGGTGAGAGTGCGGGTTTGGCTGGGCATGTCCCGGGCTGTGCGAGAAAGGCCTGACAGGACTTGTTGAACACCAATCGTTTTCGACACGTTTGTTGAACAGCAATCCAGTTCGGTTGTCCTGACGATTCGACTCCCCGGGCCGGTGTTCAACAAACGAACGATTTATGGACATCTCCGGTATTCGTCAGGGGAGAGCGTGCCCACACGGTCCACCGCGTGGGTTGCCCGAACGCCAGAGGTGGAGACGCGCCAGCGTAGCGTGCGGCGAGTGAGTTCTCGCGAGCACGCCCCGTCCAGCGCCCGCCCCACGGCCGGGATCTCCGACGCCGACACGGCCACGACTGTCGAGATCGAAGCCCTGTTCCGGACACTGGAATCCGCGTTGGAAGCCAAAGACGCAACAGCCTTCGACCAGCCATTCACCGAAGACGTCGTCTTCATCACGCCGGCGGGCGCAATCTTGTGCGGCTGGGACGAACTGCACGACTACCATCGCAAACGCCTCGGTGACAGCCCAGACGCGCGAGCCCACTTCGAGCTCATCGCCCTACGTCTCCTGACACCCGAACACGCAGTCGTCAACGTCGAGCAAACACTGCACACCGCAGAATTCTCTGTCGCCAACCGAGGCACCTGGGTCCTGCTCAAGCGCAACGAGACATGGTGGGTCTGTTCGGTGCACAACACCAACATCGCTGGATCGGTCAAAGTCTGACTTGCTGTCCGACGCCCGCCGCCAGGTCGACTTCTCGACCAACCCACTCACCTGACCTCGCTCGGTTTGGTTCTCATCCCCCGATATCGACTTCGGAGACTTCGTTGCCCGGACAGCTCAGGGATGTCGATAAACCGGCCGAGGGGACCGCCGACAGGATCGCGCCCGACGTGCGCACGATGGGCGAGATCGAGACGCTCGGGATGCTGCACCTTCAGGCATCCCTGGTCACGGCTGCGATGGGCGGCGACCCGGAACCGCACCTGGACGAGGCAGCGGAACAGGCGGGCAGGCTGGCCGATGCCCCGGCCGGTACGTCGATCCTGCGCAATCCGACGTTCGGCCCGGCCAACGTCCAGCTGTGGCGCATGTCGGCCGCGATGGAACGCCGTGAGCCCGGTCAGGTGCTCGCGCTCGCACCCAGCCTGTCGGCCGAGGATCTGCCCGCCGAGGGGCGGCGCGCTCAGTACTTCGTGGAGATCGGCCGGGCGCACGCGATGAAGCGCGACTACCGGGACTCGCTGTATGCCCTACTGCGTGCCGAACACGCTGCCCCCCAGCATGTTCGAAACATGGTCCACGTGCGGGAGCTCGGCGGGCACATGATGCGCACCGCGCGGCGCGATCTCACGACCGGGATCTCGGTCGGCTGGCTCAGCGGGTCGGCGTTGTGCCTGTGTGAGAGCAGTACAGCGGCACGATCGAGGACAATTCGCTGTGACCAGTGCATTTAGAGGCGCGGCCCCTGACACGTTGACCAGACACTCGCCGCGGCGCTCAATCACGCCGCCCTCAATATCGCCAATGCCGCGGGTGCGTGGCTGGGTGACCTCGTGATCTCGGCTACACCGCTCCGGCCACGGTCGGCGCGGGGCTGGCCGTGCTCGGCGTGCTGTTGTTCACCCTCACGGTCTGGGCGGCGCGTCGAGCGTAGGCGTCAGGTGCTCGGTTGCAGTGTGACGACCGGAATCACCCGAGTGGTCTTGGTCTCGTACTCGGCGAAGCCCGGCATGGCCGCCACCATCGCGGCGTAGAGCCGATCGCGTTCCGGGCCCGCGGTGATCGGGGTGGCGGTCGCCTCGATGGTTTGGGTGCCGATTTCCAGCTTGACCTTCGGATTCGCGAGCAGATTGTGGTACCAGTCCGGGTTGCCGGGTGCACCGCCCTTGGACGCGATGATCACCAGCCGGTCGCCGTCGCGGATATAGGCCGTCGGATTGGTCCGCGGCAGTCCGGATTTTGCGCCGGTCGTGGTGAGCAACAGCAGGTCCTTGCCTTCGAACGGGCCGCCTACCTTGCCATTATTGGTCCGGAACTCCTCGATGATGTTCTTGTTCCAGTCGGTCATATCGCTCCTCGATCGAGATCGGGTTACCCGGTAATCCTTGCCGATGGCGGTGCACTCCGGGGGCAATGTCGACAGCCTGGTGTCGATTTCCCGGTTCCCAGAGCGGCCGGGGGCTCACTTCTGCACGAGGCAGCCCATATCGCGGATCACCCGAGCGAATGCACGGATCTGCTCGGTTTCCGAGTCGCTGCGCCAGACCGGTGCCCACCGAACCAGCTGGGAATCGCTGATGGGCAGATAGGAGATGCCGGGCCGGTTGTAGTAGCGGGCGATGTGGCTCATGCAACTGGTGAAGACGTCGCTGGTGCTGGCGGTGGCCAGAATGTCCTCGAGTGTCGAGATCGGCGCGACACGGTGGATGGGGCGGCCCGAGGGCGTGTAGAAGGGGCTGACGGCGTCCTCCCAGTAGTCGGGCAGGGGGTTGCTGGGTTCCAGCACGCCGCGGTCGCCGAAGACCTCGAGCGATACCCACTTCTCGCCAGCCAGCTCGTGGCGGTCGGGCATCATCGCCACCATCGGCTCCATGGCGATGATCGGCCCGACGGTCAGGCCGGGTTCTTCGACCGGTACCCAGGCGATGACAATGTCGGCTTCGTCGCGCATCAGTGGGCCGAACTGGTCACCGAATTCGCTACTGCGGATCTGCAGCTCCCAATCCGGGTGTTGCTTGCGGAAGGCATCCCAGAACGGTTGGTAGTCATAGGGGTTGTAGCCGATCATCGCGACGCGCAGCACGCCGGAGATGCCCCGTGCGGTGCGCCGGGCGTGCTCGATCGCCCGGATCACGCCCCGATAGTTCGGGAGCAGTTCGGCCAGGAGTTGGCGCCCGAGCGGGGTGAGCTGGACGTTGCGGGGATTGGAGCGATCCACCAGGCGACCGCCGATGCGGCGCTCCTGACTCTTGATGGATTGACTGACCCGTGCCTGGGACAGATGCAGCCGTTGCGCGGTTCTGCCGAAATGCAGTTCCTCTGCCAGCGTCAGGAAGATCTCGATGTCTCTGAGCTCCATCGAGTTCCTCCCGCTCGGTCGGCCAGCTGTGCGATCCGAACATTACGTCGTCGTCAGTGCGCCCGCAGCGGCGCGCCCCCGTGCTGCGCGCCCGCGATCACGCCGATCAACACCGCCTCTTGGCTGCTGTCATTGCGCCAGGCGTGCACGACACCGTTGAGGACGAGCCAGTCCCCGGGTGTCAAACGAATCTCGGTGTCCTCCAGCAGGCACACCGACTCACCCGTGAGCTGCATCAGGCAGTCCACCGACGCGGTCGCATGGAACCCGGTGAAACCCGCCGACGCACAGTAGGTTCCAGGCGGGTTCGGATCATCGACGATGGCCACCGAGGAGGATATCTGTGCCATGGCGGCGGCCGCGGCCTGGACCGGATCCGCGGAGTCGGCCCAGTCGTCCGGGTCGAAGTGTGGTGGGAAGACCAGCCGGATGACGTGAACACCCCCGGGGAGCGGGATGAGCGGACCTGCGAACTCGGGCCGGGCCCCGGCGTCGGGGAGTGCAGGTGGTGTGTCGGTCGCCCAGATGGATTCCGGACCATGCCCGCTCGGCGCTAGCTCCGCATCGCTGACGACGATGGCCTTGCCCTTCGCGTCGTGGCCGGTGACCACACGTCGAATACCCATATCTCAGATGACTTTCCGGAAGAAATCGCGAATGTCCGCGAGCAGCAGGTCCGGCGCTTCGTGGGCGGCCCAGTGTCCGCCGCGGGTGTATTCGTGCCACTGCACGATATTGCTGTGATCGCGTTCGGCGAACTTGCGCGGCGGCTTGAAGTCGTGACCGAAGGAGGCGAGCCCGATCGGCACAGTGGTCGGGGTCGAATATTCATTCTCGAAGTAGAACCGGCACGTGGGCGCCGATGTGTTGGTGAACCAATAGATCGAGACGTTGGTCAGGATCTCGTCCCGGGTCATGGAGTCGGTGAGTAGCTGCGCGCTCCAGGCAAGTTGGTCGATCGGCGAATCGGAGTGGGCGTGGCCGGGGGACTGCGGCCGGGCCTGCCGGGTGAAGTCCGTGCCGGAGTACTCCCGGAATTTCCGGCCGAATTGGATGAGCATCAGCTCTTGGTCGGTGAGTCCGTCCAACTCGCCCGGCTCGCCCTTCGGAAAGGAGAAGATCTGATCGACGTGCACGCCGACCACGTTCTCCGGTGCGAGCCTGCCCATTTCGGGTGCGACGGTGGCGCCGCTGTCATTGCCGTGCACACCGTAACGGTCATAGCCGAGCTGGATCATCAGCTCGTTGAAGATCGCCGCCATCCGTACCGGATGCCAGCCCGCTATGCGCGTCGGCCCGGAGAACGCGAAGCCCGGATAGGACGGGATCACCACGTGGAAGGCGTCTGCCGGATCACCGCCATGAGCGCGCGGATCGGTCAATTCGCCTACCAGGCCCAGGAATTCGGTGAACGTGCTGGGCCACCCATGGGCCAGCAGTAGCGGCATCGCATCCGGCTCCGGCGACCTGACGTGCACGAAATGAACCTTCTGCCTATCGATTTCGGTGGTGAACTGTGCAAAGGAGTTGAGTCGCCGCTCTTGTGCGCGCCAATCGAACACGTCGCGCCAGTATTCGAGCAGCGGACCGACATACGACAGCGGAACTCCGTATTCCGAATCGGGCCGTACCGGTATGCCGTCGTCCCCCCGGCCCGCCATTGCCATGGCGGGCAGTTCCGAGACGAGCCGGGTGCGCAGCAGGCGCAGGGCGAGGTCGTCGAGATCGGCCTGCGGAATGTCGATGCGGAAGGGTTTGATCTCGGACAATTCGGCTCCATTGGGTCGTTCCAACATGCCGCTTCAGCCTGTGTCAGCGGCAATGCGGGAACAACGCCGTTTTCGAGCCGGTCCGATAACTTCTACTTATCGAATGGCTCCGATGCGCAACAGGCGGTCGACCAGCATGTCGACGTAGTCGTCGGGGAGCGGGCCGGTGCCGAAGAGGGTGCGGGTGTACATGGGGGCCAGGATGATGTCGACGACTTGCAGTACGTCGGGGGCGTTTTCGCCGCGGGCGGTGGCCCGGTCGAGCATGCGCTGGATCTGTTCGACCCGGTCGGCGAGAAACCGATCGCGGGTCCGTTCGCCAGCTTCGCCGGTATCGATGAGCGCGAGGATGCTGCGCAGCAGGGCGAGTCCGTTGGGACCGTTCACATCTCGGGCCGCCTGCCCGGCATAGGCGCGTAGGTCGCCGATCAGGTCGCCGGTATCCGGCATGGCCGATCCGGTGGTGAGCCGGTCGACGGTGACCTCCATGGCCAGTGCCTCGAGATTGCCCCAACGGCGGTAGATGCTGGTGTCCGCCACCCCCGCACGGGCCGCGACCTCGGCGACGGTGAACTTCCCGTAGCCGCGTTCGGCGACGAGTTCGGTGACCGCCTGGTGCACCGCCGCCCGCACACGGGCACTGCGGCCGCCCGGGCGTCGGGTGCGCGACTGTTCCGTCATGTTCACACCTTAACGCAGTTGGCGCTTGCGTTTGTTGTGGGTTCGCCGCTACGCTGCCATTAACGCCGTTATGAACTGCGTTTAGGAGCTGGCGATGGGACCGGCCAGCTCTGTGACCGCGGCTCGACGACCTGCATCTGACCCGAATCCTTCTGGCCGTCAACACTTCTGGAGTACCGCATGAACACCGTGATCGCCCGCATCGACCGTGCCATCGAAATGACGGCCGCCATCGTCAAAGGCATTCCGGCTGCACGCATGACCGCGCCGACGCCCTGTGTGGAGTGGGATGTGCACGAGTTGCTCAATCATCTGGTGGGCGGGATGAACATCTTCGCCGCGCAACTGCGTGGCGTAGAACCGGCCCGCGCGCACCACGACGACTGGCTCGGCGTCGATCCGCACGACGCCTATGCCGACGCGGCCGTAATCGACAGTGCGGCATGGCATCTCCCCGATGCGCTGGAACGCGATATCCATCTCGGATTCGGTAGTGTGCCGGGGCCGATGGCGGCGGTGATCCATCTGACCGAAGTGCTCGTGCACGGCGTCGATCTCGCGGTCGCCACCGGACAGGAGCGGCTGTTGGATGAGGAGCTCTGTGCGGACATGCTCGCGACCATGCGCGACATGGGCATGGACAACTTCCGTGCGCCCGGCATGTTCGGCCCCGAGCTGCCGATGTCCGAGGACGCCCCCGCGCATCGCAGGCTCTGCGCCTACCTCGGCCGAGCCTGCTGATATCCAATGAACATACAGAGCTGTATGTAAGTGTAGAATCGCCGGAATGACCAGGTCCGCAGCGTCCAAACAGCAGCGCCGTACGCAGGAGCAGCGTAGCAGCGAGATGCGGACGCGGCTGCTCGACGCGACCATCGACTGCCTGGTCGAGTACGGCTATGGGGGAACGACGACGCCCCGGGTCGCCGAGCGAGCCGGAGTCACCCGTGGGGCGCAGGTGCATCACTTCGGGTCCAAGACCGATCTGGTGGTGGCGGCGATCAGTCATCTGGCGCAGCTGCGGGCCGAGACCGCGATGCGGGAGATGCCCAAGGTCCAGGCCGGTGCTGATCCGGTCGGGGTGGCCCTGGAATTTCTCTGGGAGCTGCATCAGGGGCCGCTGTTCATCGCGACGGTCGAGCTGTGGGTGGCGGGCCGGACCGATCCGGTGCTCGCCTCGGCCATGGAGAAGGTCGAGCCGTTCGTCAATAACGCGGTGTTGATGGCGGTCGCCCGATTCGTGCCGGATGAGATGCGGCGCAAGGAAACTCGCGATTTCATCTACACCGCTATGGACGCGCTGCGCGGCATTCTGATCTCCAACTTCATCGATCCGGATACCGCACGGGCGCACCGGCGGTGGCGGCGCGCCTCGGCGCATCTGCGGCAGGTCGCGACGGCGGCGCTGGCCGCGCAATCGCTGGTGGATCGGACGTCGGTCCAATAGGTCGCTGCGTCGCGGGCAGTACTGGTCTGCGCGGCAGCCTGCGCTTGTGCGGCTTCTTCGGCGTGTGCGTCGGTATGGATGCAGCTGGGCGACGCGCTATAGCGGAGCTCTCGATACCCCACCTAATTATGTGACGCATGTCACGGCAATTGAGGTCGGATTCGATGGCTGGAGCATGTTGCGATGCCTGTTACCAGCACCTATTGGCTGTACATACACGTCCAGCTGTATGTGCTCTCCGAGCTGCAACTACCTGGTTACTTGCTGACATTGCGATGCCGACGCGGTGTGCATCTTGCGCAGTTACATACAGCTTTGTATGTTTGTTAGCAGTTTGATCCCGCTGGATCGGCCACTGTCGTTCGCCGCTGGCGCGGACGGCCCTATCTGAGGGAGTTCGATGACGAACAAGGTCTACGTCGTCGGCGTCGGCATGACGAAGTTCGAGAAGCCGGGCCGCCGCAAGAACGAAGATGGCAGCGCGTGGGACTACCCGGATATGGCGCGGGAATCGGGTACCAAGGCGCTCGCCGATGCCGGAATCGACTATCGCGAGGTCGAGCAGGCCTACGTCGGGTATGTTTACGGCGAATCCACTTCCGGTCAGCGCGCGGTCTACGAACTCGGTATGACCGGTATTCCGGTGGTAAATGTCAATAACAACTGCTCGACCGGGTCTACCGCGCTTTTCCTTGCGGCACAGGCGATTCGGGGCGGTCTGGCCGATTGCACGCTGGCGCTCGGCTTCGAGAAGATGCAACCGGGTTCGCTCGGCTCCACCTGGGACGACCGCGAGCAGCCGATGGCCAAGCACATCATGGCGCTGGCCGAGATCTCCGAGGTGCTGTTCCCGGTGGCGCCGTGGATGTTCGGTGCCGCCGGTCGCGAGCACATGAAGCAATACGGCACCACCGCTGAGCATTTCGCGAAGATCGGCTACAAGAACCACAAGCATTCGGTGAACAATCCGTATTCGCAGTTCCAGGACGAGTATTCGCTCGATGACATCCTGGGCTCGCGGATGATCTATGACCCGCTCACCAAGCTGCAGTGCTCGCCGACCTCGGACGGTTCCGGCGCGGTCATCCTGGCCAGCGTGGACTTCGTGAACTCGCACGACCTCGCGGCGCAGGCGGTGGAGATCGTCGGCCAGGCGATGACCACCGACTTCGCCTCCACCTTCGACAGCACCGCCAAGAACCTCATCGGCTACGACATGAATGTCCGAGCCGCGCACATGGTCTACGAACAGGCCGGGCTCGGTGCGGAGGATTTCCAGGTTATCGAACTGCACGACTGCTTCTCCGCCAACGAACTGCTGCTCTACGAGGCCCTCGGGCTCTGCGGCGAGGGTGCGGCCGGAAGGCTCATCGATGACAACCAGACCACCTACGGCGGCAAGTGGGTCGTGAATCCCTCCGGCGGGCTGATCTCCAAGGGGCATCCGCTGGGCGCTACGGGTTTGGCGCAGTGTTCCGAACTCACCTGGCAGCTGCGCGGCACCGCGGGCAAGCGGCAGGTCGACAACGTCACCGCCGCCCTGCAGCACAACATCGGCCTCGGCGGCGCCGCGGTCGTTACGGCCTACCAGCGGGCCGACCGCTGATCCGACCGGCGAAAGCCATTGCACAGCATTGACATTCACTCGACGAGGAGTCAAATGATGGGCCATATCGAAGCCACCAAGGACGTCAACGCCACCCCCGATGCCCTCTGGGCGGTCGTCTCCGACCCGCAGACCTGGGACAAGTGGTTCACTATCCACGAGCGGTTCATGGAGGAGCCGCCCGCCACCTTGGCCGAGGGGGCCAGGCTGGTCGCGAAGATTGTCATGCTCGGGATGGCGAACAAGTTGGAATGGACCGTGGTAGCGGTCGAGCAGCCCAGCAAGCTCACCCTTGGCGGCACCGGAATGGCCGGGGTGAAGACCGAATTCACCTTCGATATCCAGCCCAAGGGCGATGGCAGCACCATCCTGGTCTCCGGCGATTTCGAGGGCGCGCTGATCAAGGGCGCACTCGGCAAGGCGGTCGAGAAGGACGGTCTGAAGCAGCTGGACAGGTCCCTCGAGCAGCTCGATGCGCTGGCCTCGGCCTGAGCCGGAAGGAGCGGGCGATGACAGCGGAGGCCGCAGCGGCGCGGCCGGTGGAATTCGACGACAGCGGGCTCGAAACCTGGTGTGACGAAGAATGTTTCGAAGTCACTCAGGAACGAATCGCCGAATATGCGGCCGCCACCAATGATCCGATCGAGGCGCACCTGGCGGGCAAGGTGGCCGCGCCGATATTCGGCATCGTTCCGGTCTTCGAAGCCATGATGATGCCGGTGATCGATGTCGCGCCGATGGACATCTTCGGCCGAGTTGTGCACGGGGAGCAGGATTTCCATTTCCACCGCGCGATCCGGCCCGGGGACCGGCTGGTGTCGCGGGCCAAGGCGATCGGCTACGCCAGCCGTTCGAACGGCAGCACCATCACCATCCTCATCGAATGCCGTACCGATGCTGGGGAATTGGTCAATGAGCAGTATCTGACGGCCTTCTTCCGCAATATCGACGCGGGTAGGACGGTTGGTGTCGCGGCTCCGGCGCACAAGTTCGACGAGAGTCTGCGGGCCGGGGATCCGCTCGCGGTGGTGCCACAGCACGTCGATCTCGACCAGACCTATCGGTATTCACCGGCCTCCGGCGATCCGGTGCCGCTGCACCTCGACGAGCAGGTGGCCAGGGATGCGGGTCTGCCCGGGATCATCGCGCACGGTCTGTGCACCATGGCCTTCGCGTCGTGGGCGGTACTTACCGAGGTGGCCGGTTCGGATGTCAACCGGCTGAAGCGATTTGCCGTGCGCTTCGCCAAGATGGTCTTCCCCGGCGACGACCTGGAGACCCGGATCTGGAAGGTCGGTTCCGCGGATGGCGTCACCACCTACGCCTTCGAAACCGTTCGCGGGACGGAGGTCGTTCTGAGCGACGGTCTCGCCGAAGTCGCCGACTGATCACCGAACACATTAGGAGCCATACAGATGGGTGCACTTGAAGGAAGGGTCGCCGTCATCACCGGCGCGGGCCGTGGCATCGGGCGTGAGCACGCCCTGCTGTTCGCCCGCGAAGGTGCGGCGGTCGTGGTGAACGACCTCGGCGGCAGCAATGCCGGTGCGGGTTCCGATGTCGGTCCGGCCCAGGAGGTCGTGAACGAGATCATCGCGGCAGGCGGCAGGGCGGTGGCCAACACCAACAATATCGCGACCTGGGATGGCGCGGAAAATGTTGTCGCGCAGGCGATTGCGGAGTTCGGTGGCCTCGATATCGTGGTCAATAACGCGGGTATCCTGCGCGATGCGTTCATCGCTGGCATGGACGAGGCGCAGTGGGATGCGGTTATCGCGGTGCACCTCAAGGGCCATGCCGCGGTGCTGCACCACGCCGCCGCGTACTGGAAGGGGCAGAGCAAGGCGGGCAACCAGCCGAATGCCGCGGTGATCAATACCGCGTCCGCCTCCGGAACGACCGTGCCGAATGCGGGCCAGGCCAATTACGGTGCGGCCAAGGCCGCAATCGCCGCGCTGACCCTGGTCGCGGCCGATGAACTCGCCCGCTACGGCGTCCGGGTCAATGCCATCGCGCCGATCGCACGCACCCGGCTCACTTTGGCCACACCCGGTATGGGCGAGATCATGGCCGCCGAGGCGGCGGCGATCGGGGAGGGCGATTTCGACGCGTTCAGCCCGGCGAATATCGCCCCGCTCGTCGCCTACCTGGCGACCGATAAATGCCCGCTCACCGGCAAGGTTTTCGCAGTTCAGGGCGGTGCCATCTCCGAGCTGGCAGGCTGGCACGACGTGCGGACGATCGAGACCGAGGGCCCCTGGCTCATGGACGATATCGCGGCTCGGCTGCCTTGATCTCGCGGGAACGTTAGGAGACGACGATGTTCGAATGGTCCGAGACCGACGAGATGATCCGCGAGGCGGTGCGCACCTTCATCGACAAGGAGGTGCGCCCGCACCTCGACGCGCTGGAGAGCGGCGAGCTGACGCCGTATCCGATCATCCGGAAGTTGTTCAGCGACTTCGGGATCGATGCGATGGGCGGTGAGGCGGTCCAACGCCTGCTGGCGAAGGAGCGCAAGAAGGCCGAGGCGCTCGCGGCAGGGGAGCCGTCGCCGGAGAAGTCCGAGAAAGCTTCCGGCGGTAGTCCGTTCGCGGGGCAGGAATCGCTGATGGCGGTGCTCATCGGGGAACTGTCCGGTGTGTGCATGGGGCTGGTCACCGCGATGGGCGTCAGTATCGGTCTCGGGGCCACCACCATCCTCTCGCGCGGGACGCTCGCGCAGAAGGAGCGGTGGCTCGCCGATATCGTCACCATGAAAAAGGTCGCGTCGTGGGCGATTACCGAACCCGATTCGGGGTCGGACGCGTTCGGCGGCATGCGGACCTATGTCAAGCGCGACGGTGAGGACTACATCCTCAACGGCCAGAAGACCTTCATCACCAACGGCCCGTACGCCGATGTGATGATCGTCTACGCCAAGCTCGACGAGGGCGACGCAGCCTCTGCTGATCGCTCCGCAGGCTCCGCTCCTGTCGACAAGCGCGAGCGCAAGGTGCTCACCTTCGTCCTCGACAAGGAGATGGAAGGCCTCACCCAGGGCAAGCCGTTCAAGAAGATGGGCCTGCACGCCTCGCCGACCGGTGAATTGTTCTTCGACAATGTGCGTTTGGGTCGGGACCGGCTGCTCGGTGAGACCGAGGAGCACAAGGGCGGCGACGGCCGCGAGAGCGCCCGCTCCTCCTTCACCGCCGAACGCATCGGCGTCGCCTTCATGGCGCTCGGCATCATCAACGAATGTCACCGGCTCTGTGTGGAATACGCCAAGAGCCGCAAGCTGTGGGGCCAGGAGATCGGCCGCTTCCAACTGGTCCAGCTCAAGCTGGCGAAGATGGAGATCGCCCGTATCAACGTGCAGAACATGGTCTTCAACACCCTCGAGCGCGGCAAGGCGGGTAAGCCGCCGACCCTCGCCGAGGCGTCGGCCATGAAGCTCTACGCCTCCGAGGCCGCCACCGACGTCGCCATGGACGCGGTACAACTCTTCGGCGGCAATGGCTACATGACCGAATACCGAGTGGAACAACTCGCCCGCGACGCGAAGTCCCTGATGATCTACGCGGGCAGCAACGAAATCCAGATCACCCACATCGCGAAGGGCCTACTCGCTCAGTAGTCCGGACGGCACATGCCTTTCGCCACCGGCACACATGCGATACATGTGTGGTGACGGATCGGCATGTGCTGTCGGTCCAGAGCCGACCAGTGCTACCAGACCCGCGACAGGACCTCGGCAACCCGGCGGTCGAGTTGTGCCAGCCGCGCTTGCAGCCGTCGATTCTCTCGTTCGAGCTCATGGACTCGGCCGATCAGCTGCCGAGTCTGCGCCTGGAGCTGGCTCAGTCGTGGTTCGAATTGGGCCCTGCGTCTGCGGGATACGCCCGCCCGCTGGTCGAGTGCGTCGCCCTGCATCCTGATTCGGCTCGTGCGATCACACAGGCGGTCGATGCGATATGCCAGTCGGCTCAAACCGGCCTGCAGTTGCCGCACATCCGCGTTGACATTCGCATGCCGACAACTGAGGTGCCGGGCCGCCATCCCGTGCTGACGCCGGGCAGCGAGGAGGTCAGCCAGTTGCGTACCTGTCCTCATCTCCAGCCGCCCCAGTTGTAGATCAGCGGTGCGCACCGTGCGGTTTGCGGCCTTGGCGGCGCTATCGGTCGCGTGGGCCAGCTCGCACAGGCTGTCGATGTCGCCACGGAGCTGGCTGATCGCATGCTCGATTTCTCGGCTCCTCATGGCGCGCAAGGGTAGTCGCCCAGTACTCGCGGATCACTCGGTTGCCGCGATCCGTGGAAGACTCGCTGACCTGTGGATATTCGGCGTGTCAGACCGCGCGCAAATGGGTGCGGCTGGCGTAGATGTGTTCGGCTATCAGGGTGGCTATGCGGTCGGGAGCCTCCAGCATCGGGACGTGGCCGACGCCGTTGACGAGGATGCGGTCGGCGGAGTCGGGGAGTTCTTGGAGGAAGCGGCGCGCGTACCCGCGGTTCGGGATGATGCGGTCGTATTCGGCCATCAGGAGGCGGACGGGGGTGGAGAGGTTCGAGAGGTCGTCGAGTGCCGGACCACGTGTGCTGCCGACGATCATCGGGAGCATGGCGTCGCAGTGCAGGGCCGCGGTGATCATGGCGGCGACGTCACGTCGGGAGACGGCCGCGACGTTCTTGCTCAACGCGAGCAGCGCGAGGCGTTGGGCGATCGGATTGTCGATCGCGAATCCGCCAAGGCGCTTGCCGATTTCGACGATCGGTACCAGGGCCAGGAACTTCGCGCCGACGCGCAATTGCGCAAGCGACGGCGACTGCCAGCCGCCCGCCGGTGCGATCGCGGTCAGCGTGCGGGCTCGCCCGCGCCGGGCCAATTCGAAACCGACCAAGCCACCGAGCGAATTGCCCGCGATATGGCAGGTGCGCCAGCCGAGTTCGTCGAGTTGATCCTCGATCCGGTCGGCGAGGGCATGGAAATCGATGGACCAGCCGTCGATCGGCTCGCCGCCCCAGTGGCCGGCGAAGGCCGGGGCGAAGACCTCGCAATGCGAGGAAAGCCGCAGCGCGACCTGTTCCCAGCAATGCGGCGAGAGCATGAACCCGTGCAGGAGAAGGACCGGATCACCGGATCCGACATGCAGCGCCTTGATCGGCGCGCGACGGGCGGAGGATTTGGTGGTGCCTGACATCATTGTCAACACCCCTCTCTGGACGGTGATGTCCGGGGGAGTTCGTCTGACCAGCATTGTACGGTCGTTAGGTGCCGACAATCATCTCCACGATCAATGTGAACGGCGTCCGTGCGGCGACGGGTAAGACGGGCAAGGGGATGCTCGAGTGGCTGGCGGCCACCGAGGCCGACATCATCTGCCTGCAGGAGACCCGGGCAACCGATGAGCAGACGCGCGCCGCGCTCGCTCCGGCGCTGGATTCCGGTTGGCATCTGACGCATGCGGAGCCCGGGTCGAAGGGGCGCGCCGGGGTCGGCATCCTGTCTCGTCGCGAACCGCGCTCGGTGCGCATCGGCATAGGGAGCTGGCAGGACGGTGTCTGGCATCCCAGCGCCGAATTCGCCGCGAGTGGGCGCTACGTCGAGGCCGAATTCGATGACCTGACGGTGGCCAGCGTGTATGTGCACACCGGCGAGGCGGATACGCCGATGCAGGATGAGAAGTATCGGTTCCTGAACGAGATCGGCGCGCATATGAAGGCGCAGACCAGCGATTTCGTGATCTGCGGCGATTGGAATGTCGCCCATACCGAACTCGATATCAAGAACTGGAAGGGCAACCTGAAGAACTCCGGCTTCCTGCCCGACGAGCGGGCCTGGATCGATGACATGCTCGCCGCCGGATATGTGGATGTGGTGCGCAGTCTGCACCCGGGGGTCCCCGGTCCGTACAGCTGGTGGTCCTATCGCGGTCGCGCCTACGACAATGACGCCGGCTGGCGCATCGACTACCACTTGGCGCGCGGCGAGGTGGCCACCCGGGCCAAGCAGGCAGTGGTCGAGCGTGCCGCGACCTACGCCGAGCGCTGGTCCGACCACGCTCCGGTCACGGTGCAGTACCGATGAGGTTCGCGTCGATAATATGCACGGCAGTGCGGGGGACAGCGGCGAAGTGCCGATGAACCGCACGTCGAAGACAGTTCATGCCCGCGCCCGACACGGTGCGGTGACGCTCGGGAATGCGGTGGAGTGCTGATGAATTCGACGTCCAAGCGAGTTCGCTCGCTCGCCGTGCTGGGCGTTGCGGTGCTGGCGTTGGTGATCGCGGTGCTCGCGTCGCGCGGGGGCGGGGACAGCAAACCGACCGTCGCCTCGGTCGCCTCGACCGCGCGCAGCACCAGCGCGGTGGTACCGGTGCGCGGACCGGACACGACCACCGCGCCCGCCGCGACCCGAACTCCCGGTGTACCGGACCGCGCATACGCGACCCTGGTCGAGATCGATGCGGGCCGCTGGCCGGATTCGGCCAATGCGCCGGGCACCAAGGGCGGCGACACCTGGATGAACCGCGCGGGCACGCTGCCTGCCAAGGATTCGGCAGGTAAACCCATCACCTATCAGGAATGGGATGTGAACCCCAAGCAGCGCAACCGTTCTCGCGACGCCGAGCGCATCGTCACCGGCAGCGACGGTTCCGCCTGGTACACCGGTGACCACTACGAAACCTTCACGAGGATGCGCTGATGACAGTCTCGTTATCGCAGTTCCTTGCCCGCCCCGAGGCCGATCGGTCCCCGAACGCGGTGGCCTCGGCACCCGCGCCGGTACTCGGTGCTCTCCCCGTCGACGCGACGACATTCAGCGGCGTGCGCTACGACGCACCCTCCGGCTATGTGGTGCGTGAACTGCGCGGTCGCAAGATGCGCACCACCGCGGGCGTTTTCGACGAATTCGCCGCCGCTTTTCAGTTCCCGTACTACTTCGGCGC
Source organism: Nocardia sp. NPDC005998 (assembly GCF_040614395.1). NCBI lineage: Bacteria > Bacillati > Actinomycetota > Actinomycetes > Mycobacteriales > Nocardiaceae > Nocardia > Nocardia sp. NPDC005998. Next base: position 71,596 of record NZ_JBEXUI010000035.1, on the reverse strand, counting down.
GAATAAGGACGCCTTCGACGAATGTCTGCGCGACCTGGATGATTTTGTCGGCTCCGCCACCGGATACGTTGCCGTGATCCGTGATTCGGCCGAACTGCTGGTCGATGAACTGGAAGAGCGCGACTGGTTCACCGAGACAATGCGCGATGCCGCCGACTATTGGTCCACCCAGGACCTGGCTTTCCGTGTTGTCCTACAAGGCGAACCGGCCGATCCGCAGATCGTCCGGCTGAGGGCGTAGGGCCGAATGACCGCTCTCAGCGAGCCGGCAATTCGATTCGGCGCTCACTCAGAGGAGGCGACGGGCCAGATCCTCGCCGAGGAGGACGAACACATCGGTGGTGTGCTCGATCAGTTCGTCGCGGGTCAGGGGGAGGTCGTTCTGTAGCCAGGCGGTCAGGGTTTGGACCAATCCGCCGACGAGGTAGGTGGCACGAAAGTCGATGGTGGGATCCGGCTCCGGATCGGTGATGCCGTAGAAGTCGATGCCCTCGGCCGCGACGAGTCGGGCGAATACCCGCACAGTCTGGTTCGTGCGCGCGCGCAACTCCGGGGTCGCCATACCAGCGATCAGCGCGACATGCGCCTTGCGCGGATCGTCGGTGAGCAGATGAATGCCCGCCGAGATCGCCGCATGCGCCTTGGACCGGGTGTCCGCCTGGGCGGCCTGCAAAGCGCCGACGATCGTCGCGGCCATCTCCTCGGCGATTCTGTCGATGAGCGCGGCCAGGACCGCGTCGCGGCTGTCGAAGCTTTCGTAGTAGTAACGCTCGTTGAGTCCGGCCTGCGCGCACAGTCCGGAAACGGTGAGCTTGGCGATGCCCTGGGTGCCGATGATCTCCAGCGCGGCATCCAGCAGCGCCGCGCGCCGCTGGGCCCGGCGTTCGTCAGCGGAGACGCCACCATAGGTCCGCTTCGCTGGGCCGCCCGCCGCCTTACCGCCATCCTTCACGGAGTCGCTACGTGCTGCCGAACTGGCCGTCGCCCGACCGCTGCCTCCCGCGGAGTCGCTGTGCGATCCTGACCCGGCCGTCGCCCGACTGCTGCCTCCTGCGGAGTCGCTGTGCGATCCTGACCTGGCCGTCGCCCGACTGCTGCCTGCAGAGTCGCTGCGCGATCCTGACCTTTTAGTCGCCCGGCCACCATCCCTCGCGGATTCGCTGCGCGCTGCGGACCTACCTGTCGGCCGATCACTCACGGATTCGCTATGGCCTGGCGCACCGGTCGCCCGACCACTACGTCCCACCGAATCGCTGCGCGATGCTGCCATACGGCGATTCTGGCACGGGTGCGGTCGTGGCTGACCGGATCGCGGTTCGACGCGGTAGCCGGATCCGATCCGACACAATCTGGCAGACGCTATTGCCAGATCGTAGATTCTGGGAGATTCTATTGCCAGATGCTGTGTACCCCGGCGTGCGCCGGGATGATGGCCGTCCGGATCGCAATGCCCGCTGCGCCCGACGGCACGCGCTCAATGAGGAGGCAGCGATGTCCGAACCCGGTTACTTCGCCGACAATTCGATGGCCCGACGGGTCATGAGCAAGCGCGCGGTGGGTCTCACCTACGGTCAGCGCGCCCTGGTCGTCGGCGCCGTGCATCCGCTGCTCTATGTCGGAACAGCGGAGAGCACCGAACATCGGACGACCCCCTACACGCGACTCGCATTGACCGGCAAGCTCTTCGAGGCCGTCTTTCTCGGCACCAAGGACGAGGCCGATCGGGCGCTGGCCTTCACCTCCAAGAAGCATGCGAAGGTCGTCGGCGAGCTGCCCGAGGATGCGGGTGCGCATCATCCGGCGGGCACCGGTTACTCCGCGCTCGACCCGCACCTGATGTACATGACCATGGCCTTCACCTTCGACTCCGCCGAGGTGATGCACGATCTGCTGGTCCGTCCGCTGACCGATGGCGAACGCGAGGGCCTGTACCAGGACTACGTCCGCTGGGCCGAACTGTTCGGCATGCCGCGCGAGGCCGCGCCCGGCAGCTACCGGCTGTTCCGCACATCCTTCGACGATTACCTGGCCTCGGACGAACTGTTCCTCACCGACGAGGCCCGGCTGGTCGGCTCATATCTGGCCGGTCAGCGCGTGGCCTATCCGCAGCGCAAGCCGCTGCGCCAGGTGGTCGACGCGTTCTACCTGCTGGTGCAGGGCAGCCTGCCGCCGCGGATCCGCGATATGTACGGGATGCGGTGGGGACTTCCCGAACAGCTCGCCTTCCGCGCACTGGCCCAGGGTGTGCGCACCGCGCATATCGCCCCGCCGCTGCTGCCGCCGGTATTGCGCGGCACGCTGGCCGGTCCGAGTGCGCCCGTCTACCGATTGCTGTCCAAGCGCGAACACGAACTTCTCAGCACCGGCCGTCCGAGCATGCCGGGTGTCGACCCGCGCAACTGGGCGTCTCGAAATTCCGCATGACCGGGCGGGAGCCGACCGCGA
>NZ_JBEXUI010000035.1:0-69052 GCF_040614395.1 Nocardia sp. NPDC005998 | reverse complement strand
AACGCCGCCGATCGGACACGCGGTGTGCGCGACGGGACCGGAGGCGGTAGCGGAGCGTAACCACGGAGGGACCCGCGAACGCCGCCGATCGGACACGCGGTGTGCGCGACGGGACCGGAGGCGGTAGCGGAGCGTAACCACGGAGGGACCCGCGAACGCCGCCGATCGGACACAGCATGCGAAGATCGGGATATGTCCAGTCCTGCTCAGACGACCCCGGCCGCTGATCGCAAACAGCGGGTGCTGTCCGGGATCCAGCCCACCAGCGCATCTTTCCATCTCGGCAACTACCTTGGGGCGCTGCAGTACTGGGTGACCATGCAGGACGACTACGACGCGCTCTACTTCATCCCGGATATGCACGCGATTACCGTGGCGCAGGATCCGAAGGAACTGCGCGCCCGAACCAAGGCGGCGGCCGCGCAGCTGCTCGCGCTCGGCATCGACCCCAAGCGCTCCACGCTCTTCGTGCAGAGCCAGGTTCCCGAGCATGCCGAGCTGACCTGGGTGCTCAGCTGCATCACCGGATTCGGCGAGGCCAGCCGGATGACCCAGTTCAAGGACAAGTCGGTTAAACAGGGCGCGGAGAACGCCAGCGTCGGACTGTTCACCTATCCGGTGCTGATGGCCGCGGACATCCTGCTCTACCGTGCGCATCAGGTGCCGGTCGGCGAGGATCAGCGCCAGCATCTGGAGCTGACCCGAAATCTGGCCCAGCGCTTCAACACTCGGTTCAAGAAGACGTTCGTGGTGCCGGAGGCGCATATCGTCAAGGGCACCGCCAAGATCTACGACCTGCAGGATCCGACCTCGAAGATGAGCAAGTCGGCCTCCACCGACGCCGGTCTGATCAACCTGCTCGACGATCCGAAGATCACCGCCAAGAAGATCCGTTCCGCGGTCACCGATACCGAGCGCGAGATCCGCTATGATCCGGAAACCAAGCCCGGCGTCAGCAATCTGCTGGTGATCCTCGGTTCGCTCAGCGGCACCCCGATCGTCACGCTCGAACGCGATTATGCGGGTAAGGGTTACGGCGATCTGAAGTCCGATGTCGCCGACGCGCTGGTGGAATTTGTCACGCCGCTGCAGGCAAAGGTGCAGGAGTACCTGGCGGATCAGGCTGAACTCGACCGCATTCTCATCGCCGGTGCCGAGCGGGCGCGCGAGATCGCCGGCAACACGCTGGCGCAGGTTTACGACCGGGTGGGGTTTTTGGCTCGCTAGCGGGGAATACCGGTATCGACCGCTTGCGGATCAACACCGTGGTCTCTGTTGAAGGGGCGTGACAGGTGCAGGTGATCGACAATGTCAAGGCGTCGGTAGAACAACGGATCCAGTCGCGGCCGTGGCTCGATCATCTGGTTCGGGCAGGCGAGCGGTATCAGCGGCAACGCGGAGACTATTACGCGGCTGGGATCACGTATTTCACAGTGCTGTCGCTGTTTCCGCTGTTGATGGTCGCCTTCGCGGTCGCCGGATTCGTGCTGTCCGGTCATCCGGACACGTTCACCGATCTGCAGAACAAGATCGTGGAGAACATTCCGGGATCGCTCGGCACGCAGATCAACGATCTGATCGAAAAGGCGGTGCGCTCGCGCGGCACCGTGGGCACACTGGGTCTGCTGGTCGGTGTCTACACCGGGCTCGGCTGGATGGCGAATCTGCGGGCGGCACTGACCGAACAGTGGGAGCAGAAGAGCCCCGAACACAATTGGTTGTTCAACAAGATCTCCGACCTCGGTGCGCTCATCGGTCTCGGGCTGGCCTTCGTCGTCTCGATCAGCCTGTCCGCGCTGGCGTCGAGCACCCTCGGTGCGCGCGTGCTGATCACGATCCACCTGGAGGATCTGCCGGGGGCACGGCTGATGCTGGTGCTCATCTCGATGCTGCTCGGCTTCCTCGCCTCCTGGGCGGTACTCGCCTGGATGATCGCGCGTCTGCCCAGGGAGCCGGTCACCCTCCGCAGCGCCGCACGGGCGGCGGCACTGGCCGCGGTGGTTTTCGAGATCTTCAAATACGTCGCGTCGTTCTACCTGCAGACGGTCCTGACCAGCCCCGCCGGTGCAACATTCGGCTCGATCATCGGCCTGATGGTGTTCACCTACATCACCTACCGAATCCTCCTGTTCGCAACCGCCTGGGCCGCGACGGCATCGGAGAATGAGCCCGAACCCGAAATTCCCCCACCCGCAGCCGCCATAATCGTGCCCCGCACGAGCACCCCGACTTCAACGCTGACCGGTGCGGCCTACTTCGGCGCGGGAGCCCTTGCCGCCCTTGTGCTTTCGGGGTTGCGCCGCCGCTGACACGCAGTGATGTGAGTCACCCGACCCGCCACAAGTCCGGCGCCGCACGCTACTCCGGTGTGTGTTCGCGCCGACTGCGGCAGGACCCCGGTCCGAACCCACAGGATCGAAACCAATCGAGACTGCGTCGAGGGCATCGACGGTGCTGTCCGATTGTCCATTGGGATCTCGTCAGCCTGTTTTCCTCCCGTGCTCACCGGCTGGGGAGGGTGGTGAGGGGTGGGGTTTCGATGGAGCGCACCTGCTGGATGTTCAAACGTGAAGCGATGGCGAGGATTTGGATGGTTGCCGCACCGCCGCCACTGATGTCGGCGAATTCGAACTGGATCGCGTCGGGGTAGCCCTGCTGGTTCTCGAGGGACCATACCCATCGGACGGCGCGGCCGATGGCATCGTGCCAGGGGGCCAGCGCCGCCGCGTCCACGGTGCGCAGGCCACTGTCGTCGATGGCCGCGGTTTCGACTAGTCGCACGGTGTCATCGTCTTCGTGGACGAGCACGGACCATCGTCCGTGCTCGAATTCGAGGTCGATGCGCAGGATGTCGCGGGGCAGATCCGGGTCGAAATGGTAAGTGGCGGCGCGAAGTCGGCCACCCTGTTCAGCGATCGCGGATCCTACTTCCGACATGGAACCGACTTTCCTCTACTTGTTGCCGAGGCCACCCGACCGCCCCGAATCTTTGCTCGCGCGATGGCCGGCCTACGACTTCGGGCTGCCGGGTGTGCTCGACGGCCTCGAGGCGCCGCTGCACGGGCCGTGCGTCCTGACGATGAGAATCAGGTGCGGCCGTCGCCGGAGTGGCCAGCCAGCAGCTTGCTGAACGGTGTCACGGCGGCGAGAGAGTTGCCGGAGGTACGGTGGCGCGGCGGTATGTCCGGCAGCAGGCCCGCTACCGCAGGCGGTTCGGCAACGATCAGCGTCGCGAGTTCGGCCGCGGCACGGTGGATGCGTTCGGTCAGCCCGGTCGATCCGAAATCTGCTGTCGCAGCGAAGACTCCGGTCGGCACGACAACCGCCCGCAGGTAGGTGAACAGCGGACGCATCGCGTGATCGAGTATCAGCGCGTGCCGTTCGGTCCCGGCGGTGGCTGCGATCAGTATCGGCATGCCGTTGAGGGCATCGGTGTCGAGGATATCGATGAACATCTTGAACAGACCGCTGTAGCTGGCGGCGAATACCGGAGTCACGGCGATCAGGCCGTCCGCAGCAGAGACCTTCTCCCGGGCCGCGGCGACGGCGGGTGTGGGCAGCCCGCCGGTGATGACCGTGGTGGCGAGATCGGTGGCCAATTCTCGAATTTCGATCACCTCGAGCTCGATGCTCTCGCCGCGCCCGCCGACCGCCGCGGAGACGGCGGCGGCGAGCTGATCGGCGAGCATCCGCGTCGACGATGGTTGCGATACTCCGGCACTGAGCACCACGATTTTGCGGCTCAACGGCTCAACTCCGATTCGATACGCTCCCGAGCAGGCTCCACCAGATGGTATGGGGCATCGGGGCCCGCCGCGACCAGGCTGCTGTGAGTGGGCGGATCGCTGGGCACATGCTGTGGGCGGCGCGACTCGAATTCCGTGCGCAACACCGGAACAACCTCGCGGCCCAGGATCTCGATCTGGTCCAGCACCACCTCCAGTGGCAGCCCGGCATGGTCGATCAGGAACAGCTGGCGCTGATAGTCGCCGACGTAGTCGGCGAAACCGAGCGTGCGCTCGATAACCTGCTCGGGTGTTCCCACGGTCAGAGGAGTCAGCTCACTGAAGTCCTCCAGCGAGGGCCCGTGACCGTACACCGGGGCGTTGTCGAAGTAGGGACGGAAGAACTTCTTCGCCGCCGCTTCCGTCTCGGCCATGAAAACCTGCCCGCCCAACCCGACGAAGGCCTGGTCGGCGGCGCCGTGCCCGTAGTGCTCGAAGCGCTGCCGGTACAGACGCACCATCTGCTCGGTGTGCTCCTTGTTCCAGAAGATGTTGTTGTGGAAGAACCCGTCGCCGTAATAGGCCGCCTGCTCGGCGATCTCCGGGGAGCGGATCGAACCGTGCCAGACGAACGGCGGGGTCCCGTCCAGTGGCGCGGGCGTGGAGGTGTAGCCGCGCAGCGGGGTGCGGAACTTGCCCTCCCAATCGACTCGTGGTTCTCGCCACAGCCGTCGCAGCAGATGGTAGTTCTCGATCGCCAGCGGGATACCGTCGCGGATGTCTTTGCCGAACCACGGGTACACCGGTCCGGTGTTGCCGCGGCCGAGCATCAGATCGACCCGCCCGTCGGCCAGATGCTGCACCATGGCGAAGTCTTCGGCGATCTTGACCGGGTCGTTGGTGGTGATCAGCGTCGTTGCGGTCGACAGGATCAACCGCTCGGTGCGGGCGGCCAGGTAGCCGAGCATGGTGGTCGGCGACGACGGCACGAACGGCGGATTGTGGTGCTCACCGGTGGCGAACACATCCAAGCCGACCTCTTCGGCCTTTTCGCCGATCGCGATTATCGACTTGATCCGCTCGGCTTCGCTGGGCGTCCGACCGGTGGTCGGGTCGGTGGTGACGTCACCGATGGTGAAGATTCCGAACTGCACGGCCTCTCCTCGGCTTGCATTTGGTGGATATGGCAACCAAGTGAACCGTGGTGCCTTGCCGGTTATTCCGACGAGTCCCGCAGACGTCGATCGGGGTCGGATGGTGCGTCCGAAACGACAACTTCAGCGCGTAGACCTGCTGTTCCAGGGCCGCCGCCGAGACTGCGATCCGACGCGGATGGGCGACGCGTGCGGGTTGTCCTACGGGGCGTTCGCTGCATCAGGACACACTGTCGGGTCCGAGTCGAACCAGCCGCGCCCACATGGCGGCCATCAACCCTGGCATGTTCATTCCGGCTGGGGCGTGCCACCGGCAGCTGGCGTCGAGCGCGCTCGGTGCGCGGGTGCTGATCAACCTGCACCTGTCGGAGCTGCTCGGCGCGCGGCTGGTGCTCGTCTCGATACTGCTCGGCTCCCTCGCTTCCCGGGCGGTCTTCGTGCGGATGATCGCGCGCCTGCCGCGCGAGCTCGACAATCGGAACATGGTCCGAGCGATCACGGTTCGCTCCCGGGCGCGCGACGCGGCGCGCTTGCATTGCGTCTACCCTATTTTGGGAACTCTTCGATTTGGATGCTCCAGTAGGTGTCGTTTTCCGTTGTTCCCACTGCCGTCCGCTCCACGGCTTTCACCTCAGACTCTGGCGTTGCGCCCCTATAAGCCGCGTACCGTGGGTTGCGGTCACTGTATGCGTACACGACTCTGCCATTATTGACGAATACTTGTATGAGAGAGTCGGACATAAAAGGGAGACCCCACCAGTCCAATCCCTTCGTCCCGAGACTATTGTTGAGGCTGTCCTTTGTGGCGGACGAAAAGCTGTACATCCGGTCCCATGAACCCACTGGAATCCCGGATTCGGTAATAAGGTCCCCGAGTCGGGCTGTGCCCCGAGAGTTCCGAACGTGTTCGAATGCTTCCGCCAGAGCTGGACTCTCTTGTTCGACGATGACCTTTTCGTCGGACGACGACAGACCGCACCCGGCGGGCAGGAGCAGGATTGCCGCCAGTCCGAGTACAGAGAGCAGACGCTTACTGGGGGTCAGATTACTCCGCATGAATTCCTAACTGAGCTAGATCATTTGGGTGACAGTCATTTCTCGGCCACAGGGGCGCCCGGCAAGCGGCTGTCCGGCTGGTCGTCGAAGGCCGCCGAGTTCACGGCCTCGCCGATCTTCACCTGGTTGGTCCAGTTCAGATTCATATTCTTGTCGATCAGTACTGTGTCGCCTCGCAAGACAGCTTCTTTGACGACATCGCTCAAGTCGCTCCCAAAGGGGCTGTACCCATTTTTTGTCGGATTGTCGACGGCAATCTTGCGCCCAACCTCGTTGTTGTACAGGTCCATCGCCTCGCGCACCGAGCGGTTGTCGTCTCGCATCTCGTGCTTCGAGGTGTATTCCTTGGTCCAATCCTCGCCGAATTCACGGGTCAACAGGGCATTCCAGTAGGCATGGCGGAACGCGTCGGTGTGGTTGTCCTGGTTATTCATAACAGGCTTGCCGTCCTTATCGAACACAGGGTTGCCTGCGGAATCCAGCATCTGTACCGGAGGAAATACCTTTTCGGCTTCCTCCTGCGCTTTCTCCGAAATCTGTTTGAATTGCCACTGGTCCCAAAGGCTCAAGTTGTTCAGCATTTCCGCCTCCGCAGCGGTGACCTGCTTGGGCTCGATGTCGATCGTTCCCAGGGACCACTTCTTCCACTGCGCAACCTTGTCGGGGTCAGGCCACATCACATAGCGCTTGTCGCCGTCATCGACTTGGTATGAGGTCAGGATGGTTTCGAGGTCACTACCCACCGGCACCGGAACATCAGCGAACACCTTTTCGATCGCTTCCCGGGCAGCCCCCGCGGCATCGCCGGCCTCCCGAAGGCACTTCTTGATCTTGTCCTCGTACTGGTTGGCGATACGCGTCACCACCATCCTGGCGATTATCGGACTGCCGAAGTCGTTTTCCTGCGCAATCCATGCGAGCACGTCTTCGGAGAAGCTAACCGTGCCGTTCTCGGCGACGGTGAACCGCGCGTCCTCGGCATCCTGAATCGCATTGACCGCAGCGGATTTGGCGGAACTGAGCGAGGCGATGATCTGTGACGTGGATTGCTGAGCGTTGTCGAAGGCCGAAACCACCTTCGACAACGACGATTTAGCTTCGTCACCCTTCCATCGCATCGAGTCTCCAGCGCCGCCGCGCCAGAAACCCGGGGAATCCGCGAGCTGCTGGGAGACGACGGTGCGCTGCTCGGTGATCTTCTGTGCGCGTTGGCCCCATTCCCCAGCTTGGGAGGTCAACGCATCGAAGGTCCAGCTGCGGATTTGAGTCTTCGTCGGCGGTACCCAGCTCATCGCGGACCGGACTCCAGCGATTCGGACAACTCGGCGATTCGTTGCGCCTGCTCTTGTTGCTGCCTGTTGTACTCCGCGATGCAGATGCCCGCCGAGTCGTTGATCTCCTTCAGCTGGACGTTGACACCGCGGACGCTGAGCTCGGCCCGTGCACCGGCCTTCATGAAGGCGTGCCCGAGGCCGGACCCGGGCAGCGCATCCTCGATAGCCCACATGAAACTCGTCGCCTTCACGGCAGCAAGTTCGTCATGCGCAGCGTTCAACACGGCAACCATGCCCTCGAGCGCTGCCTGATCCACATACAGATCGGACACTCGCGACCCCCTCACCACGAATCTTGTCCCACGAAATGTGTTGCTACGATAGCACTGTCGTACCAGCCACGATGGGGAGCGTGCAGTGCAGTTGTACCCGAACAACGGCGATATCGACCCGATCACCAATCAGATCGATGCCGTGCAACGCGCCCTGATGACCGACCGGTCCACCGCATCGCGCTACGGGGTTGCGGTCGACGTGCTCGCGGACGGAACGCTCCAAGCAGTTCGAATCGACGAGAGCGTCACACCTTTCGGAGCCGCACTGGGCAACCTGATCACCGAACTCGTGCACGAGGCCCTGGACCAGGCTCGCGGGAACGTGCGTGAGCGTCTCGCCGAACTCAGCGCAGACCCGCGCATGGCAGCCGCGGTCGAGACCCTCGAACTGGCAGCGGAACGCCCGTACCCGGTCCCATCCGAGCCTACGGCGAGGCACGAACCGTCCGACGACGAGCTCACCGAAGAAGAATTGATAGAGCAGAACCAGCGGCGCAACCAGTCGTACTGGTAGAAGCTCGAGCTACTTCTGAACGCCTGCAGCGCGGGATGATTCAGAGCAGCAGAGTTCGCGCAGACGTGTGCAGACGAGATCGGTGACGTGACTGCAAAGGTGCACTGGGCTGGCGGCGCGGGCCGTGTCGGCGCTGAACGCCTGCACTTCCTCCACTGATCGCGCAGACGACCGAACTTGCACTGACACATTCGATTTCGGCTCTCCCCGAGCTGAGCCGACATGCCATGTCCGTCGAACAGTAAGCAGGACAACGCCTCAGCGCAGACGACCTGCTCGCCGCGAGACCGGTAGGCCGTCAGCGGTCGAACTCGCCGCCGGTCGTCGCGGCTGTGAATGCGGGCCATTCAGCTGGAGTGAACACCAGTGCGGGGCCGGACCGGTTCTTCGAATCGCGAACACCGACGTGGCTGTTCGGGAGCAAGGCGAGTTCGACGCAGTCTGAGCTGCCGCCGCTGTGGCTGCTCTTGAACTACGTCATATCCGAGAGATTCGCCATGGGGTTCCCTCCGAGATCAGTGGTCGAACTCTCCGCGAGTTGTCGCGGCGGTGAACGCGGACCATTCGGTTGGGGTGAATAGGAGTGCGGGGCCGGATGGGTCCTTCGAATCGCGAACGCCGACAAACTCGTTGGGAAGAAAGGCAACCTCAACGCAGTTTTCGGCTCCACCGCTGCGGCTGCTCTTGAACCACTGGGCACCGGCCAAATCGCTGTTCACGCATACTCCTTCGCCATCTGCCTAAGTAGAGCCCGGCTGGCAACAGCATCCATCGCGCTTCGCCGAAGGCTCTCGTACGTCTGATGGTATCGCTGAACCATAGCTGATTTCGCGAGATACAAGCCCCCTGTGAAATTTTCCGTGTACACCACCGGCGGCTCGATCACCTGCCCATGTTTGCCCGTACCGAACTCCAAGATGACGAACGGACCAACCGCGACTCCAACGGGAAATCCTGCGTTGAACGGGAGGATCTGCAAGTTCACGTTGGACCGGGTACTCATGTCGGCGAGATGCCTCATCTGGGGCGACATGATGTGCTGCCCGCCAACCATTCCCCGCAGAACCGACTCTCTAAGGATCACATCGAGCGATGCTGGAAGGTACTTGCGGGTGATTCTGGTTTGCCTTCGCATGCGCAACCTCACCCTGCGCGCATGCTCTTCGGCGTCGTCGTCGGGGTAGACCGATCGGATGAGTACGCTAGCGTACGCCGAAGTCTGCAACAGCCCTGGCACGAGTTCGGGTTCATAGGTCGTCAGGCGCTGTGCCGATGACTCCAGCCCAACATAGAAGTCGAAGTTTGTCGGCATCAGATCGCCGTACTCGTACCACCAGCTCAGCTCGTTTCCCTGTGCCGCAAGCCCTTTCATTGCTGCGGCGTGATCGGCATCGAACTCGTAGATCTTGCACAGCGCATCGAGGTCCACATCGCGCATTTGGGCCACGCCGCCCTTCTCCATGCGCTGGAGGGTGCTGGCACTGCGCTGGATCAGCTTGGCCGCCTCATGGAGCGTGAGCCCGCGCCCCTCCCTGCCATCGCGCAGATACTTGCCCAACTGTCGCCGCGCGAGGGTAGATCCGTCTTCCGACATGCCTGCCTCCCATCAGGATTCACTGTTCGCATCAGGAGATCACGCTGCGATCCCGTCCGGCGGTCACAATGCGGATTTCCATGCAATCAGGGCATAACCCCAGGACAGATTGCATTCAGCGGCATATTCGCTGGGGACATCAGCATCTGCCCTTTCCCGATCCATGGGTCCCTTACGGCCCGCCATGAACCGCTGTGGCGATACACGGCTCCGCAATCGTGCCTGCCATGTTCACGGTGGTGCTCGGCGACGTGCCGCCCGGACGACAACCGGCCGTGGCCGCGGATGTCCAACGCCTGGTCGACAATCTCGAGCCCTGGACCGAACTCGAAGAAACGGGCGTCGAACCGGATCCACCGCCTACTGCGCCGGTTCCGGAACGGTGGAAATCCTTCGCGGCCTGCCGCTGATGTGTAGCGGCTGAGATATGACAACCCTGCGGACAGGCAGGGGTACCCGGAACCGGCGTGCCCGCACCGGAACCTCCCAACGATATGTGCGTGCGTCTATCGGCGGCGGTTCATGCGGCGAGCCCCGAGCAGGAGTGCCAGTACGAGTATGACGCCGCCTACCAGCAGTAGCGTGCGGGAACCCGAATGCTTGTCGGCCTCTTCGGCGGGCTGCGCCTCGTAGCCGGTGTCCTGCGGAGGTGGGGAGGCAAGTCCCACAGTAGCTTTCGCAGGCGTGGTCTTGGCTTCGGGGAGCTTTCCGACGGTGGCGTTCTTGGGGAGGGCGAAGCCGTAGTCGAGCAGGTGGGCGGCCTGCTCCCAGGGGCGCAGCGGGAGCACATCGGCTTTCAGCAGCGTCACCACCAACCTGCGGCCGTCGCGTTGGGCGGCGGCGACGAAGGTTTGCCTGGCGTCGTCGGTGAAGCCGGTCTTGCCGCCGATCGCGCCCTCGTAGTCGTAGAGCAGGTGGTTGTCGTTGGCGATGGGGAAGCCCGGACGGTCTTTGTCGTCAGGGTCTTTCGGGTCCTTGGGGAAGCCGGGGAAGTCGACCTGTTCGGTGTGGATGAGTTCGGCGAACAGCGGAATGGTCATCGCCTCGCGGAACAGCACCGACAGGTCGTAGGCCGAGGTGCTCATACCGGGACCATCGAGTCCGGACGGGCTGGCGGTGCGAGTGTCCAAGGCGTACAACGACTTCGCCAGTTCGTTCATCTTCTGCACGGCACCGGCGTCGCCACCGAGTTGGGTGGCGATGGCGTGCGCGGCGTCATTGCCGGAGGCCATGATCAGCGCCTGCATGAGCTGGCGGTTGGTGTAGTGGCCGCCGGGGCCGATGCCGACCCGGGTGCCGTCGGCGTTCGCGTCTTCCTGCGTCCCGATGACGGTCTTGTTCAGATCGAGGGTGCGCAGTGCGACCGTCGCGAGCAGCACCTTGATCGTGCTGGCCGGCCGGTAGCGCCCGTGCGGATCCTTGGCGGCGAGCACCTCACCGGTATCGAGATCCGACACCTGCCAGGCCGTCGCCGAAATTTCCGGCGGCACCGCCGGTGCGCCGCGGGGGATGACGACGCCGCATTCGCCCAGGCGTGAGCCCCCGACCGGCGGAATCGGCACGGCCAGCGGTGTCGGCGTCGGTTGGCCCGGTTCGGGCACCTCGGATTCGTCGATCGGATTGGGCGGCTTCGTCTTCTGCGGGCAGCTGTCGGTATTCGGGGTGGTGAACGGCGTTGTCGTGGTGGCCGACGGCGTCGCCTGTGACGGCGTCGCCGCGGCACCCCAGGTCAATGCGGCAACGGCCAGCACGGTCCCGAGGCAGAGCGCGGTGTGGCGGCGGATATCCCGGATTCGCATCGGCGCAGCGCCCACGGAACCGCGATTCGGCCTTGCGAAGAGGCGGAGGTCCCGGATCGTCATCGGCTCAGAGCCTACTGGGTGTGGTGGGCCGATGCCGGGCTGGCGCGGCCTTTCCCGGCGCGTTCCGGCTATTGACAGACACTAGTAAATGAGAGCTACTATCAAAAAGTTGTTACTATCATTTTCAGGAGGGCCTATGACGACAAACTCGACTCGCCGCTGGCTGGCGCTGGGGGCGCTGGCCGTGGCCATGCTGACCATCGGCCTGGATATGACCGTGCTGACGGTCGCGCTGCCCACCCTCGCGGTCGATCTGAACGCGAATTCCGGCGCGCTGCAGTGGTTCAGCACCGCCTACACGCTGGCGCTCGCGGCCGTGATGGTGCCTGCTGGCGCACTCGGCGACCGCTATGGGCGCAAGAAGCTGCTGCTCGGCGCGCTGGTGCTGTTCGGAGCGGCATCGCTGGCCTGCGCCTTTGCCGCCAGCGCCGGTCAGCTCATCGCGGCACGGGTGGTGCTCGGCGTCGCGGCAGCGATCATGATGCCGCTATCGATGGCGGTGCTGCCGGTGCTGTTCCCGGATTCGGGCGAGCGCGCCAAGGCAATGAATATCTGGATCACCTCGACCGCACTCGGGCTGCCGCTCGGGCCGATTCTCGGCGGCTGGCTGATCGATAACTTCTGGTGGGGTTCGGTATTCCTGATCAATGTCCCGATGGTGGTGATCGGCGCGGCGGCCGTCGCGGCGCTGGTTCCGGAATCACGCAACCCGCAGCAACGGCCGCTGGATCTGCCGGGCACCGCACTCTCGATTCTCGGAATGCTCGGTGTCACTTACGGATTCATCCGGCTCGGCGATGAGGGCTGGGGCAATGGCCTCGGCTGGGCCGCACTGCTCGGCGGCGCGGCGATAGTCGCGGTGTTCATCGCCTGGCAGCGGCGCGCCACTTCCCCGCTGGTCGATCTGGACCTCTTCCGCAGCCCGGGCTTCCGCTGGGGCGCGGTGTTCACGGTGATCATCACCTTCGGCATGTTCGGCCTGTTCTTCACCGTGCCGCAGTACTACCAGGCGGTCCTGGGCGTCGACGCGCTCGGCAGCGGGTTGCGGCTGCTGCCGATGATCGGTGGGTTGCTGATCGGTTCGCGGCTGGGGGACCCGCTACGGCCGAAACTGGGACCGGCGCTCATGGTGGCCGCGGGCCTGGCCGTGCTGGCGCTCGGCCTCGGCTTGGGTGCGCTGACCGAGCCGGGAACGTCGTACTGGTTCATCGCCGTCTGGATCGCTTTGACCGGGGCGGGCATGGGCTTGGCGCTGCCGGTCGGCATGGCGGTCGCGATGGACGATCTCGAGGTGGCCCGCGCGGGCGTCGGGTCGGCATTGCTGCAGGCGATGCGGCAGGCCGCGGGCACCATCGCGGTGGCGCTGCTCGGCACCGTGCTGGCTACCGTGTACCGCGACGAGCTCGGCGCGTTGAATGTCGACCCGGTCGGCGACAGCGTGAATGCCGGTGTGGCGGTGGCGAAGTCTACCGGCAACGCCGCCATGCTGGAGCAGGTGCAGTCGGCCTTTGGCAGCGGGATGAGCGCGATGCTGTGGGTATGCGCGGCCTTCTGCGCCGTGGCGGTACCGCTGGCGCTGCGGGTGCTGCCCCGGCGGGCCGCGGCCGCATCGGAAAGCGTGGAGGCGATACCGGCGGCACTGGTCGGGGGCGATGGGCCAGAATCGACACATGTCGGTTGAGCTGCCCGGAAACGGGACGGCCGCGCAGGGCCTGCGCGAGCGGAAGAAGGAACGGACCCGCCGGACGATTCGCGTAGAAGCGTTCCGGCTGTTCCGTGAGCAGGGATACACCGAGACCACCATCGAGCAGATCGCCGCGGCGGCCGAGGTATCACCGAGCACCTTCTTCCGCTATTTCCCGACCAAGGAACAGCTGGTACTCGCCGATGATCTCGATCCGCTGATGATCGACGCGATACGGGCGCAGCCGCGCGATACCGCACCGCTGACCGCCTTCCGCGACGCGGTGGCGGAGGTCTTCTCGAAACTGTCACCGGCCGAGCTGGCATTCGAGCAGGAGCGTCAGGCTCTGGTGTACCACGTGCCGGAGCTGCGCGCGGCCATCGGATTGGAAATGCAACGCGGTGTCGACCTGATGGCGAGCTTGCTCGCCGAGCATGTGGGTCGGGATCCGGACGATTTCGAGGTGCGGGTGACAGCTGGTGCCATCGCGGGCATAGCGCTGGGACTTTCGCCGCTCGCCCCGCTCAACGCCGAGAACCTCAGTCGGGCAATGGACTTTCTGGAGGCGGGGTTACCGCTCGGCAAGCAATAGCCTGCCGAGCGATGCGAAAGCTTCAGGAGGACTTGGTAACCGGGCACCCGTGCGCCAGCGGGCCGAGCAGCTTGTTGTTGTCGTAGAAGTGCTCGAGTTCCAGGATGCGCAGGTCGTCGCTGACCCTGGCGATGGTCACGCCGAACATCTCGATCAACTCGCCGGTCGGCTGGTGGCCCTTGTACTCGCCGTCGTAGCGACCCCAGTGCCGCCAGCGGAAGGTGACCGCGGGCGGTCCGGCCAGCACCTCGAGCACCTCCCAGAAGAAGCCGTTCGGGAATGCGGTGTGGAAGGTCTTGTGTGAGGACTCGAAGGTCTCCTTCTCGACCTCGTAGTACGGGTTGTCGCCGATCAGGATGTTGTAGCTGCCGATCCTGGCGAACTCCTCGGCGTCCTGCCACGGTCCGCCGTTGACCCGGCCGCGGTAGTGCTCGGCCACCAGCGAGACCCAGGTCGCCGGATCCTTCTTGTGCGAGACCTCCATCTCGAAGACCCGCACCAGATCCTCGACAATGGCCTCGAGCGAGCCGGCCTCGTGTTTTGTGGTGCGCTCGCGCGGCACGGTTTCGTTGGTCAGGTGGTAATCGGGTGCGCTACCCCGCCAATCCTCGGCGGGCGTAGCGGCAACCACCGCGTCCCGGCCCTGCAGCCATAGTGGCGTCTCGGGTGTGGAATCCGTTGTATCGACTGTCATTTCGGCTCTCGCCCCTTCGAAGGAGATCGGACGCGAGGCAGGCTAACAGTCGTTCGGTCCGTTGTCGCGGCGTGTCTCGGGGCGTGAGATTCTTTCGAACTCTAGTGTCTACCAGCAACATTCGAGTTTTAAACGATGATGTGTCACATTACCTTATCGCGCAGCGCGCGATGCGGCGAGTCATCGTCCATGGTGGCGAAGAAGCCGCCGATCACATCCTCGATCTCCGAAATCGACTGTGCGCAATACAGAATCGGCTGATAGTGGGTGATGTCGTAGACCGCGCTGCCCATTGCCGCGACATCGAGCGGCCGCAGCTCGGCGTGCCGGAACTCCTCGATCTCACCGTAGGAGGAAAGCAATCCCGCGCCGTAGCAACGGATTTCACCATTCTCCCGAACGACACCGAATTCCATCGAGAACCAGAAGACATCGGCGAGGAACTTCAGCGCCGTCTCGGTGGTCAATCGGGCTACCGCCGCGCCGACCGTTTCGTAGATGGCGGCGAAGCGCGGGCTGGCGATCTGATTGGCGTGCCCGATGATCTCGTGGATGGCATCGGGTTCCGGGGTGTACAGCGGAGCGGAGTGGTGCCGAATGTACTGGGTGGAGTGGAAGATCCGGTCGGCGAAGGAGCCGAAGAACTCGCGCAGCGGCACCAGGCCCGCGGCCGGCACATAGCGGAATCCGGTCAGCGGATACAGTGCCGCGGAGACCTCGTCCAGCTGCGGAATGCGATCGGTCGGCAGCGCGAGCCGGGCCGCGGCCGCGAGCACCTCGGCGGAGGCGTACTTCTGGTGTTTGCGCGCGAGTTCGGCCGACACGATGCGCCACACCTGCTGTTCCTCATCGGTGTAGTCGATCTGCGGCATCGGCTTATCCGGTGCGTAATCCAGTGCCAGCGCGGCGATCGCATTGCGGCGCGTCCGGTAATCCGGATCGTGTACGCCGGGGTGCTCGTCGCTCAGGTGCACCACGACATCGCCGTCGCCGGACCGGGTCACCGGCGAGTACAGCTGAGCTTCGGTGAACATATCTCGATGCAAGCACCGCCGAGCCGATGCGACAACAAAAGCCCGCCCAGGTGGTCAAACTGCATAGCTGGGCGGGCTTTTTCACATGAATACCGGCAGCGTACCGGGACTTGCGGCGGCGAGCTGATCAGCGGTGGCCGCGCGATGAGTGCACCACCGCATGGTGCGACGGTGGCGGCGGCCAGCGCAGTGGTGACCGCCGCGGCCAGCGGCAGACCGGCCTTCGGCACGCCGCGCGTGGCCAGCGCGCCGAACAGAATGGCAGCACCATGGTCGCGGTGGTGTTCCGCCCGAGCGCGGTGCCGATCACCACGGGCGAATGGCGCAGTCCGTGCGGCAGTGCAGGGCGGCCTGCGCGGCTCACGCAAATCCGGGCTTCGACGTTGTATCCGATTTGCCGCACATGAGCGGGCGCCATAAAGCAATATGGCGAATGTACGAAGGAGGGCGCATGAAATCCGTGCGGATCGATCTCGACCAGAAACTGCTCGCCGCCGCTGCCGCCATCATGGGCACGTCGACGAGCAGCGCCACCATCAACGAGGCGCTGCGCCGAATCGTTGTGCACGAGCGGCAACTTCACCATCTGGAGCGTTTGGCCTCCGGTGTGCTGTGTGCCCTGCCCGGCCCGGAGGTGATCACCGCAGACAGCTAACGGTTGGTTCACTGAGCCGGGCAGCGCAGCCCATCCCGCGGCGGGGTCAGCTCGATCAGGTACTTCAGCACCGGTTCGTCGACACATTTGACGCCGTCGAGGAACGAACCGTGTTGGACGCCTTCATAAGTGACCAGGACCGCGCCCAACGCCCGGGCGAGATTCGTCGCGCCCGCATAGGGCGTAACCGGATCACCGGTGGAGGAGACGACCACCACCTTCGGTAGCCCGATCACCGTGGGAACGTGCGGGCGGCTGGTCGGGGGCACGGGCCAGAATGCGCAGGCGTCGAGGGGAACCCACTCGCTCGGGTGGCCGCTGTCGAAGGCGGGTGCGGCGGCGCGGACGCGGCGGTCGAGTTGCAATGCGCTGTCCCGATCGGTGATCCGCTCATCGTCGAGGCAGCGCACCGCGGTCTTGTAGCCGGTATCGATCGCCTCGGGCGCGAGATAGCCGTCGGCCAGGGCGAGCAGGATGTCGCCGTTGTCCTTGGTCAGTTCGGTCAGCCCGCGGGTCAGCACGGGCCAGGCCTTCGAGGTGTACATCGTCGAGATCACCGCGGTCGAGGCGTCGGAGTAGTCGAGGCCGCGGCCGTCGCTGGTACTGGCGGGCCGGTCGGTCAACGGGCGCAGCAATGCGGCCATGCGCTCGGATGCCTTGGCCGGATCGGTGCCGATCGGGCAGCCCGGGGCCTTGACGCAGTCCGCGGCGTAGGCGTCGAACGCATGCTGCAGGCCCGTGTAGACGATGACCGGATCGGCGATATTGGTGGCGGGATCGGCCGCGCCGTCGAGGACCATGGCCCGGACCCGGTCCGGGAACAGCTCGGCATAGGTCGAGCCGAGCCGCGTGCCATAGGAGACGCCGAAGTAGGTCAGCTTCTCTTCGCCGAGCACCCCTCGGATGATGTCGAGATCGGCGGCGGATTCACGGGTTCCGACATGTGACAGCAGTTCCAATCCGGTGCGCTGTACGCAATTGGCCGCCAGATTCATGCTGTCGTGTTCGGCACGCGACATCCAGAAGGGCAGGTATTCGGAGCTGCGACCGGCACGTTCGGCCGCCACTTCCTCGGGGGTGTCGCAGATCAGCTTCGGCATCGACGCACCGAGTCCGCGCAGGTCGATGCCGATCACGTCGAAGCGTTCGGCCAGCGGTGTCTGCGCGAGTTCGGCGGGCAGCGTCAGGCCGATACCGCCCGGTCCGCCCGGATTGGTGAGGATCGATGCCACCTTCGCCCCGCGTGCCCGCAGTCGTGAGATCGCGACGCGCGCCGTTCTGCCGTCGGGCGCGGCGTAATCGATGGGTACCGAGACCCGAGCGCATTCGAGTCCGGCCGAGGTGAGATGCGCACCGCCGTCGAAGCTTTCGCACGAGCCCCACACCAGCGTTTGGCGGTAGTACTTGCCCAGACCCGGAGTGTGCTCGAGCTGCGGGGTCTGCAACGTCTCGGGCTGCGCGCCGCAGGCGGCCGCGAGTACGAGTACCGCAGCGAGCCAAGCCGGTTGTCCTATTCGTCGCGCACTTCGATTGCGCCAGTTCAGCATTCGATCCCCATCGTCGGAACTGCTCGCCTCAGTCTGCCCGACCCGGTGCCGGTGCGCAGGCCGTGCTCGCGGTCGCATCCGGACCACGGCCGACCTGTCGGTGGCGGCTGGCATGATGCGGGCATCGCACCGCATTCGAGGGGGATTGATGTCGGTACCCATCGCCAAGCTGCCATTCGGTCAACGGCCACGGGAGCGGCTGCTCACCCTCGGCCCGCACGCGCTCAGCGACAGCGAGTTGCTCGCCGTACTGCTGCGCCAAGGGCGGCGCGGGGAGAGCGTGCTGGATATGGCGGCCGAACTGCTCGCCGAGCACGGCGGGATCGCCGGTTTGGCGGCCGCGCGGCCCGAGGAGCTATCGCGGCGGGCGGGCGTCGGGGTGGCCAAGGCCGCGGCGATCATCGCCGCCTTCCATCTCGGCAGCAGAGCGCGCGACCGCCCGGACACCGCACCGCGCCTGGACGGGGCCGCCGATATTGTCCGGGTGGCACTGCCGCTGTTCACCGGCGCCCGCGTGGAACGGCTCCTGGTACTGGTGTGCGATGCGCAGAATCGATTGCGGCACAAGGTATTCGTCGCCGAGGGGGCGATCGATCGGGTCGCCGTCCCCGTCCGCGAAATCCTGAACACCGTACTGCGCCACGATGGCCGTTCCTTCGCCGTCGTACACAACCACCCCTCCGGCGACCCGACCCCCAGCTTCGACGACCGCCGCGCGACCACCCTCCTGATCGAATCCGCCCGCACCGTCGGCCTGCGCTTCCTGGACCATGTGGTGATCGCGGGCGCGGGATGGGCCAGCGCCACCGCGCTGACCAGATCCAGCGAATGACGCGGTCGCGGAAACGACGAAGGCCGCCTTCATCTTTCGATGAAGACGGCCTTCGGTGTGGCCTTGGTCAGCGGGCGAAAAGCAGGGCGCGCTTGACTTCCTGGATGGCCTTGGTGACCTCGATGCCGCGAGGGCAGGCTTCGGTGCAGTTGAAGGTGGTGCGGCAGCGCCAGACGCCTTCGACATCGTTGAGGATATCGAGGCGTTCGCGGGCGCCTTCGTCACGGCTGTCGAAGATGAAGCGGTGTGCGTTCACGATCGCGGCCGGGCCGAAGTAGCTGCCGTCGCTCCAGTACACGGGGCAGGAGGTGGTGCAGCAGGCACACAGGATGCACTTGGTGGTGTCGTCGAAGCGGGCGCGGTCGGCCTGGCTCTGGATGCGCTCACGGGTCGGCTCGTTACCCGTGGTGATCAGATAGGGCTTCACGGCGCGGAACGCGTCGAAGAACGGCTCCATGTTCACCACGAGGTCCTTCTCCACGGGCAGGCCGCGGATCGGCTCGACGGTGATGGTCAGGCTCTTGCCGCCCTTGGGCAGCATGTCCTTCATCAGCACCTTGCAGGCCAGCCGGTTGACGCCGTTGATCCGCATGGCGTCCGAACCACAGACACCGTGTGCGCAGGAGCGGCGGAAGGTGAGCGTGCCGTCCAGGTAGGACTTGATGTAGATGAGCACGTTCAGGAACCGGTCGGTCGACAGCACGGGCACCTGGAAGGTTTCCCAGTGCGCGCCCTTATCGTCCTCCGGGTTGAACCGGGCGATCTTCACGTCGACCATGACCGAGCCCTCGGGGACCGGTGCGGACTTCTGCGGGGGTGTTTCGAGTACGGCAGTCATCAGTACTTACGCTCCATCGGCTCGTAGCGGGTCTGCACCACCGGCTTGAAGTCGAGGCGGATATCGGAGATGAGCTCCGACCCCTCCTTGTAGGCCATCGTGTGCCGCATGAAGTTCACGTCGTCGCGGTCCGGGTAGTCCTCGCGGGCGTGACCGCCGCGCGATTCCTTGCGGTTGAGCGCGCCGACCACGGTGACCTCGGCCAGTTCCAGCAGGAAGCCGAGCTCGACGGCCTCGAGCAGGTCGCTGTTGTAGCGCTTGCCCTTGTCCTGCACCGTGATTCGGGTGTAGCGCTCCTTGAGCGCGT
This sequence comes from Nocardia sp. NPDC005998, assembly GCF_040614395.1. Taxonomy (NCBI): domain Bacteria; kingdom Bacillati; phylum Actinomycetota; class Actinomycetes; order Mycobacteriales; family Nocardiaceae; genus Nocardia; species Nocardia sp. NPDC005998. The sequence continues at coordinate 49,355 of NZ_JBEXUI010000035.1, read as the reverse complement.
GGATATCGGTGAGCGCCTGCTTGAGGGTGTCCTCGGTGCGGAACACGGCGGCGTTCATATCCATCGTGTACTGCAGCTCGGTGCGGATATCGGCGACGCGCTCGTTGCCGTGATCCGACAGCAGCATGGCCAGCCAGTCCTGCACCATCTGCGCCGGGTTCTCCGGCATGTCGACGAACTCGGTGCGCAGGGCATGTTCGGCGGCGGCGATACCGGAGCGGCGGCCGAAGACGTTGATGTCCAGCAGCGAGTTGGTGCCGAGACGGTTGGAGCCGTGCACCGACACACACGCACACTCACCGGCGGCGTACAGGCCGGGCACCACATCGGTGTTGTTGCGCAGCACCTCGCCGCGGATCCGGGTCGGAATGCCACCCATCACGTAGTGACAGGTCGGCATGACCGGCACCAGTTCCTTCACCGGGTCCACGCCCAGGTAGGTGCGCGCGAATTCGGTGATGTCGGGCAGCTTCTCCTCGAGCACGTCCTCGCCGAGGTGGGTCACGTCGATGTAGACGTAGTCCTTGTTCGGTCCGGCGCCGCGGCCCTCGAGCACCTCGAGCACCATCGAGCGGGCGACGATGTCACGCGGCGCGAGGTCCTTGATGGTGGGGGCGTAGCGCTCCATGAAACGCTCACCGCTGGCGTTGCGCAGGATGCCGCCCTCGCCGCGGACCGCCTCCGAGATCAGAATGCCGAGACCGGCAAGACCTGTCGGGTGGAACTGGTGGAACTCCATATCCTCCAGCGGCAGACCCTTGCGGAACACGATCGCCATGCCGTCGCCGGTCAGCGTGTGCGCGTTCGAGGTGGTCTTGTACATCCGGCCGGAACCGCCGGTGGCGAAGATGATCGACTTCGCGTGGAAGACGTGCAGTTCGCCGGTGGCCAGCTCGTAGGCGACCACACCGGTCGCAACCGGACCACGATCGGTCTCGGACATGATCAGGTCGAGCACATAGAACTCGTTGAAGAACTCCACGTCGTGCTTGACGCAGTTCTGGTAGAGCGTCTGCAGGATCATGTGGCCGGTGCGGTCGGCGGCATAGCACGCGCGGCGAACCGGGGCCTTGCCGTGATCGCGGGTGTGGCCGCCGAAGCGCCGCTGGTCGATCTTGCCCTCGGGCGTGCGGTTGAACGGCAGACCCATCTTCTCCAGGTCCATCACCGCATCGATGGCCTCCTTGGCCATGATCTCCGCGGCATCCTGGTCGACCAGGTAGTCACCACCTTTGACGGTGTCGAAGGTGTGCCATTCCCAGTTGTCCTCTTCGACATTGGCCAACGCGGCGCACATGCCGCCCTGCGCAGCACCGGTGTGGCTACGGGTCGGGTAGAGCTTCGTCAGAACGGCGGTGCGGGCCCGGGGACCGGCCTCGATCGCCGCGCGCATACCGGCGCCACCGGCACCGACGATGACGACGTCGTAGCGGTGCTCCTGAATCCGGGATTCACTCATCGAGTTCGCCTGTTCCTAACTGATGTTGGGGTCGAAGGTGAAGATGACGTAGGTGCCGACGCCCACGATCAGGACCATCGAGATGGCCAGCAGAGTGTTCAGCCAGAACCGGGTCGAGTCCTTGCGCGAGTAGTCCGCGATCACAGTGCGCAGGCCATTGCCGCCGTGCAGCTGAGCCAGCCAGAGCATGGTCAGATCCCAGAACTGCCAGAACGGGCTGGACCAGCGGCCCGCCACGAAGGCGAAGTTCAGGCGCTTCACGCCGCCGTCGAGCAGCAGCATGATCGTCATGTGGCCCAGGACCAGCACGATCAGCAGCAGGCCGGAGAAGCGCATGAACAGCCACGCGTACTTCTCGAAGTTGTTGTTGGAGCGGGCACGCGGCGAGCGGGGCAGATCCAGGCTCGCGGGCCGGTCGTAACTCTTACCGAGAACAGGTGCGCTCATGCCCGCGCCTCGCTGACACTCGGCTCCGGCATGACCGCACTGGCGGCTGTGTTCATGATTCGCTCGCTCATGATCAGTGCTCCGTGAACAGGTAGAAGAACTGGCGACCGACGGCCGGAACCACCAGCAGGAACCAGATGGCGAGAACCACCCAGAGCATCGTCTTCTGGTACTTGGGGCCCTTGCCCCAGAAGTCGACCAGGATCACGCGTACGCCGTTGAGCGCGTGGAACAGCACACAGACGACAAGGCCCATCTCCATCAGCGCGACGATGGGGTTCTTGTAGGTCTCGATGGCGTGGTTGTAGGTATCGGGGCTGACCCGAACCAGCGCGGTGTCCAAGACGTGCACGAAGAGGAAGAAGAAGATGGTGACACCGGTGATCCGGTGCAGCGCCCACGACCACATTCCGGGGTCGCCTCGGTACAGCGTCTTCCGCTTCGGCTGTGCCGGAGCTTCTATCGTGGTCATAGAGTGCGGTGCCTCCAACGTCGTTGATGGACCCGGTTGCAAGTCCGAGGCAGGCGACGTGGATGTAAATGCCCAGGTGGCTGCGCTTTGCTGCTCCAAATAGCTCGCGCGGGGCCCGCCGCCGGGAACCTGAACCGATCTGTTCTGGACTCTAATCCCCTCCGAATCGCGGAACTAATTCGGCGTGCCGTGCGTTGCGCTACAGTCGGGCGAGTTAGGTTTACCTTTCTTGATGCGTGAAGGGTTCCGTCGTGGCCCTTGCGCGGGCAAGTGAAGCTCGGCTCACGAGGGGCTACCGATGTCGGAAATTGACTGGAAAATCTTGCGCGACAAGGCAATTCAAGTTATGCGCAATGCCTATGCGCCATACTCGCGGTTTCCGGTCGGCGCCGCGGCGCTCAGTTCGGACGGTCGAATTGTGAGCGGCTGCAATGTGGAAAATGTCTCATATGGATTAGGCCTGTGCGCTGAATGCGTACTCATCGGTAACTTATTCTCAGGCGGTGGTGGGCGGTTGCTCGCACTCTCCGTCACCGATTCTCGGGGCGAAATCCTGATGCCATGCGGCCGTTGTCGTCAGCTGCTCTACGAACACGGCGGACCCGATCTCCTGGTGGACCACAAGGCCGGACCCGTTCCGCTGCGCAGCCTGCTGCCCGATGCCTTCGGGCCCGACGATCTGGATGCCGGGCAGCAGTAGGGCGGCCGCCCTCAGCAGTCTGCTTCGAGAACGGCGTCGATCTCGGACTCGGTCGTGACCGTGATCTGCGAGATTTCGTCGGCAGGGACGCCGAGGCGCTCGATGATGCGCAGAGGCTATCGGAGGGCACCGACAAGTACCAGGGTTCAGGCATATCCCGTGCCAGACTGGCCGATGTGACGGCAGTGGACGCGGTTTCGATCATTACGGCCAAGCGGGACGGCGGGGAGCTGTCGGATGCGCAGATCGATTGGGTGGTGGATGGGTTCACCAAGGGGGCGGTTGCCGACGAGCAGATGGCGGCGTTGGCGATGGCGATCGTATGGCGGGGGATGACGCGGCGGGAGACCACGCGCTGGACGAACGCCATGATCGCGTCGGGGCGGCGGATGGACTTCACCGATCTGCCGCGGCCGACCGTGGACAAGCATTCGACCGGCGGGGTGGGCGACAAGATCACACTGCCGCTCGCGCCATTGGTCGCGGCATGCGGTGCGGCGGTGCCGCAGCTGTCGGGGCGCGGGCTCGGACATACCGGCGGAACGCTCGACAAGCTCGAGGCGATCCCGGGGTGGCGGGCCGATGTGCCGGTGGCACGGATGCGGGAGATATTGGCCGATCCCGGCATCGGTGCGGTGGTGTGCGCGGCGGGCGCGGATCTAGCTCCGGCGGACAAGCGGCTGTACGCGCTGCGTGACGTGACGGGGACAGTGGAATCCATCCCGCTCATCGCCAGCTCGATCATGAGCAAGAAGATCGCCGAGGGCACCGCCGCGCTGGTACTGGATGTCAAGGTCGGCTCGGGAGCCTTCCTGAAAACCTTGGACGGCGCACGCGAATTGGCAACGGCGATGGTGGAACTCGGCACCGACGCCGGGGTCCGGACGGTGGCGCTGCTGACCGCGATGGACACTCCGCTCGGCCGCACCGCGGGCAATGCGCTCGAGGTCGCGGAGTCGGTGGAGGTGCTTGCGGGCGGCGGCCCCGCCGATGTCGTCGAACTGACGCTCACTCTCGCGCGCGAGATGGTCGCCCAGGCCGGATTCGATATCGATCCGGCCGATGTCCTCGCCGATGGCCGCGCGATGGACCACTGGCGCGCGATGGTCGAGGCGCAGGGCGGTGACCCGGACGCACCGCTGCCGCGCGCGAAGCACACCGAGATCGTGCGGGCCGACGAAGATGGGGTGCTCACCCGCCTCGACGCGATGGGCGTCGGCATTGCCGCGTGGCGGCTCGGCGCGGGTCGCGCCCGGCAGGGTGATCCCGTCCAATTCGGCGCTGGCATCGAAATGCACGCCAAGCCAGGCGATTCCGTGAAATCGGGCGACCCCCTCCTCACCCTGCACACCGACACCCCTGCCGCCTTCCCCGGTGCCCTCGCTGCCCTTGTCGACGCAATCACCATCGGAACCCCACCCCCACCAGCCCCACTGGTCTTGGACCGCATCGCCCCCTGACCCAGCAATCTCCCGCACGGCATCGAATTCGCCTGTTGAACACGGCTTCGTCCACTGCGCGCGGTCTCGCTGCCGCGCGTGGATCGCTCGCTGTACGTGGTTTGCTGCTGCGCATGGTGCATCGATCGACTGGCAATCCGATGCGCGGTGCAACTAACTCAGCCGAGGTATACGCGAGTTGATTGCGGCCCACTGTGTTGTCGGCGGGGTTTGCGGGGCGGGTAGGAAACCGACCGCTACGTTGACTCTTGGCTCATGCGGGGTGGCTTCCGCTACGGCATGGTGCGGCGATCTGCCACTCGAGCAGGCATATTGAGGGCGATGTCTCGGGTGCGGGCGGCGGAGAGTGCAATCACAGCCGCATGGAGCGGTCGGTGCGGCTAACGTGTGGTCATGACAGGACCGATGCCTTTGACCCTTGCCTCGATCCGCCAAGCTCCCAAGGCGCTGCTGCACGATCATCTCGACGGTGGTCTGCGGCCCGCGACGGTTTTGGAGCTCGCCGCCGATTGCGGTTACGACGACCTACCCGCCACCGATGAGGCCGCGCTGGCGACGTGGTTCCGCGATGCGGCCGACAGCGGCTCGCTCGAGCTCTATCTGGAGACGTTCGCGCACACCGTCGCGGTGATGCAGACCCCGGAGGGCCTGCGTCGCGTCGCTCGGGAGTGCGCGGAAGACCTCGCCGCCGATGGCGTGGTCTATGCCGAGGTGCGCTTCGCACCTGAACAGCATCTGGAGCGCGGCCTCACCCTGGACGAGGTGGTCGAGCACACCCTCGCCGGATTCCGGGAGGGTGCGGCAGCCGCGGCTGCGGCGGGGCGCCCGATTGTGGTGATCTGCCTGCTCACCGCCATGCGCCATGCGGCACGTTCGCGCGAGATCGCCGAACTCGCGGTGCGCTGGCGCGACCGAGGCGTCGGCGGATTCGATATCGCGGGCGCGGAGGCGGGCTTCCCACCCAGCCGCCACTTGGACGCCTTCGAATACATGCGAGCCAATAGCGCACATTTCACCATTCACGCAGGTGAGGCGTTCGGATTGCCGTCCATCCACGAGGCGCTGGCGTTCTGTGGCTGCGACCGGCTCGGGCACGGCGTGCGGATCACCGACGATATCCATGTGCCGGGCGCGATCGAGGACGCCGAACTCGGTCTGGTGGCGAACTATGTGCGGGATATGCGAATTCCGCTGGAATTGTGTCCGTCCTCGAATGTGCAGACCGGTGCGGTCCCGTCGCTGGACAAGCATCCCTTCGATCTGCTGGCGCGGCTGCGCTTCCGCGTCACGGTCAATACCGACAACCGCCTGATGAGCGATACCAGCATGAGCGCCGAGATGCTCAAGCTGGTGGAAACCTTCGGCTACGGCTGGAGCGATCTCGAACGCTTCACCATCAACGCAATGAAATCCGCATTCATCCCCTTCCCCGACCGCCTGCGCATCATCGACGACATCATCAAGCCCGGCTACGCGGTACTACTCGGATAACGTTCCACAGCAACGGATTTCGTGTATCAGGCACGAAATCCGTTGCCCACCGGTCTCGTGCACGTGAGTAGGTAGTCGGCTGAGTATCGGGCCGAACCGAGCTGGTGCGCACCTTGCGGTCTGCCCTTTTCCGGTGCGCTGAACGCGCCAGATGGCGAGACCGTTACCGTGGTCAAGTGTGACGATGGTGCTGATTCCGAGTCGATTCAATGGTCCGCCCGACTCTGGGAACGGCGGGTATGTGGGCGGTCTGCTGGCCGAGCGGGCGGGAAACGCGGCTGATGACGGTGCGGTGACCGTGATTCTGCGTAGTCCGCCGCCGCTGGAGACGCCGTTGTGGATTCGCGACGGCAAGTTGCTCGATGGCGAGACGGTGGTCGCCGAGATGCGTTCGGGCGAATTCGAGCGCGACGCACCGCAACGCGTCGGGTATGCCGATGCCGCCGCGGCGTCGGGCTCCTATCAAAGTAACGACATGTTCGCGTCCTGCTTCGTCTGTGGCAGTGGCCGTGCCGACGGCCTGCGTATCGAAGCGGGTGTGGTCGGCGAAGACCGCGTCGCCGCGCCGTGGACCCCCGACGACTCACTGCCGGTGGGCCCCGCGGTGCTGTGGGCCGCGATGGACTGTCCCGGTGGCTGGTCCCTCCCCGAAATGTTCGACCGTCCCGCCCTCCTTGGCTCCATGACCGCCGCCGTTCACGACCTCCCCGAGATCGGTGAACCCTGCGTGGTGGTCGGGCAGAGCCACGGCGAGCAAGGCCGCAAGTCGTTCGCGTCCACCGCCGTCTACGGCTCCGACAACCGCCTACTGGGCCGAGCAGAACAGATCTGGATCCGCTTGTCCTAGTCGCCGACGCCGCTCGACCACCAGTGCCGCGTCCCAATAGCTCCTGCCCTACCGCCCTCGGGATCCAGGGGGCGGTCGAAGGTAGTCGAATGGTGGTCGCCCAGGCCGTATCGACTGCCGTATGACTACGCTCGGCGAGCAGTCGGAGGGGGTGGCGCAGCAAGTTGTCTGGACGGGGCACTAGACATGTTCCTGCTCGGCTACCAGGACCACCGGGTCGACGTGAGAACGGGGCTCGGGTTCGGTTGAGTCGCGGGCCGGGGGCTGATCGTGACTGGGTGGTGGTCAAATCCTTCCGTCACGTTGCGGGAGCCCGGCCGGCGACCAGCACTACGCCATTCATCCGGCCATGCATGTGATGTTTGAGACGGAGTGGGTTCAGCTGTTGCAAAATGCCGCCGATCCGCAATCGCGGGTCGGCGGCATGCGCTCGGCCTGGGCGGACCTACTTCTGCGGTGTGAGTCGGGACTCGAAGTTCCGCTCCAGTTCGCGCCAGCTCTGGGCTTCGGCGGCGAAGGGCGGGTTCGGGGCCATGCGGGTCGGGTCCGGGTTGAGCAGGTAGGAGACGTACCAGCCGAGCGGGGTCGACTGGGCGAGTGCCTGCTCCACCGTGTCGTCGTCGGCGTAATCGGCGGCGTCGGTGAACAATTCGACCGCAAGATCGAGCTGTTCGATATCGACCGCCTCGGGGCCTTCGGCCAGGTCATCGGCGAGTCCGGGCAGCACGTAAACGTTCTCGTCGGTGACCTCGACCGCGAGCGATCCGTCGACCGCGGCGGTCTGCACGTCGGTGTAGGTGCTCACACGCGACAGCTCGTGCTCGTGGTCATCGGCCAGATAGCGGGCCAGTGCGCGTTCGGAGCCGAAGACCGTGATGGCACCGTCCTTGCCGAGGAAGATCGGCTCGTCGTCGAGGTAGCAGCGCAGCGTGAAGTAGGTGCCGTCGGAGGTGACGATCTTGACCGGGTCGATGCCGACCTCGTGCCAGAACGAATCGTCTTCCTCTTCGTCTTCCTCGTCCTCGTCGTCCGCATCGAGGTCGACGGATTCGAACTCCTCGTCCTCCTCGCTATCGGCCGCGTCGTCGGCGTCCACGACGTTCTCCTCCGCGGCGAGCAGTTCGGCCTCCGCGACCGCAACCGCCTCGGCGTCGACCTCGGGGGTCTGCACCACGGAGTCGATGGCATCGAGGACGTCGTCCCAGCCCTTGGCGATGGCCGCGCCGATCTGATCCCACAGCTCCTCGCCGTCGCGCCCGACGAACGCGCTGACGCCACTGGCCAGTGCGCCGACCACCGGATGCGACCCGAAGAACTTGGTGACCGTCTCCAGCTCGCACACCTCGCCGATATTGCGCACCATGCTGAGCGTGTCGTCGAGCTCGGCGATGGTGTCCACATCGGGATCGCTCGCCACCAGCTCCGGCACACCGACCAGGTCGAAGGTGAAGTTCTCCTCCGGCTCCAGTTCCACCGCCGAGAGCCCGGCCACGACCTTCCATGCGGGATGGTCGACGAGATCGTTATCGGAGTTGGTCCGAATGAACGCGGCCAGCTCCGCAACGGTCTCGAAACCGTAGAGGGAGTCCTCATGTCCGAGGAACGCCTCCCACTCGTCGTCACCGTCGCGCCAGCGCGGTGCCCACAGGGTGACGAGATCGCCGTCGGTCAGGCCGAGCTCGATCGGGACGATGTCTCCAGAAGCCATGTGCGGAAGCCTATCGACCTTCCGAGTCAGTGACTATCCGGCCCGCCCCCAACGCTTCCTGGGGCCCCCTCCGGCGCCACCGCGAACGACTCGTTCAGTGTCGCAACGACCTTCGAACGCTGTGCGCCCGCGTCCTCGGTGGCCTGGCGACACGCCCATACGATCAGCTGGCCGACCTCGGCGGGCGGCAGTGCGGTGACCGACTCCGACAGGCTCAGCGCGACCAGTGCGCCGTCACTGTTCACCTCGACGCTGACCGTGCCGTCCTCGGTGCGGAACCGACCGTGCACCTGCTTCAGGCCGTACAGCGCGGCCTCGAGCGCCTCCAGTTTTGCCGTCGCGTTGGCGACCAACGCGTCCATCTCCGCACTCATGCCCGCGCCTCGCTCGACTCCAGCTCGTCTGCCGTTGTGCTCATCGTTGGCTCGCTCATACCGGCCTCATCCAGCTCGTCGGTCCCGTGTCCGCGTCATCGATCCGGTCCAGCTCGTCCACCGCGGCCTGGCGGGTGGGCAGTCCGAGCTTGTCCAGGATGTCGGCGGGCATGCCCGCCTCGGCGAGCAGTTCGCGTCGGCGGGCCCGCGCGGCGACGGTGGAGCGCTTGGTGAGCCGCAGGATCTCATCGGCGAGAGTCTTTGCGCCGTAACGGTATTCGCTGCGCTCGAACTTGATCTCGATCGGCATGCCCTGATCGGTGGCACGGACCGAGATGGTGCCCGATCGGTTGCTGCTCGACGCCACCGTCACATTGGGTATCGGCGGGGTCTGGGGCTGGGACATTATTCGTTCGCTCCGCTCACTTATGAGGTCGGCCGGTAGAAGCCGTAGAAGTTCATACCGATGTTGTCCGTTCGAACCGAGCTGATCTGGACCGGATTACCGGCCTCGACGAACTGCCCGTTGCCGATCACCATGGCGACGTGGCCATCCCAGACAGCCAGATCTCCTGGCATCAGATCACCGGGTGACACCTGCATATGGCCGTTGCCCTGCTCCTGGGCCAGCCGGGGCAGGTCGACGCCCGCTTCGCCGTAGGCGTATTTGGTGAGGCCGCTGCAGTCGAGTCCGGAGCCGGGTGAATTGCCACCCCACACATACGGCGTGCCGACGGCGCCGATGGCCGCCTTGACCGCCGTCGCCGCCTTCTCGTTCGGGGCCTCCACGACACTGCCGTCGGGCAGCGTGATCTTCACACCGTTGCCGGAGGTCGACGACTGGCCGTTCCCGGTCGTCGTGCCGGTATTCGGTTTGGTGGTCGACGCTGTGCTCGCGGTCGTTGTGCTCGCCTTGCTGGCAGCGCTCATCAGGCTGCTCAGCACGCTGCCCGCACCGCTCGCGACAGTGCCCACCGTCGACGACAACTGCGACGCACCCTGGGTGGCGGCGCTGACTGTACTGGCGACATTGGACAGCGAGGGCGTCGACGGCGCGGGTGTCAGCTCGTTCATCGACGCGGTCTGGGTATCCAGTTCATTGCGCACGCGGCCGACCACATTCAGCCCCTGACCGATGTGGTCGATCGCGGAGCTGACGAGCACCGTCAGCCCCTCCGGCGTGGCCAGCGCCGGGCCCAGAGCGGTGGCCTGGTTGACGAACGACTGGACGATCCCGTTCAGATCCTTCTGGCCCGATTCGACCTGGGCGGCAGCCTGATTCACGACGGTAGCCATATCGTTGCCGCGGTCGGAAATGGTGGCGGCGGAGGTCTGCACCCGCAGCGCTTTCGCGGTCACGGCATCGGCGGCCTCGCCATCCCATGCGTCGTTCACCTGGTTGATGCTGTTGCGGCCGAGCGCGTGCACCTGGTCGATGGCGGTGGAGGTGGAGGTCAGTGCGTCGGCGGGCCCGCCGGTGGGCAGGACGCCGGTGCCGAAGCTGGAGAGCAGGTCGAGCAGTGGCTGGACCAGGGCGCTGACATCGATCACCGTGTCATCCGTCCAGTCCGGTGGCGTTCAGCCCGGCGGCATTGTTCAGGTCGGTTTCCTCGAGTACGACGGCCGAACTGGTGGCCGCGCCCCCCATGCTCGCGAGCACCGCCGACAACTGACCGATGGACGCGACGTGCCCGGCGTGCGCTGCGGCATAGGCGGCCATGAAATCACCGCCGATCAAGCCCATGATGGGACCGAGGAGCGTGGGATCTGCGGCCGCGGCACTCACCCCGGCGGCGGCGAGATCACCGGACATGGCCCCGGCGGACGCGCCGTAGGCGGTTATGCCCTCGGTGTCGGCCGACATCTTTCGCATAGTGCTTCCCCCATCTGTTGTTCCCAGGCAGAGTACGTCATCCACCTAGTTCGACGCGCTGCCTTACCGATCGGTTCCAGCCGTTCGAAAAAAATTCGGGTGGAGGTTCGCCGCCGAAGTCGACTTCGACCTTATCGTTCCCTCATGCGCACGCACACCGTGGACCATCCACTCGCCGCCGCCCTGCTGACCACGATGCGCGATGCCCGCACGGCCAATCCGGCCTTCCGTGCGGCACTGCGCGATCTCACCGGAATCCTGATCTACGAGGCGCTGCGCGAAGCGCCAGTGGCCCACTTCCCGATCGCCACACCGGTGGCCAGCGCCGAGGGGACGCGCTTGGCGCAGCCGCCGCTGCTGGTGCCGGTGCTGCGCGCCGGACTCGGCATGGTCGATGCGGCCGCCGAGCTGATCCCTGACGCCAGAGTCGGTTTCGTCGGCATCGCCCGGGACGAATCCACCCATCAGCCGGTGCCGTATATGGAGTCACTGCCCGACGACCTGACCGACCTGCCGGTTTTCGTACTCGACCCGATGCTGGCCACCGGCGGCTCGATGCGCCACACCCTGCAGCTGCTCGCCGCTCGCGGTGCCACCGACATCACCGCGATCTGCGTCGTCGCTGCCCCTGAAGGCATTGCCGCCCTTGCCGATTCGGGCCTGCCCGTGCGCCTGGTCACCGCCGTCGTCGACACCGGCCTCAACTCCGACGCCTATATCGTCCCCGGCCTCGGCGACGCGGGCGACCGCCAATTCGGTCCCCGCTGAGCCACTTTCGCGTCGAACATGTCGGTGGCTGGTGACAGGCTGAGTGCCATGGGGAGTCAGCCTGAAGTCCGCGCAATGATCTATCTCGATGTTGTCGAATTCGTAGAGAACTATCTCTCACTGGTGTACGGCGACGCAGTCGGATTCACCGGTGACGAGGTGCAGTGGTGCCCTGAATGGTGGAAACATGTCAGCGTGGTGGCTCGTCTGGATACGCTGTGGCGTTCGTGGGAGCACTACCGCCTCAATGGCAATACCGGCCTGAGTATCTGGTTGCTGGACCATGCGGACCCACACATGCGCGAGTTGTTCAGGCGTGACGGACCGTTTCGGCATTGTTCGGTCGAGAACGGGCACGGGAGCACTCGGCCGCTACCGTTGAAAAGTCCCATGCCGGGCCTGTTTCGAGATCCTGCGATGGTCTACACGGCGACCCCCGCCGAGTGAGGCCTCGGCTCAGAGGTCTTGGCAGAAGGCGCGTAGTTCGGCGATGCGTTGTCCGGCCGCGGTTCTCGCCGCAGCGAGGGCCGCGCGGTCGGCGACCGGCTCGACCACCTCCAAGTAGCACTTGAGTTTCGGCTCGGTACCGGATGGGCGGACCACTATCCGGGAGCTGGCTCCCTCGAAAATCAGTGCATCGGTGCGCATTCGACCACGGACCTGGAGCAGATCGGTGAATTCGACCGGCTCGGAGGCGATTTCGTCGGGGGGCGCGGCACGCAGCCGACTCGCCAGCTCGGCTGCGGCGGCCGGGTCCAGGAGGCGAAGCGCGACCTGGTCGGTGGCGTGCAGGCCGAATTCGACCGCGTAGTCGTCGAGTTCGTCGGCGAGGGTGCGACCGGCGGCCTTCAGGCGGGCGGCGAGGTCGGCGGCGAGTACCGCCGCGGAGATGCCGTCCTTATCGCGTACCGCGGCCGGGTCCACGCAGTGCCCGATGGCCTCCTCGTAGGCGTAGACCAGGCCGTCGCCCGCTCGGGCCAGCCATTTGAAGCCGGTAAGTGTTTCGGCATAGCGAGCGCCGCGGGCGGCGGCGAGCTTGGCGAGCAGCCGAGACGATACGACAGTGGTCGCGACCAGCGAATCCGGCGGTGCGGTGCGCAATACGCAAGCACCGAGCAGCACACCGGTTTCGTCACCGCGCAGCATGCGCCAGCCGCCGTGATCGTCGGGAATGGCAATGGCGCAGCGATCGGCGTCCGGGTCCAGGGCGATGGCGATATCCGCGCCGATCCGGGTGGCCGTGGCGAGCAGCAGGTCGGTGGCACCGGGCTCTTCGGGATTCGGGAAGGCGACGGTGGGGAAGTCGGCATCGGGCGCGAACTGCTCACCGACGACGTGCACATGCTGGAAGCCTGCCGCGGCAAGGGCCGCCACCGCCGTATCGCCGCCCACACCGTGCAGCGGGGTCAAAACGATGCGGATATCGGCGCGTTCGCCGGGCCCGCCGATCAGCTCGGGCAGCCGGGCCACCCGATCGAGGTAGCGGCGCACCAGATCATCGTCGGCCGGGGCGACCGGCGTGCGGGCGATCGGTTCGGCGACCGCCTCGATGCAGCGCTCGATCTCGGTATCGGCCGGTGCGATCAGCTGCGAACCGCCGTCCAGATACACCTTGTAGCCGTTATCCGTCGCGGGATTGTGCGATGCGGTGATCTGTACTCCGGCAACGGCTCCCAGCTCACGCACCGCATAGGCGACGATCGGCGTCGGCAGCGGACGAGGCAGCAGCGTCACCGGAAAGCCTGCGGCCGCAAAGATTTCCGCGGTGGCGGTGGCGAATTCGGCGGAGCCGTGCCGGGCGTCGCGTCCGACGACCACCGCGCCGCCGCCCAGGCAGCGCCCGCGCAACCAGTCCACCAGCCCCGCCGTCGCCCGGCTGACCGTGTCCAGGTTCATGCCGTCGGGGCCGTCCTGCAGCGGCCCGCGGAGTCCGGCGGTGCCGAAGCGCAGCATCTAGAGCCGTTCCAGTACGCCGCGCAGCAGTTTGCCGAGTCGCGGTGCGGCCGCATGGCCTTCGGCGAGCACCTCGGCATGGGACAGATGCGCACCCGTCACGCCCGCGGCGAGGTTGGTGACCAGTGAGATGCCGAGCACCCGGGCGCCGAGCGCGCGCGCCGCGATCACCTCCAGCACCGTCGACATGCCGACCAGATCCGCGCCCATGGTGCGCAGCATCCGGATCTCGGCGGGCGTCTCGTACTGCGGTCCGGTCAGACCCGCGTACACACCCTCGGTCAGACTCGGGTCGATTTCCCTTGCCAGCGTGCGCAATTCGGGATCCCACGCGTCGACGAGATCGACAAAGGTCGCGCCGGTCAACGGTGTGCGGCCGGTGAGATTGAGGTGGTCGCTGATGAGAACCGGATCACCAACGCGCAGCCCATCGCGGATCCCGCCCGCGGCATTGGTGAGCACCACGGTTTCCGCGCCCGCCGCGATCGCGGCGCTCACCGGATGTACGACCTCGCTCGGCTGATACCCCTCGTACAGATGCTGACGTCCCATCAGCAGCAGCACCGGAGTGTTGTCGACGGCGACCGAATGCACCATCCCGACATGTCCCTGGGCGCTGGGTGTCCCGAATCCGGGCAGCTCCGGCATCGGTATCGACGCACGCGGCGCACCGATCTCCGCGGCCGCGTCCTGCCAGCCCGATCCCAGCACCACAGCGACCCGGTGCCGCTCCACTCCCGTACGTTCGGCAATCGCCTTCGCGGCCTGTTCGGCAAGCATGAACGTCACGATAGCTGTGTTTGATCGGCAGCGCCTCCGGCGCTGCCTGTTCGCGGCCCCGAAGATTCAGCATCGTGTAGCGATTCGATGAGGGGTGGTGGTCGGGCGACGGGTGGGCCTCGCGTCCGAGCCGTCGAGACTCGCGACTTCGTCGCATGCGCTTCGACGACTCGGCTGAGTTCGATGGCCGAGCCTTCGGCTCGGACGCGAGACGGGCCGCGAACGGTCGCTCGTAAGACTCGCTCCGTGGTGGTCACCCCTAGCGGGCAGTGTGGCGCCGAGGTGCATCCACCATTGGCCGAGATTCGTGCCTGCGGCGCATGCGCTTCGACTCAGCTGAGTTCGATCGCCGCAGCTCCGTGCGGACGCGAGATGGGCCGCGGACGGGCCAGCCGAATGTTTGCTACCCGCGAGTAGGTGTGCTGTTGTGCACCCGTTACGCTGCACGCATGCCGTATCTGGAACGTGAAGGGGATGTGTTCGTCGTCTACCTCGGGAGCGAGGGGCAGACCGACAGCGAGAACCGTTTCCATCCGGATTGGATCGATGAATTTCACCGGCTGCTCGACCAGGTGGAGGCGTCCGAGGGGCCGGCCGCGCTGGTCACCACGGCGACCGGGAAGTTCTACAGCAATGGCCTCGATACCGACTGGCTGTTCGGCAATGTGGACAAGATGCACGGCTACCTCGACCGGGTGCACAGCATCTACACCCGGCTGCTCACCTTCCAGATGCCGACGGTGGCCGCCGTCAACGGCCACGCCTTCGGCGCCGGCGCCATGCTGGCCACCTCGCACGACTTCCGGGTGATGCGCGCGGACCGCGGCTTCTGGTGCCTGCCCGAGGTGCACCTCGGCATGCCGTTCACCGTCGGTATGAACGCGCTGCTCACCGAACGACTGACCAACCAGGTCTGTGTGCAGGCCATGACCGCGGGGCACCGCTTCGCCGCCGACGAGGCCATTACCGCGGGCATTGTCGATGCGAAGGCCGATGCTGATGAGTTGCTGAAGTCCGCGATCGAGCGCGCTGCCGCACTCGCGGCAAATCGCAAGCCGAATCTGCCGGTGATCAAGCGCGCGCTGCACGCCAAGGCGCTCGCCGGTCTCGCGACGCCAACCACTCCGGAGAATCTGGCGTTCGCCGGGGAATAACGTCAGGCTGATCGCAATCTCGGGAGCGCGCTAGCACATCGCGCCCGGGGCGCGGGGTGCGCTCGATCGGCGGCGCAGTGCAACACTGTGTGCCATGCCACCACCGCGCAGCGGGCAGCCCGAATCACGCACGGATAACCAGGTCGCGCACGCCGCTGGCGACTGCGCGCCGGTCGGTCCGGTCGGCGCGGATTCGGCGGCCTCGGATGCTGCGATCCTGGCCGCGGCGGCCGAACTGATCGCACTCTCGCATTCCATCCACGCCGAACCCGAGCTGGCCTTCGAGGAGACTCGCAGCGTCGCCAAGGCCATCGCGCCGTTGGCCGCGCGCGGCTTCCAGATCGAGACCGGCATTGCCGAACTGCCGACCGCATTCCGCGCCAGCTACGGATCCGGCGAGCTCACCGTGGGTATCTGCGCCGAGTACGACGCGCTACCCGAGATCGGACATGCCTGCGGGCACAACATCATTGCCGCCGCCGCGGTCGGCGCCGGGCTGGGCCTGGCCGAGGTGGCCGACGCGCTCGGCATCACCGTCGTCGTGTTCGGCACGCCCGCCGAGGAGAGCGGCGGCGGCAAGGTGCTGATGTTGGAGCGCGGCGCTTTCGACGATGTCGCGATGGCGCTGATGGTGCATCCCGGCCCCTACGAGATCGTCGACGCGCGTTCGCTGGCGCTGGCGGATCTGTCGGTGGTGTTCCACGGTCTGGAGGCGCATGCGAGTGCCGCGCCGGAATTGGGCCGTAATGCGGGCGACGCGGTGACCGTCGCGCAGGTTGCTCTGGGATTGCTGCGCCAACATCTCCGCCCCGGACAGCAACTGCACGGTATAGTCAGCGACGGTGGCGTAGCCCCCAACATCGTTCCCGGACGTGCGGAACTGCTGTATTACCTACGTGCAGTCGACTCCGCATCCCTCGACGATCTGATGCGACGGGCGTCGGCTTGTTTCGAGGCGGGTGCGCTGGCGACCGGCTGCACGCACGAAATCCGGACGGTTGCGCCGACATATACCGAGCTAACCCCCGATTCGGCATTACTGTGTGCCTATCGCGAGCAGATCATCGACTTGGGCCGGGTGCCGATCGCACCGGAACTCGAGGCGCAGCGACCGCTCGGAAGTACGGATATGGGCAACGTCACCAACGTCATTCCGGGCATCCATCCGGTCATCGGCATCGATGCCGGTGGGGCGGTGACTCATCAGCCCGGCTTCGCCGCGGCGAGTATCAACGCCTCGGCGGATCGCGCGGTTACCGACGGTGCGATCGCCCTCGCACGTACCGCTATCGCGATGGCCTGCGATGCAGTACATAGAGACAGGTTGTTGCAACGGCTCGTTCAACGACAGGAGGACATTCGGTGAGCACTACCGGCCGCCCCACGGCGCGCGCGGCGGGTCCCGAGGCGGCAGCACGCGTGATCACGGTTGATCCGCGCAGCGCCGCTGCGGACATCGCACAGACCGGGCAGGAAGCGGTCGAGGCATGGCTTGCCGAGCACACCGTCGACCTCGTCCAGTGGCGCAGACATATCCACGCCAATCCGGAGCTGTCCCGCACCGAGTTCGCGACCACCGAGTTCGTCTCGTCGTGGCTGACCAAGGCCGGGTTGACGCCGCAGAAGATGCCCAACGGCACCGGAGTGCTCTGTGACATCGGTCCGGCCGACGCACCGCGGATCGGATTGCGCGCCGATATGGACGCGCTCCCCCTACAGGAGTTCACCGGACTCAGCTTCGCCTCGGCCGTCCCCGGCGTCTCACATGCCTGCGGACACGACGCACACACCGCGATCCTGCTCGGCACCGCGCTCGCGCTGGCAGATCAGAAACTGCCGGTCGGTGTGCGGTTCGTCTTCCAGCCCGCCGAAGAAGTGATGCCGGGCGGTGCGATCGATATGGTCGCCGCCGGTGCGATGGAGGGCGTCGACCGGATCTTCGCGCTGCACTGCGATCCGCGCCTCGAGGTCGGTCGGCTGGGCATTCGGGTCGGTGCGATCACCTCGGCCGCCGACACCATCGAATTGGTGCTCGATTCGCCGGGCGGGCACACCTCGCGCCCGCATCTGACCAGCGACCTGGTCTATGCCATCGGCACCGTGATCACGGGGCTGCCCGGATTGCTCAGCCGCCGCATCGACCCGCGCACCAGCACCGTCATGGTGTGGGGTGCGGTCAGTGCTGGCAAGGCACCCAATGCGATACCGCAGACCGGCATGCTCACCGGCACCATCCGCACCGGCGATCATGCGACCTGGTCGTTGCTGGAACCGATGGTGCGCGAGATCGTGGACGGCCTGCTCGCCCCGACCGGGGTGCGCTACCAGCTGAACTACAAGCGCGGTGTGCCGCCGGTGGTCAATGATGAGCAGTCGACCCGGATGTTCGAGGACGCGATCCGCGCACTCGGCCCGGACGCACTCGCCGACACCCCGCAGTCCGGCGGCGGTGAGGATTTCTCCTGGTACCTGGAGGAGGTGCCCGGTGCGATGGCCCGCCTCGGGGTCTGGTCCGGGCACGGCGAACAGCTGGATCTGCACCAGCCGACATTCGATATCGATGAGCGCGCGCTCGCGGTGGGTGTCCGGGTGCTCAGCAAGATCGTGCTGAACGCGGGCTGACAGCAAACACCTGGAGGCGGCCGATCCGAACGGATCGGCCGCTTTCGTTTCCGCTCAGCTGCCGAAGAAGCCCGGGCCGACGTTCTTGCTGTTGCGAGTGCGCAGCGCGTGCACGTATTCCGCTGGTGCGCCAGCCTTTTCGGCCGCGTCCGCGATCACACCGATATATCGCGCGGAGGGCAGCCCGCCCTCGTACGCGTCGAGTACGTACAGCCAGGCGAGGATCGGGTCGGAACCACTGCCCGGGCTCGGCGTGACGCGCAGCCGGACCTTGCGGTGGATGCCGAAGTCGGAGCCCTCCCAGCGGTCGAGGCGCTGTTCGTCCTCGGGGGATACGTCGTACAGCACGACGAACACCTGGGAGCCCGGCTCCTCGACGACGGTCGCCAGCGGCCCCTCCCAGCCGATGTCGTCTCCGCTGAAGGTGAGGCGCCAGCCCTCTAACCATCCTGTCCCGGACATCGGGGAGTGCGGACAGCGCTCGAGCATCTGGGACGAGTCCATGTTCGACCCGTAGGCGGCGTAGATCGGCACGACGCAAGGGTATCCAATAACCTGCGCACATCGTCTCTATCCCGGCGAGATGACCGTGTGTTCGCCAGCTAACGTTGTTTACCGGCACCGGAGATCCCGGTCGAACAGCTCGAGCGGAGGTATCCATGACCCGCATAGCGATCATCGGTGGCGGACCGGCCGGTTATGAAGCGGCCTTGGTTGCGGCCCAACACGGAGCAACGGTCACCCTGATCGACTGCGACGGCATCGGCGGGGCATGCGTCCTGTGGGACTGCGTGCCGTCCAAGACCTTCATCGCCTCGACCGGCGTGCGCACCGATCTGCGTCGCGCCCGTGACCTGGGCATCACCCTCGATCCGAGTCAGGCGCAGATCGAACTGGGCCAGGTGAACGCGCGGGTGAAGGCGCTTGCGCTGGCCCAGTCCTCCGATATCCGATCCAAGGTGCAGGCCGCCGGAGTGACGGTGCTGGCCGGACGCGGTCAGCTCAGCGATCCGGCCACCGGATTGGCCGCGCACCGCGTTCGCGCGCTGCTGGCCGATGGCACCGAGGAGACCATCGAGGCCGAAGTTGTGTTGATCGCCACTGGTGCGAGCCCGCGCGTGTTGCCCGGCGCCGAGCCCGACGGCGAGCGCATCCTGAACTGGCGCCAGCTCTACGACCTGGAAGAACTGCCGGAGACCCTGGTGGTGGTCGGTTCCGGTGTGACCGGTGCCGAATTCGTCTCCGCCTATACCGAGATGGGCGTCCAGGTGAAGTTGGTCTCCAGCCGCGACCGCGTGCTGCCCGGTGAGGACGCCGATGCCGCGCTGGTACTCGAGGACGCACTCGCCGAACGCGGTGTCGAACTGGTCAAGCATGCCCGCGCCGATGCGGTGGAGCGCACCGCCGAGGGCATCGTGGTCAAACTTTCCGACGGCCGCACCGTGACCGGTACGCATGCGCTGATGACCGTCGGCTCGATCCCGAATACCGACGACCTCGGACTGGAGCGGGTCGGCATCGAACTCGACCGGAGCGGATACCTGCGGGTGGACCGGGTGTCGCGGACCTCGGTGCCCGGCATCTACGCGGCGGGCGACTGCACCGGCCTGCTGCCGCTGGCCTCGGTGGCCGCGATGCAGGGCCGCATCGCGATGTACCACGCGCTGGGCGAGGGCGTCAGCCCGATCCGGCTGAAGACGGTGGCCTCGGCGGTCTTCACCCGTCCGGAGATCGCGACCGTCGGCGTGAGCCAGACCGCCATCGACAATGGCGAGGTGCCCGCGCGCACGGTGATGCTGCCGCTGAACACCAATCCGCGGGCCAAGATGTCGGGTCTGCGCAGGGGTTTCGTCAAGATCTTCTGCCGACCCGCGACCGGTGTGGTCATCGGCGGCGTGGTCGTCGCCCCGATCGCCTCGGAGCTCATCCTGCCGATCGCCCTGGCGGTACAGAACAATCTGACCGTCACCGATCTCGCCCAGACCTTCTCGGTGTACCCATCGCTCACCGGCTCGGTGACCGAGGCCGCGCGCCTGCTCATGCGTCACGACGACCTGGACTGACACAGCTGTGTTCGATTTGCCGCGCCTGCGCCGCGGCGTGTTCGCGGCCCCGAATATTCAGCATCGCGTAGCGATTCGATGAGCGGTGGTGGTCGGGCGACGGGTGGAGACGGGCCGCGAACGTTGCTCGTAGAACTCGCTCCGCGGTGAGCGGACTATCGGTCGATCTCGAGTGCCCCGAGTCTTACTGTCTTGTCTGGACTTTCACCGCGTTGCCAGTCCGTCGCGCATGTGGTTCACTTCCCGCAGAGATGCGATCGGCGGGCGATCGTGAGGTTCTGTGTGGGGGGATCGATCCTTTCCAACGGGAACGGCGAACGGCCGCTTGGTCGTTCGCCGGTCCTCGTTTGTGGGCTAAGCGTCTCACCAGGGATAACTGCGTGCGACCCACCCGGTCGCACACGGGAAGGGATTGCGAAAAGTGAAACATCGTAAGCCGAGTCGGGCGCAGCGAGCGATGGCGAGCACATCGCTGCCACTGGCCACCGCGGCGGCCGTGGCCACTCTCTTCGCGGCACCGGCGGGGGCGGTTCCGGATCAGCCGAGTACACCGACCACCCCGGCACCGGCTCCGGCCGATCCGGGCACCACGGCGCCAACGGATCAGGGCCAGCCGGAGACCACCAAGCCGGATCCGGGCAAGCCGGAGACCACCAAGCCGGATCCGGGCAAGCCGTCGCCGAGTCAGCCGACACCGAGTCAGCCGGGTGTCACGACGCCGGATCCGAACCAGGTGATGCCGAATCCGCCGAAGGATCCGAAGCTGTCGGTGCCGACCCAGCCGGGTGTCACCACCCCGCGCGTCGCGCCGCTGCCGGTTCCGGGGCAGACCGGACCCGCGGTTCCCGCGGTCGTACCGGACACGGCTCCCGGCACCGAGCCGAAGCCCGCGCAGCCCGGTACCACCGGGCCGGGTGCGTCCGCTCCGAGCGATCCGAATGCCAGGACCGCGCAGCAGCCGGAGACCGAAACGCTGGTGCAGCAGCCACGCTGGGCGGCTCCGCGCTTGCAACAGGCCCCGGCCGCACCGGTCGTCGAGATGGACGGTCCGCACCAGGAGGTCGGCGCCAATATCGACGGTGGCAGCCTGGCGCCCGGTTATGTGGCCAACACCCACCACTTCAACAATGCCGCTGGCTACGTCGGCACCATCGGGTACCGCACACCGACCGGGCAGGGCGAGGCCGGTGTCTCGGTCGAATACGTCGGCGCCAACACCGTCAAGGTCACCACCTACACCGGTGGTGAGGGCCTGGCCGACAACAAGACCGAGGTGATCCTCGACACCACGCAGGCGAATATGGCCAAGGCCGCTGTCGAGCACTGGATTCGGGAACAGCCGGGTGGCGCTGCCGCGCTCGAGGCCGCCGCGCAAGTTAAACTTCCGTTGCCGCCAGGCGAACTGGCTCCGCAGACGGTCAACGTTGCCGGGGTCACCACTCAGTGGGGTGGGTCACTCCAGTACTGACACGAGCTGATTCGACGGGTGGGGCGGTCGTTCGCGACCGCCCCACACGTGTGTCCTGGGGAAAGGATTTGGTGTGGGCTCCGAGGGTGATGGCAGGAACAACGAATCCGACCAGTCCGGGTCGGAGTTCGGTCCTCCGCTGGACGATTTCGGCCCGCCGGTCTCCGAATTCGGCCCGCCGGTGGGTGAATTCGGTCCGCCGACGGGTGGGCAGGTCCGACCACAGTGGTCGGTGCCCGAGCCCGCCACCGATCATCCCGAGCTGATCTGGCGTCCCGCCGACGAACCGCAGACGGTGCCGCCGCCACCCCCGCAGTACCGCGCACCTGATACGACGGTATTCGGTGACGCGCCACCGCCGCCCGCGCCACGGCCGGAGCCGCCAACTGTGCGACGGCCGGAGCCGCCGGCTGTGCGACGGCCGGAGCCGCCGGTCGAACCCGATCCCACCGAGGCCACCGTCCGGCATGCGACGCCGCAGCAGCGCGAGACCTGGTGGAGCAACTCGACCGAGTCCGGCGGTGTGCCGAAACCACCGTCCGATCCGTCCGGCCTGTCCTGGGCCGATGATCCGATCGCCAAACGTCTTGCGCCGAAGCTGCTCTCCGATGAGATCAGCGCGACCCCGTCGCGTTCCGGTTCGCGGGGCCGGTGGATCGTGCTCGGTGTGCTCGCCGCCATCGTGGTGGTCCTCGCGCTGGTGGTGACCTTTGTCGCGGTCAGCCGCGACGACAACAGCAGCCCGAAGGCGGCACCACCGCCGCCGCCGAGCACCTCCGCCGCGCTGAGCTGTCCGGCGAGTAGGGACGGCAAGGTGACCCGTGGCAATGGCCAGGGTGACACCTCGAGCGGCGCTGGCGCGATCCTCGGCTTCCAGTACGAGTTCTACGTCGGCCGCAGTGGCGAGCGGGCCAGGAAGTACGTCGCGCCGGATGCGGAGAACGTGTCGACGGCCGAGATCATCCAGCAGGCCATCAACGAGCAGATTCCGGTTGGCACCACGCATTGCCTGCGGATTGCCGAGGTCGCCAGCGACACCTTCGAGGTGGACCTGACCGAGCATCGTCCAGATGGCACGACCAATGTGTACCGGCAGACCGTCACCATGGTGGTCCGGGACGGCAAGACCGTCATCTTCGCGATCAAGGAACGCATCTGAGCTCGACCGCCTCCCCGGATCTTTGCCGGTCGCCGGGTGCCGCGACGGGTCTCGTGGGCGATGTGGGACAGTGGGGTTTCGCGTACCGTGGCGTTCCCGGAGGTTTCCCATGTCGCCGACCAATCCACCGCTCGCGGCCAAGCTGGCCGGACTGAAGAGCTCGGCGATCCGTGATCTGCTGACGCTGACCACCCGCGCCGAGGTGATCGGCCTGGCGGGCGGGCTGCCGGATGCGCAGCTGATGCCGCGTGAGCGGCTCGCCGCGGCGGCCGAGGCCGCGCTGCGCAGTTCCGCGGTGCTGCAGTACACCGAATCGCCCGGGTGGGCGCCGCTGCGTGATGTGCTGCGGCAGCGCGAGTCGGCCAAGCTGGGCCGTGCGGTCGAGCTCAGTGAGGTGTTCGTGACCCATGGCTCGCAGCAGGCGCTTTCGCTGCTCGCCGAGGTGCTGCTCGATCCGGGCGCACTGGTCGTCGTCGAGGATCCGGCGTATGTCGGCGCGCTACAGGTGTTCCGGGCGGCGGGAGCGCGAATTGTGGCGGTGCCCTTGGATTCCGATGGCATGCGGGTGGATGTGCTGAATGAGTTGCTGGCCCGTGGTGAACGTCCGACGGTCGTGCACACCGTGAGCAACTTCCACAATCCGGGTGGTGTCACGATGAGTTCACCGCGCCGCCGCGAGTTGGCCGAACTGGCCGACGCGTACGGCTTCTGGGTGATCGAGGACGACCCGTACGGTGAGCTCTGGTTCGACCGGCCCTCGCCCGATCCCGTGGCGACCTATTCCCGCAATGTGATCCGGCTCTCCAGCGCCTCGAAGATCCTCTCGCCCGCGCTGCGCGTCGGCTGGATGGTGGCCCAGGACCGGGTCTGTCGCGCGGTCGAATTGCTGAAGCAGGGTGCGGACCTGTGCGGTTCGGCGCTGACCCACCAGATCGTCGCCGAACTGCTCACCGACGAGCCGTGGCTCACCGGCCATATCGATACCGTCCGCACCGCCTATGGCGACCGCGCCAAGGCGCTCGTGCACGCCGTGCGCACTCGCTTCGGTGATCGCGTCACCTGCACCGATGCCACCGGCGGCATGTTCGTGTGGGCCGATTTCACCGATGGCACCGATACCGATCACCTGCTGGTGCGCGCCATCGAGCACGGCGTCGCTTTCGTGCCCGGCTCCGCCTTCGCCGTCGATACCGACTACAGCCACTCGATGCGCATGTGCTTCACCACGTTCGATCCATCGACACTGGAAGTGGCCGTCGATCGGATGGCCAGAGCTGCCGAGTAGCTGACCCACTCAGCGCAACAACTGATTTTATGAGCACATGGGTAACTCACCGGGTACGACCGGGACCCGCCGTGGCACTCTACCGCCGGCCCGCGCCGCGACTTTCGACGCGCCCGAGGATCGGCTAGCTATTCGGGGAAGCGGGCGAGCCCACCCAGTTGTACGTGCGCTCCACGGCCTTGTTCCAAGCGGCGAGCTGGGTTTCGCGGTCGGCCGCCGACATCGACGGTTGCCAGGTCTTATCCGCGGCCCAGTTGGCCCGGATGTCATCGGTGCTCTCCCATAGCCCAACGGC
The DNA here is from genome assembly GCF_040614395.1 of Nocardia sp. NPDC005998. Lineage (NCBI taxonomy): Bacteria > Bacillati > Actinomycetota > Actinomycetes > Mycobacteriales > Nocardiaceae > Nocardia > Nocardia sp. NPDC005998. Next base: position 24,977 of record NZ_JBEXUI010000035.1, on the reverse strand, counting down.
CAGCCCGGCCGCGTAGGCCGCACCGAGTGCGGTGGTCTCGTTGACGACCGGGCGCACCACCGGGACGTCGAGAATGTCGGATTGGAATTGCATGAGCAGATCGTTGCCGACCATGCCGCCGTCGACCTTGAGGGTGGTCAGTTCGAGCCGCAGCTGCTGGGATTCGGCGTCGGCGCGCATGGCGTCCATCACCTCACGCGTCTGAAATGCGGTGGACTCCAATACCGCCCGCGCCAGATGCCCCTTGTTGACGAAGCGGGTCAGGCCCGCGATGACGCCGCGGGCGTCCGGGCGCCAGCGTGGCGCGAACAGGCCGGAGAACGCGGGGACGATATAGGCGCCGCCGTTGTCCTCGACGCTGCGGGCCAGCGGCTCGATATCATCGGCGGTGGAGATGATGCCGAGATTGTCCCGGAACCATTGCACCAGGGAGCCGGTCACCGCGATGGATCCCTCCAGCGCGTATACCGCCGCCTCGCCGCCGAGCCGGTAGCAGACCGTGGTGAGCAGTCCGTGCTTGCTGAATACCGGTGTGGTTCCGGTGTTGAGGAGCATGAAATTGCCGGTGCCATAGGTGTTCTTGGCCTCGCCGGGGGATAGGCAGGCCTGGCCGAAGGTCGCCGCCTGCTGATCGCCGAGGATGCCCGCGACGGGTATCCCGGCCAGCGGGCCGGAGCCGATCTCCGCGTAGATCTCCGATGAGCTGCGGATCTCGGGCAGCATCGACTCCGGCACGCCGAATTCCGCGCAGAGCTGCGGATCCCATTGCAGCGTACGAAGATCCATCAGCATGGTGCGCGACGCATTGGTCACATCGGTGATGTGCTGACCGGTGAGATTCCACAGCACCCAGCTGTCGATGGTGCCGAAGCACAGCTCGCCCGCCTCGGCACGTGCCCGCGCGCCCTCGACATTGTCGAGGATCCAGCGCACTTTCGGCCCGGCGAAGTAGGTGGACAGTGGTAGACCGGTGCGGTCCTGGTAGCGCGTCGGGCCGAATTCGCCGCCGAGTTCGGTCACCAGACGATCGGTGCGGGTGTCCTGCCAGACGATCGCGTGGTGAATCGGCTTGCCGCTGGCCCGATCCCACACCACCGTCGTCTCGCGCTGATTGGTGAGCCCGACCGCGTTGATCTCATCGGCGGCGATACCCGTGCTCCGCAACACTTCGCCGAGTACGAATTCGGTATTGCGCCAGATGGTTTTCGGATCGTGTTCGACCCAGCCCGGCCGCGGGAAGATCTGCTCGTGCTCGCGTTGCGCGACACCCACGACGCGGCCCTGCCGGTCGAAGATGATGCACCGACTCGAGGTCGTGCCCTGATCGATGGCGGCCACATAGCGACGCATTTGTGCAGGCTACTAAAAGCGGCGCGGTCCGCGTGGGGAACCGCGCATCACATCGCGGCCAGCGGGTTGCCGGACTAGTGTCGGCATCGGTTACCGGCGGGTAGCGTAGGTTGGCGACACGGCTTCGGCCCCGGCCCGGATCCCGGCCGACTCCTTTAGCCTGTACAACAGAACACCGCCTTTACCGTGCAGCTCGAGCGAATGCCCGAAGACCACAAACGCCGTCTACACCCCGACGCCGCGTCGGCGGGAGGAGTCGAGCATGAACAAGAAACCGGAATCGCAGTTCCTCGGTCCCGAGCAGCGCGCGACGGCATGGGAGCGCTTCGGCAAGGATCACTTCGATGTGGTCGTCGTCGGTGGCGGTGTGGTCGGCTCCGGCATCGCGCTCGATGCCGCGACCCGTGGTCTGAAGGTCGCGCTGGTCGAGGCGCGTGATCTCGCCTCCGGCACCTCCAGCCGGTCCTCGAAGATGTTCCACGGCGGTCTGCGGTACCTGGAGCAACTGGAATTCGGACTGGTGCGCGAGGCCCTGCGGGAGCGCGAACTCGCACTGTCCACCCTCGCGCCGCATCTGGTGAAACCGCTGCGCTTCCTCTACCCGCTGACCCATCGCGGCTGGGAGCGCCCGTACGTGGCGGCCGGACTGGTGCTCTACGACACCATGGGCGGCGCGAAATCCGTTCCCGGCCAACATCATCTATCCCGGCACGCCGCATTGCGGCTGGCCCCCGGCCTGCGCCGCGATTCGCTGATCGGCGGCGTCAGCTACTACGACACCGTCGTCGACGACGCCCGCCACACCATGATGGTCGCCCGCACCGCCGCGCACTACAGCGCGGTGATCCGCACCTCCACCCAGGTCGTCGGTTTCCTGCGCGAGGCCGACCGGTTCGTCGGGGTGAAGGTGCGCGACAGCGAGGACGGGCGCACCGGCGAGATCCGCGCGCATGTGGTGATCAATGCGACCGGGATCTGGACCGATGAGGTGCAGGCGCTCTCGCACAATCGCGGTCGCTTCCACGTGCGCGCCTCCAAGGGGGTGCACATCGTGGTGCCGCGCGACCGCATAGTCAGTGATGCCGCGATCATTCTGCGCACCGCCACTTCGGTGCTGTTCGTGATTCCGTGGGGTGCGCACTGGATCATCGGCACCACCGATACCGACTGGAATCTGGATCTGGCCCATCCGGCGGCGACCAGGGCCGATATCGACTATCTGCTGAACCGGGTCAACCAGGTGCTGGTCACTCCGCTTAATCCCGGCGATATCGACGGCGTCTACGCGGGTCTGCGGCCTCTGCTCGCGGGCGAAAGCGATTCGACATCCAAGCTGTCGCGTGAGCACGCCGTCGCGCGGGTGGCACCGGGGCTGGTCGGCATCGCGGGCGGCAAGTACACCACCTACCGGGTAATGGCCTATGACGCGGTGGACGAAGCGGCCCAGGATATTCCGGCGCGCGTCTCGCCATCCATAACCGCGAAGGTCCCGCTGCTCGGCGCCGACGGCTATTTCGCGCTCATCAATCAGACGGTGCAGCTTGCCGATGCATACGGCGTGCATCCGTACCGGATCAAGCATCTGCTCGATCGCTACGGCTCGCTCATCGACGAGGTGATGGCCATGGCCGATGGCAAACCCGAACTGCTGCAACCGATTATGGACGCACCATCGTATCTGCAGGTGGAGGCCGTGTACGCGGTGGCGGCGGAGGGCGCGCTGCACCTGGAGGACATTCTGGCCCGCCGGACCAGGATCTCGATCGAATATTCGCACCGCGGCGCCAACTGCGCCGAGCAGGTGGCCCGGCTGGTTGCGCCGGTGCTCGGCTGGGACAATGACGAAATCGACTGGGAGGTAAGGACTTACCAAGCCCGGGTCGCGGCCGAGATCCGTTCCCAGACCCAGCCGGACGACGAATCCGCCGACGCACTGCGCATCGTGGCCCCCGAACCGCGCCCGGAGATTCTGGAACCGGTCCCGTTGGACACCTGAGGATCACCCGATCGGCGGTGGTGGCAGCACGATCGATGCGATGGTGCCGCCACCGGCGGCCGGTTCCATTGTCGCGGTGCCGCCGTGCAGTTCGGCGATCCACGCCACCAGGGCCAGTCCGATGCCGCTGCCGCGACCGGCGGTCACCCCGCGCTGGAACGGATTGCTGGACAGCTGTGGCGTCAGGCCCGCGCCGTGGTCGCGCACGCTGACGCGGCCGTCGGCCACATGCACCTCAACGGGCGCACCACGATTGACCGCGCCGTGGGTGATCGCGTTCTCGATGAGATTGCGCACCGCCAGGCTCAACAGATTCGGATCGCCCACCACCACAGTGGGATCGGCCCGCAGCACGATACCGGCCTTCGGGAACTCTTCGACCACCGATTCGGTGAGCTGATCCAGCAGCAGCTGCACCTGCTCCATGGTGGTCACGCCCGCCTGCATCCGGGCGCGCGCCAACAGTCCGGCGACGATCCGCTCCATCCGTGCGCCCAGCGCCCTGGCATCGACCAGCGCCCGCTCGACCTCGTGCGGATTGCGACGGCGCGGCGCGGTGACCAATCCGAGAGTCGTGAGCGGTGTCCGCAATTCGTGCGCGGCGTCGCCGAGGAAGCGCTCCTGCTCTTCGAGCATGACGATGGCCTGGCGCATGCTCCGACTCGAGAGCAGATGTCCGGCCACCGCGGACAGCGCGACCAGCGTGAGCCCGCCGACAACGAGCCCCCAGATCAGCAGGGCCCGATCACGGTCGAACATACCGGGATTCGTGCCCGCGATGACGACCGCCTTGGTCTTGGAGTCCTCCCAGGTGATCGGTGTCGCCGCGATCCGGACCGGGCGACCGGCACCGTCGTATCCGTCGCGGAAGATGGTTTCATCGGCCAGGTCGGCATCATCGGCGAGTCCCGCGGCGCCGTCGTCCTTGGGCAGCCAGGAGCGCAGATGTGCGAAGTCCTCCTGCCACTTGCCATCGCCCGGTGAACTGAGCACCAGCACCGCCGTCTCACCGTTGGCGAGTGCGTCGTTCTCGAGCTGGCTCACATCGACGGTTTCCTCGCCCTCGGGCAGTTCGACAGCACGGACGAGCCCGCTCACCACCCGATCGAGGGAATCATCGAGGGCGCTCGCGCGTGAGCGGGCGTCGATGGTCGCCGCGACGACGCCGAGAATGATCAGACAGGTCGCGGTGATCGCGGTGATCAGCGCGGTGAGCTGCCAGCGGGTGCGGCGCAGCCGGGCCACGGCGGGGCGGGCGTCCGCCGTGGAGATCAAGGTGCGAATGGGTCACTTCCGATCATGAAGCCGGTGCCGCGCACGGTTTCGATGACCGGCGGTGCGCCGAGCTTGCGGCGCAGTTGCGCGATCACGGCGTCGACGACATTCGATGCGGGTTCGGCCATTTCGTCCCAGCAGCATTCGATCAGCTCCGAGCGCGAGACGACGTTGCCGGCGCGGGTGGCGAGCAGTTCGAGGACGGCGAATTCCTTCGGCGTCAGCGAGCGCAGGATGCCCGCGCGCTGCACCCGACGGCGCGGCAGGTCGATATCTATATCGCCGAGCAGGATCCGGGCCGGTGCCGGATGCTCGCGCCGCCGCGACAGCGCCCGGACCCGCGCCGCGAGTTCGGGCAGTGCGAAGGGTTTGACGAGATAGTCGTCGGCGCCGCTATCGAATCCGGCGATGCGATCGGCCAATGCGTCGCGGGCGGTCAGCATCAGCACCGGAACCCGCTGGCCCCTGGACCGATGCGCCGAAACCAATTGCAGGCCATCGCCGTCGGGCAGGCCACGATCGACGACGAGGACGTCATAGACATTGACGGAGATCTTGAAATCCGCATCCGCGAGGTTGGGTGCGAGGTCGACCGCGAAACCGGCCGAACGCAGTCCCGCGGCGACTTCGTTGCCAAGACCCGCATCATCCTCGATCACCAGCACCCGCACGAGGTCCGAGAATAAGGTACTTCGCACTCCGTGCGCAGGGCGGAGTCCGAGTGGCCGACCCCCTGCCGGCCACTCGATCCGCACGTGGTGCTCAGTAGGTGTAGAGATCCCAGCCGTCGGCGACCTCGCGGCACTCCCACTGGGTGCCACCGGTCTTCGGCGAATTCCCGTCGGCGGCGCAGGCATCGTAGGTCGCGTAGTTGCCGATGAAGGGGGTGTGCATCGGGGTCGGCGCGGCCGAGGCAACACCGGCGCCCGCGGCGACGGCACCGAGGGCGAACATTCCGGCGGCGATTGCGGAGCGGATCTTCATGGTCGTTTCCTCTCGTTCTCGCGGGTCGTTCCCGCGTTGGAACAAGAAAACCAATGCGTCCATGAGAATTTCGTGATGTAGGTGAAACCGCAGTTCAGTGCGTATCTTTCGGTGCCTCGACGTGAATCGCCCACGAGACGAGGGACCGAATATAGTGCAGCACAAGCTCATCCGGATATTGCTGCGCATCGGCCAGGTGTAGTCGGGCCAGCTCCTCCAATGCCGCGAGGAGGATGCGCTCGGTCGCGCCGTTCGGATCGACCGTGACCCCGGCATAGCGCGACAGCTGCCGCGCGCCGATGGCCCGCGCATAGGCCCGGCCGAGTTCGAGCCGGTCGCGCAGATCGGGTGGTCCGCCGTCGGGTGGGCTGAGAATGATCCGCCAACTGGTCGGCGCGGTGTGCAGATAGGCGAGGATGCCGCGGCCGAGCTCATCGACGTCGTCGGCGGTGCCGGTCCGATCGACACTGCCGATGCCGGCGAGTGCGATCGCCGATTCCCGATCCACTAGGGCGGTCATCAGCCCGGACAGATCGGTGAACTGCTGATACACAAGGGCTCTCGCGACCTGTGCCGCGCGCGCGACCCGCTCGATGCTCACCGCGCCGAAGCCTTCGGCGGCGACGATATCGCGCGCCACGTCCAGTAGCTGTGCGCGCCGGTCGGCCGCGGACATGCGGCGCTTGGGCGTAGTGCATGGCTTCGCGCTGGGGTGCTCGGACGTCGAGCGCTCCGTGGTCACGGCACTGACCGTAGCGCAAGCAGCAGATCCACCGCCTTGGCGGCGCTCTGCACCGCGCTCTCCATGGTGGCCGACCAGTCGGTCGCGGTCCAGTCACCGGCCAGTACCAGCGTCGGTATCGAGGTGCGCTGGTCCGGGCGCAGGCCGTGGGTGCCGACTACCTGCGAGAAGGTTGCTTTCGGCAGCCGAACCACATGTCCCTGAACGACCTTCGCGTTTTCCGCAGCGGGGTAGTAGCGGCGCAGCAGTCGCATCTGCTCGTCGAGGATCTCTTCGTTGGTCTTGTGGATCTGTTCGTAGGCACCGCTGGTGGTCAGGCAGTACAGCCAGGCCCGCTCGGTGCCGCGGCCGGTCATCAACTGCCGGTCGAAGACCTCGTCGATAATGCCGGTGCCGCCGATCAGCGCCTCGAATTCGGCCTTGGTGCCGAGCGGACGGTCCAGGTATAGGTTGGTGCTGACAATCGGCGTGTAGCCCAATTTGTCCGCGGCGGCGTAGATTTCGGCATGTTCGGGCAGTTCGTCGAGAAGTCCGCCGATATTCGAATTCGGCACCGCGCAGACGACGGCATCGGCCGGGACGACCGATCCGTCGGCGAGTACCACCCCGGTCACTGCGCCATTGTCGATATTGATGCGGCGAGCCACCGCGCGGTGCCGGACCTCGACACCGAATTTCTCGAAAACCCTTTGGGCGCCGCTGATGAAGAGCGTATCGAGGTCGGTGGTCGGGTAGCCGATGGTGACCGCCCTGCGGTGTTCGATTCCGAGCCGGATGCCGGTTGCCAGCAAATCGGCGAGGATCTTGGCCGATTCCTGCTGCACCGGCTCGGCCGCGAGACCGAGAGCGAGCCAGTCCCACAACGCTTCTCGCGCCGCGGCGGGCATACCCACCCGGTTGAACCACTGTTCGGTGGTGAGGTCGGCCAGGTCGGCGGGCTGGTGCAGGCTCTGCCAGCCCAGTCGCACGGTGGCGCGGGCCGCGCGCAGCCGATCGAGCAGGCTCGCGTCGGGATGTGCGCCGAACAGGGTGCGCCATGCGCCCCAGCCCTTGGTCGACATGAATACGCTGCGCCCGCCGGGCCAGCGCAGCGTCCCACCGTGCGGGAAGGCGACGTGTTCGCGGGTGCCGACGCTGGTCAGATAGCGGAACAGATGCTCATAACCGCTGGCGATCACGTGTTGGCCGTTATCGGTGAGGTCGTCGACCGCGTCGACCTTCATCGCATGCGTCCGGCCGCCCAGTCTGCCACGACGTTCCAACAGGATGACCTGCTTGCCCGCCTCGGCCAGCCAGACCGCGGATGCGAGTCCGGCCAGGCCGCCACCGATGACCACGTACTGCCGCGGATCCTGCACGATGCCCTCCCGGTTAACTTACACTTTGCAAGTTAACCGGGAGTGCTTGGGCCGTCAAGGGTTTCGGGGTCCTCTAAACGACAACCTGGTCCAGCGCATGGAATTCGATCGAGCTGTGCGTGGAGAACACCGTGACCCCATCGCCGTGGTCGCGCACGAGTTCGCCCATCCGCCGCTGATTCTCGATGCGCGTGGCCGGAAGTGTCTGCGCACTCTTTTCGAACATCGCCGTCCGATGGGCTGACGCGGACGCACCAGATCGAGGACGCCGGGATGGAAGTACGAGTCGCCCGCCGAGTGGGCGCATGGTTCCGCAGCTGAGGTGGTGCACTCGCATCAGGAAAGTTCCTGTTCGAAGGTGGTGCGCAGATGAGCGGCGACCGCCCGCAGCGGGGCGGAATCGCGCTGGGTCTTGGCGAGCAGCAGGGCGCCCTCGATCATGGCGAGCGCGACGGTGGATAATTCGGCGGCGCGCGGTCGGTCGATCCCCCTGTCCCGCAGGAACTTTTCGATCGACACCCGCCAGGATTCGAAACCGGTGACGCAGGCCTGCCTGATCGGTTCGCTCGCGCGTCCGGCGTCGAGTGCGATGGTCGCGATCGGGCAGCCGCGTTCGAAGTCGGAATCGACCAGCGGTGCGGTCAGGGCGTCGAAGACGGCATTGATATCACCGCCATTGGCGAGGATCGCGTCGAGTTGGTCGTGCAGTTGTTTGCCCGACTGGGCGAGGGCCTCCGCGGCGAGCTGTTCCTTGCCGCCCGGAAAGTGGAAATACAGCGAGCCCTTGGGTGCACCGCCGGCGCTGACGAGTTGATTCAAGCCGGTGGCGTGATAGCCCTGGGTATGGAAGAGGTCGGCCGCGGCATCGATGAAGCGTTGGCGCGAGTCGGTGCGAGGTGCCACCTGCCTTACGGTACGTGAACTATGACGACCGGTCTAGTGAGCTCTGGAAACTGACGCACCGTCGATGTGGTGGGTGGTGTTGGTTGCGGGGTGCTCGCGTCGCCGACGGGTGAAAGTGCGTGCAGGAGTAGATAACTGAAAACCGCGGTCGCGGCGATGGCGAGCAGCGCGGTGAACAGCCGACTGGCAATCGCGATCGCGCGACGCGCGTCCGTGCCCATTGCTATCACTCTTGCCAGCTCCTCGTTGCTTGTCCGTGTGCCAAGGTGCTAGTCGTTGAAGATTGGACAAGTGTTAGCAACTGAATGGCAAATGAATCTGCTGACTCTTGTGTGCGACGGCGCTCAGGTGGGTTCGGGCTGGCACCGCGGGCAGAAGTAGATGCCGCGCTCGCGCTGGGTGATGCGGTCGGACTGGGTGATCCGTGCGGTTCGGCCGGGCTTGGGCTCGGCTTCGGGTTCGCCGAGCAGATGGACGACCATGCGGGTGCCACAACGCTGGCACGGGCGGCGGGCCCGGCCGTAGGCCAGTGGCCGCCATGGCGGTTCGGTGGCGGCCTTGGTGAGTACGCGATGCGCCTCGTGCACCAGTGCGAGCAGGTCAGGGACCGCGCCGACCGGGGTGGCCGGGTGCACGCGGCGCAGGAAACAGATCTCGCTGCGGTAGATATTGCCGATGCCGGCCAGATTGCGCTGGTCGAGCAGGGCAAGGCCGATCGGCTGGGCCGGATACCGGGACAGCCGCCGCACCGCCTCGGTCACATCCCAGTTGTCGCCGAGCAGGTCCGGACCGAGATGGTCGGTGGCGGTGTGTTCGTCCGCGCGCCGCAGTACCTCGACGGTACCGAGCGAAAAGCCCACCGCCTCGGTGTCGTCGGTGCCGAGCACCAGCCGGGCGGTGACCGGCGGTCGTGTCCATCGCTCACCGGCGCAGTAGGTCCGCCACTCGCCCTCCATCTTCAGGTGGGTATGCACGCTGACCTCGTCGGTCCTGACAAAAAGATGTTTGCCATAGCTGGCGACACCCTCGACCCGCTGTCCGACCAGATCCACCGTGGCATAGCGCGGCACCCGGAAGTCGCTGCGGATCAGCGTCTTTCCCGCCAAAGCGAGCCGCAGTCGAGCCGCGGTCAGGAAAACGGTGTCGCCTTCAGGCATGGTTCGACCATAGGCCGGTCGGGATCGAACGGATCATCGTCGGCTCCGTACGCGTCCGCTCGCGGCCGCGTCGGGTCCTGCATCGCCGCGGAGTCCGGGGCCGTGCGGTGGTCCCCCGTCGGGTCACGGCTTGCTCCGTAGTCGCAGGCCGCGCGGAGTCGCCGAGAATCCGGCCTCGGTCAGGAAACCGGCGAAGGTATTGCCGTGCACCGTTTCTCCGTCGACTCGGTCGATCACCAAGGAGTCGACGCGGCGGTCGCGCACCAGATCGGCCAGGGCGGTGGCCGCGGCTTGGCGGGTGTTCGGGTCCTCGGTGAAGGTGAGCAGGGTTTTGCCGCCGCGCTCCAGGTACAGCGCCAGTTCGCCGTCGATGAGTACGACTATCGCGCCCGCCTTGCGTCCGGGGCGGTGGCCGGCGCCCTCGGACGGACCCTTCGGCCAGGGGAGTGCGGCGCCGTAGGGGTTCGCGGGATCGCTGGCGGCCAAGGCGAATGCGGTGCTTCGGCGTGGTCCGCCGGTGACTTGGCGGGCGCGATCGGTATCGAAGGAGCGCAGCCGGTCCACCACATCGGTGGTGGAGAACTGGGCGCCGCCGAGCGAATCGACGAAATAGCCACGGCGGCACCGGCCGCGATCCTCGAATTCGGTGAGCACGCGGTACATCAGCGCGAAGCCGCCGGGCACGCCCTCGTTCTGCACCGAGCCGCGGGTCAGCACGCCGTAGCGCTCCAGCAGGGTGTCGGCGGTCGCGTGGGCGCGCAGGGTGTTGTCGGCCACCCGTTCCGGTAGCAGTGACCAGCGGCCCGCCACCGCGGGTGCTCCCGACCTGGTCGGCAGGTTCGGCCGCGGCAGATACGCCCGTCCGCGCGGTGCCCGCCGCGGCGTGCGATGGGCCGTTGTGGTCCGTGCCGTACCCGAGAGCAGCGCGCGCACGGGTGCGAATGTGTCACCGGAGACGACGCCCGCCCAGACGAGCTCCCACAGCGCGGCCGCGACCTGTGGGTCGTCGAGTAGTCCGGTGGCGTCGGCGAGCTGCCGGAAGAAATACGCGCCGCCGCCGTGCAGGACCGGCGGAAGTCGCGGTGGCGCACCGCCTCGGCCCGTCGGACGGTCCGGCTTCGCGGAAACTCCCGGTGCCGCCTCATCATCCAGCGATACGACCTGGTCGGTGCCCGATCCTGGTGCATCGAGCGGTCTCTGCCCAGCGGAATCGATGGGAGTCCATGGCGTGATCGATGCCCCCAATGCGCTGAGCAGGCGCAGGTGCACCTCGGACAGCTCGATCTCGTCGGCAGGGGTCAGGGTGAACGGTGCCTGATCGGCCAGATGCAGTGCGATCCAGCCGTCCTTCGCGGTAATGGCACCGTGTCCGGACCAGCTGACCTCGCCGGTGGCCATCAGTTCGTCCAGCATGGCGGGGGAGTAGTCGCGGACCCGGGCGGGCAGTACGAGCGACTCCCACGCGGAGGCGGGAATCGGCACTCCCGCAAGCTGTTCCACCACGGCCGCGACCCCGTCGACGCCGCGCAGTTCACCGGTGCCGACGTGCTGCCAGGCGGGCAGGAAGCGGCCGAAGGCGGCGGTGGCGACCGGCTCCACCTCGTGCCGGGCGGCCGCGAGCGAGCGGCGGCGCAACCGGCGCAGCACCTGCGCGTCACACCACTCCGAACCGCTGGCAGCAGGGGTGAATTCGCCTTCTACCACGCGTTTTTCAATGACCAGTCGATGCAGCGCGGTCGCGGCGACCGCGGTGCCGAGGCCGAAGCGGGCGGCCACCGCCTCGGTGGTGAACGGTCCATGGGTGCGGGCGTAGCGGCCGATCAGATCGCCGAGCGGGTCGGCGACCGGTTCGATGAAGGCGGCCGGGGTGCCGATCGGCAGTGGTACGCCGAGCGCATCGCGCAGGCGTGCGGCGTCCTCCACCGCCACCCACCAGGTTCGACCGGCGAAGGTAACCTCCAGCGCGCGCTTGGCCTGCAGCAGGCTGGCGAACCATTCGGTCGCGTCACCATGCGGTGCGACAGCGGGCCCGGCCTCGCTCGGCTCGTCATCGTCGAGCGCAACGGCAGCCGCCGCACCGACACACCGCAGCGCGGCCTCCTCGGCGGTGAGCGGCCCGAGCAGCCGCAGCAGATCGGCCAGTCCCTCCGCATCCCGCGCCTGCCGTTCGGGGGTGAGCCGCTGCAACTCCTGCTCGGTCTGCTCGATAACGCTGGCGTCCAACAGTTCTCGCAGCTCTACCCGGCCGAGCAGTTCGGCGAGCAGACTCGAATCCAGGGACAGCGCGGCGGCCCGACGCTCGGCCAGCGGACTGTCACCGTCGTACATGAACTGCCCGATGTAGTCGAACAACAGGGAATTGGCAAAGGGCGAGGGTGTCGCGGTTTCCACCTCGACCAGTCGCACCTGACGCCGCGCCACCCGCCCGAGCAGATCCCGCAGTGACGGCAGATCGTAGACGTCACGCAGACATTCGCGCACCGTCTCCAACAGGATCGGAAAGTCCGGGAACTTCCGAGCCACATCGAGCAACTGCGCCGACCGCTGCCGCTGCTGCCACAATGGCGCGCGCTTACCGGGATCGCGCCGGGGCAGCAGCAGCGCCCGCGCCGCGCACTCCCGGAACCGCGACGCGAACAGTGCCGACCCGCCGACCTGCTCGGTGACGATCTCGTCGATCTCATCGGGATCGAAGACGAACAGTTCCGCACCTAGCGGATCGTCGGTGGTATCGGGCAGCCGCACCACAATGCCGTCATCGGAGGCGTTGGGCGACACATCGACCCCGAACCGCTCCCGCAACCGCGCCCCGATCGCCAATGCCAATGGCGCGTGCACCGGCAGCCCGTAGGGCGAATGCAATACCAGCCGCCAGTCGCCGAGTTCGTCACGGAACCGCTCGACGATCAGCGTCTTGTCGGTGGGCAATTGGCCGGTGGCGGTGCGCTGTTCGTCGAGCAGGGCCACCAGGTTGGCGGTCGCATTTTCGTCTAGGCCCGCACCGCGGATGAGCTCGTCGGTCACCGGGTCGGCTGACGTCGTCCGGGCGCTCTTCTTTCCGTTGCCCCTGGTTCCGGGATCCGAATCCGGATCGGACTCGATTCGCCGCGGCGCGTGCGCACCGGCCTTGCGGACGAATTCGCCGAGTGCGGCGCCGAGTTCGGCGGGGCGGCCGAGTCCGTCGCCGTGCCAGAACGGCAACCGTCCCGGCTGTCCGAACGCGGGCGTGACCAGCACCCGGTCGAAGGTGATCTCCTCGATGCGCCAGCTGGTCGCGCCGAGCGCGAAAACATCGCCCACCCGCGATTCGTACACCATCTCCTCATCGAGTTCACCCACCCGCGAGGCCTTTTCGCCGACCATGTAGACCGCGAACAGCCCACGGTCCGGAATCGCGCCGCCGGAGGTCACCGCCAGTCGTTGCGCTCCGGGCCGACCGGTGAGCGTGCCCGCGTCGCGGTCCCACACCAGCCGCGGCCGCAGCTCGGCGAACTCATCCGACGGATAGCGACCGGCGAGCAGATCGAGTACCGACTCGTACGCCGACCGGGGCAGTGCGGCGTAACTGCCGGTGCCGCGCACGGTTTCGAACCACGCGTCGACATCGATCGGTTCGAGCGCACAGGCCGCGACGGTCTGCTGGGCCAGAATGTCCAAGGGATGCGCCGGAATCTGCAGCGCCTCGATCTGCCCCGCCGTCATCCGCTGCGAGGCGACCGCGCAATGGATGACATCGGTGCGATGCTTCGGGAACAGCACTCCGCGCGAGATCTCGCCGACCTGGTGTCCGGCCCGCCCGACCCGCTGCAATCCGCTGGCCACCGATGGCGGCGCCTCCACCTGCACCACCAAATCGACCGCGCCCATATCGATGCCGAGTTCGAGACTGCTGGTGGCCACCACGCAGCGCAGCCGTCCGCTCTTGAGATCGTCCTCGATGATCGCCCGCTGCTCCTTGCTCACCGAACCGTGGTGCGCGCGGGCCAGCAGCGGTTCCGCGCCATGGATCACTTCGGTGGACGCACCCAGCTGGGCAGGCGGTTTGTGGTCCATGTCGACCGCATCGCCGAGCCGAGCCGCGTAGGCCTCGTTGAGCCGCGCGGTCAGCCGCTCGGCGAGCCTGCGTGAGTTCGCGAAGACGATCGAAGACCGGTGTTGCAGTACCAGATCCACGATCGCCTCGTCCACATGCGGCCAGATCGAGCCGGGCTGATCGGAGTCTCCCGGCTCGGTCATATCCGCGATCGGCACACGCACGGACAGATCGAAGGTCTTGGGCGCGGGCGGCGAGACAATGGTGATGGGCGCATTTCCCACCAGGAATCGTCCGACCTCCTCGGGGGGCCGCACCGTCGCGGAGAGGCCGATCCGCTGGGCGGGCCGCTCGGTCAGCAGATCCAACCGAGCCAGCGACAGCGCCAGATGCGCACCGCGTTTACCACCCGCAATGGCATGCACCTCGTCCACGATGACCGTGCCGACCTCGCGCAGCGTCTCCTTGGCCGCCGAGGTGAGCATGAGGAACAGCGATTCGGGCGTGGTGATCAGAATGTCGGGCGGTGTGCGCTGCATCGATCGCCGATCCGCCGCACTGGTATCGCCGGAGCGGACACCGACGCTGATCGCGGGCGGATCCAGCCCCAGCCGTTTGGCGGTCTGGGTGACCCCGACCAGCGGTGCCCGCAGATTTCGCTCGACGTCCACCGCCAGGGCCTTGAGCGGTGACACATAGAGCACCGAGGTGCCGCGCGTCGTCTTCCCCTCCGGCTTCGTCCTGGTTGCCAGCTGATCGATGGCCCACAGAAATGCCGACAGCGTCTTGCCCGAACCGGTCGGTGCGACGACCAACGTGTGTTCACCTGCGGCAATGGCTTTCCACGCGCCGAGCTGGGCGGCCGTCGGCGCGGGAAAGGCGCCGTCGAACCACTCCTGGGTCGCGGTGGAGAACTGAGCCATAGCATCAGTGTGCACCTGGGCACCGACAGCCCAGCGGGCGCTGGTGAAACGCTCGAGTCCGGCAAATGGCCCGCGGCGGCAGGGGAGCCCGAGCGAAGGGTTGGCAATCGAAGTACGACCACCACTGCCGCGCCGTACGCTTCCAACCGTGCAGAAGGTGCTCAGACTCGACCTGGTCAGCCATGGTATGACCGAGGCGATGCGAAAGGCACGTTTTCCAGTCGACGAGTCGCTGACCGAGGCCGGTCGCCGAGCAATCGCGGCAAGTGGGCGCCTGACCGCGGCTCGAGTACTCACCGGACCCGAGCGCAGGGCCGTGGAAACCGCTGCGCTGATGGGGCTTCCGGGCGAGGAGGACACTCGACTACGCGATCTGGACGCGGGTGCGTGGCGCGGAGGTGAGTTGATGTCGGTGCCGCAGGACGAGCTGTACGCCTGGCTGACCGACCCGCAATTCCGTGGCCACGGCGGCGAATCCGTGATCGATGTGGTCGAGCGGACCAGGTACTGGATGGCCGAAATCGCTTCCGAGGGCATGTCGACCATCGCGGTCACCCACCCGGCGGTAATCCGTGCGGCGCTGTTGGTGACCCTGGACGCGCCGCCGAAATCGTTCTGGCGGATCGACATTCCGCCGGGCAGCGTCACCCGGCTGCACTACCGCGGCGAATGGACGTTGCACTTCACGGCGTGAGATTCGTACTCATCCCGCGCAGCGGTCCCGCGCCGACCGTCACGAGCAGCCGTACCGCGTCGGTGATCAGCCGAGCGGGTATCGAAGGATCAACGGCCCGTTGCATGCCCAGGCCGATCCCCATGCTCAGGACCGCGGTCGCGGCATCTTCGGCGGGCATCGGCAGTGGGATTGCGATCGTGTCCGAGAGTGTCTGCAGCTGAGCCGCGACGGCCCCGCGCATCATGGCGAGGCTGGAGACCAGTGCGGCCTGCAGTTCCGGATCGTCGCGGGCAACGGTGGCGAATTCGAATTCGAGCAGGGTCCAGCCGACGTCGCCGATGGTTCGCTCGGCCCATTCGTGAAACCGCGCCAGCTGATCGTCCAAGGTCTCGCCCGCCGCGAGCAGATCGGTCACCTCGCCGAATTTCGTCGCGTGGATCAGCGCCAGTACCTCCAGGCACAGCTCCTTCTTGGTGCGGAAATTCGAGTAGACCGCACCCTTCGAATAGCCCGCCTCCTCGGCGACGCGCTCGAGGCTGGTCTTCGCATAGCCCTCGGCCAGGAAGAGGTCGCGTGCGGTCGCGATCAGGTCGGCCCTGGTGCGGGCCTGACTTTCGGACCGGGTCAGACGTGCCATACCGAGGATTCTACGTACCGATAGATTTCAGATACTGAAGGTATTTGAATTCTGCTAGTGTTTGGAACTATGGGTAACAAGAACGGGTCGCAGCGGCGCGGCCTGGCTATCGGGTGCGGTGGCACGCTGGGGTTCGCCTGGATCGTCGCCGCGCTGGCCGCCACCCGCGACGTGCTGGACTGGGATCCGCGCGAGGCGGATGTGCTGATCGGCACGTCCGCGGGTGCGGAGACGGTCACCATGCTCGGCAGCGGCATCGCGGTGGACGAACTCGTCGCGATGCAGCGCGGGACGTCGGCGAATCCGGTTCTGCTCGCGCATATGCGGGCCGAGCCCGGACGGTTCCCACCGCTGCCCCGGCCGCGGCTGGGTGAGTTGGGCCTGAGCTTGCGTGCGCCGAAGACCGGACAGCGATTGCTGACCGCGGGCAGCGGGCTACTGCCGGTAGGCGGTGGCGATGCGAGTTGGCTGCAGCACCTGGCGGATCGGCTGAATCCGGGCCGCTCCTGGGTATCCCATCCCGCGACGTGGCTGGTGAGCATGGATTACGCGACGGGAGAACGGGTTCCGTTCGGCGCACCGGATGCGCCACCGGCCGCCTTGGGTTCGGCGCTGCGCGCATCCTGGGCGGTGCCCGGCTGGTTCCCGCCCGTATTGATCGCGGGGCGACGCTTCGTCGACGGCGGCGCCGGATCGACCGCATCGGTGGATCTGCTCGCGGCACAACAACTCGATGAGGTGCTGGTGCTCGCGCCGATGGCCTCCGTCGACAAGGTTGCCGCGACCGGTCCCGGCCATTTCCTGGAACGGCAGCTGCGCAATCGGATGAGCGCCCAGCTCGCGGCCGAGGTTGCCGTGCTGCGCGCGGCCGGCACCCGCGTGCTGGTAATCGGCGCCACCGCGGCCGATCTCGCGGTGATGGGCCCCAACTTCATGGACGCCCGTCGCCGCCTCGCGACATTCGAACACAGTCTGCACAGCACCCGAACGGCGCTGGAACAAGGAGAATTCGCATGAAAATCCTCGGTCACGGCTATCCGGATATCGATCTGAAGGGCGCACGAGTACTGATCACCGGCGCGGGCCGCGGCATCGGTCGGTCGACCGCGGAGCTGTTCGCGGACGCGGGCGCTCAGGTCGCGATCGCCGATGTGGACACCGCCGCGGCGGAATCCACCGCGGCTGCGATCGGCGCACGCGCATACGAG
This sequence comes from Nocardia sp. NPDC005998, assembly GCF_040614395.1. NCBI lineage: Bacteria > Bacillati > Actinomycetota > Actinomycetes > Mycobacteriales > Nocardiaceae > Nocardia > Nocardia sp. NPDC005998. The sequence goes on along the minus strand of NZ_JBEXUI010000035.1, from coordinate 7,735 downwards.
CTCGACGTGCGTGCCCGCGATCGGTGGGACAAGGTTGTCGCCGACTTCGGTGTGGTGGACGTGCTCGTCAATAATGCGGGTGTCATGCCAGCGGGCGCGTTCCTCGACGAACCAGATGCGGTCGGTCACGCCACCTTCGATATCAATGTCTGGGGCCTCATCCACGGCATGCGCGCCGTGGTGCCCGGCATGATCGAGCGCCGCCGCGGCCACGTCGTCAATGTCGCCTCGCTTGCGGGCAAGGTGCCGGTGCCCGGCCTCGCCGTCTACAACGCCAGCAAGTTCGCCGCCGTTGGCCTGTCCGCCGCAACCCGTTTGGAGTTCGCGCCGCAGGGCGTCAGCGTCAGCTGCGTCATGCCATCGGCGGTACGCACCCGCCTCTCCTCGGGCCTGACCCTCGGCAAGGGCATGCCCACCGTCGACCCGGAAGACGTCGCCGCGGCCATCCTGCAAACCTGCCACACCCGCAAGGCCGAGGTAGCCGTCCCGAACTACCTCGGCCCCATCGACATAGCCCTGGCCGCCGCTCCCGAACGCGCGGTCCGCCTGGTGCGCAGGCTCTTCGACGGCGACCGCGCCCTGCACCCTGCCGACGGCGAAACCCGCGCGAAGTACGAACAGCAGGTTCGTTCGATCATCGAATAACCAGCCGTACCACGAAAAGCGGTCCCGGAGAACATCTCCGGGACCGCTTTTATTTTCAGCAGCTGGTCGGGACCGGATCGCCGCGGAAGCGGGCTTCCACGTAGTTCCACGCGTCGGCGAAACCGGCGACCGCGGTGGTCATATGCTCCGCGATTTCATAGGGGTGGAAGTCGATCGGCGCGCCCGCCTTGCAGTAGCGGTCGGCGACCTCGGCCACCGGATTGAAGAAGGTCAGCGTGTCGAAGCGGCCCTGCCAGATAAAGGTGGGAACCGTTGGAACTCCGGGGAAGTACCGCAAGCTGTTCTCCCGCAACACCGCTCGCGCCTCCGGACTGTCCATCAGACTCTTCGATGCCGCCATCTGCTCGGCACTGCGGAAAGCCCCGTGGAACAGCAGGAAGCGACGGCAGGCGTCGTGCGTGAATTCGCGGAACCACAAACCATTCTGGTTGAGCTGATCCGAAATCGGCAGCCGGTTCGGGTATTCGCGCTCCAAGCCCATGGCGGCGGCGAAGGCCAACCCGAAGCCGGGGTGCGGTTCGAAGCCGAGGGCGAGGGCCATCTCCTCCATATCGGCGGGGATGCCGCCCGCGACCGCGGCGGTCAGCTTCAGGTCGGGGGCGTAGGTGGGTTGCAGCGCGGCCGCCCAGGCGGTGGCCATGCCGCCGCCGGAGTAGCCCGCGATCGCGACCGGTGAGTTGGCCAGACCGAGGTCGGCCACCTTCTGCACGGCCTTGACGCTGTCCAGCGTCATCATGCCGCTCAACCGCGCCGCACCGTAGGCAGAGGTGGGGCCGAGATAGTCGGGCAGTGAGATCGCCCAGCCGCGGCCGATGGGCAGCATGGCGCCGGGCGCGTCCTGCAGTTCGCCATTGAACAGCGACCGCGATGGATTGCACTGGGTGCCAAGGGAATTGATCAGCGCCTGATAGGAGACCAGCGGTGGGTTCTTGACACCGGCCGGGAGCAGTACGGTGGTCACGCCCATGACCGGGTTGCCCTGCGAGTTGGTGGAGCGGAACGCCACCTGCCAGCCCTCGGTGCCGACATAGGGTCCGGTGTCGATCTTGCGGGTGCGCACCACATCGCCGGGCTTCAGCGCACCGAGATCGGCCGGTGCACCGTAGAACGGATCGGGGTCGGGGGTCGGGTAGAGCGGATCGGCCTGCGCTGGCAGGCCCAGCAGCCCGAGCGAGGCGATACTCAGCATCAGGATCGCGATCCTGAAGGGAACTCTGGACAAGACTTTCCTTCGATGGTCAGCCGCCACCGACGATACGACCGAAGGCCCCGAGACACCTCGGCCGACGTCGGACGGACCGGCACTACAACGGGGATTCGCAGCGAACTACCTCGTTCACTGCACGGATCGGAAGAAGGAACCGGCGGCCGAACCGAACGCGAGCCGATCGCGGCAGACTTCTCGCACCTCCTTCGGCTCCGCGGCCGCCCGGTTGCCGCGAGAAGCGACACCATCCGCTGCGAAATTAGCGCAAGGCCGGGCTATTTCGCGATGTGATTCCGGTGAAATGACATACCTCACAATGTGGAAGGCGACCCTATCGCCTCGCGCTCACGATCTTCTGCCGTCGAAACTGCCGCTGGACGGCCGGGCGCGGAGCACGACGCCGCTCATTTCCGCTCGCGTGTCCGAGGTCACATTTCACCTCGCATCCTGCATAGCCCGTGCCCATTGTGAATAGGCGAAATTGAGCAGTCTGCTCAATTCGTCGGACATCGGTTGTGCGTTCAGCTCATCAAGGACAGTATGGCGGCAAGAAATGCTCAACGAGGCGAAGCGTCAGATCGGCGCCTAGCGGACGGGTGGACGATATGACCGAGCTCGCCGACCGCGAACTGATCCCAGCCCCCTATGACCTTGCCGACCGCTACCGCGTCGGCGCGGGCACCGTTGTCCTCACCGGCGTCCAGGCGATCGCTCGACAGCTCGTCGAGCAGCATGTTCGTGATCTGCGCGCCGGACGACGGATCGGCACCTTCGTCTCCGGATATCAGGGCAGCCCGCTGGGCGGCGTCGACAAGATGCTGAACGGTATGCCGAATGTATTGGCCGAGCACGATATTTCCTTTGTGCCCGGCTTGAACGAGGAACTCGCCGCGACCTCGGTGTGGGGCAGTCAGGCCGATCTGCCCGCGGGCAATGCGACCCATGATGGGGTTGTCGGGGTCTGGTACGGCAAGGGCCCCGGGCTCGACCGCGCGACGGATGCGCTGCGGCACGCCAATATGTACGGCGCCAATGCCCATGGCGGCGTACTCCTGCTGGTCGGCGACGATCCGGCCTCGAAATCCTCCACCGTGCCGGCGGTGAGTGAGCGCTCGTTGGCCGCGATGGGCATTCCGGTGCTGTTCCCGCGCAATGCGCGCGAGATCATCACCATGGGTCTGCACGGTGTCGCACTGTCGCGGGCGTCGGGATGTCTGGTGGCACTGAAGATCGTCGCCGATGTCGCCGATGGCGCGTGGACGGTCGATGGCACGGTGGGCGATATCGATATCACCGTGCCCGAGATCGAATGGGAGGGTGCGCCGTTCACCTACCTGCAGCGGCCGATGGCCGCGCCGACCGACAGCGTGATCGCCGAGGCGGATCTGTACGGACCGCGCTGGGAGCTGGTCAAGGCCTACAGCACGTGCAATGAACTCGATGTCATCGAGGTGAACCCGGCACATGCCACCGTCGGAATCGCAGCCACCGGAACCACATTCGACGCCGTGCGCCAGGCGCTGATCGATCTCGGCGTCGACGATGACGCACTGCTGCGCGCGGGCGTGCGGCTGCTGCGCATCGGCATGCCGTATCCCATCGCACCCGAGCGGGTCCGGCAGTTCGCCGACGGGCTGGAGCGGATCGTGGTCGTCGAGGATAAGACCGCGTTCATCGAAACCCAGATCCGCGAGATCCTCTATGGCACGACAGCCGCGCCGCAGATCATCGGTAAGCGCGATGCCGCGAACCGGCCGCTGTTCGCCCAGGACGGCGAGCTCACTTCGGGGCGGATCGCCGCGCCGCTGCGCCGCGCGCTCCAGGGCCATCTGGACATGAAGCGTCCCTTGCCGCAGCCGCTATCGCTCGCCGTGCTGCCCGCGAAGCGCGCCGCCTACTTCTGCAGCGGCTGCCCGCACAACCGGTCCACCGCCGTACCGGAGGGATCGCTGGCCGGTGGCGGCATCGGCTGCCACACCATGGTGACGATGTCGGGGCGCGATGACAGCAAGGTCACCGGGCTGACCCAGATGGGTGGTGAGGGTACGCAGTGGATCGGGCAGGCACCGTTCACCACGGTGCCGCATCTGTTCCAGAACATCGGTGACGGAACGTATTTCCACTCCGGCCAACTCGCCGTGCAGGCCTGTATCGCCGCGGGGGTGAACATCACCTACAAGCTGCTCTACAACGATGTCGTCGCGATGACCGGCGCGCAGGACGCCGAGGGCGCACTCGCGGTGCCGATGCTGACCCATAAGCTCACCACCGAGGGTGTGCGGCAGATCATCGTCTGCGCCGACGAACCCAAGAAGTACCGCAAGCGCGACCTCGCCGCCGGAACCCTGCTCTGGCACCGCGATCGGCTCGACGAGGCGCAGCGCACGCTGCGTGAGATTCCGGGCGTGACCGTGCTCATCTATGACCAGCACTGCGCCGCCGACGCGCGCCGCCAACGCAAGCGGGGCACCCTGCCGGTCCGGCGGACCCGGGTGGTCATCAACGAAGCGGTCTGCGAGGGCTGCGGCGATTGCGGCGTCAAGAGCAACTGCCTCTCGGTGCAGCCGGTCGATACCGAATTCGGCAGCAAGACCCGGATCGATCAGACCTCGTGCAATACCGACTACAGCTGTATGGACGGCGACTGCCCGTCCTTCGTCACCGTCGAACTGCCGGATCCGGCCAAGGCGAAGAAGCGTAAGGGAAGTCGACGTGCCGAGCCGCCGGTGCTGCCCGACCTGCCGAATTCCGCCCCGGCGACGACCCAGAATGTCTTCCTCGCTGGCATCGGCGGAACCGGCATCGTGACGGTGAACCAGGTGCTGGCGACGGCCGCGCTGCGTGCCGGATACGAGGTGGCGAGTCTGGATCAGATCGGCCTGAGCCAGAAGGCCGGACCGGTCGTCTCGCACCTGCGTTTCGCTAGTGGCGAGCTGGAACCGGCGAACCGGCTGGCACCCGGTTCGGCCGACTGCATCGTCGCCTTCGACCTGCTCGCCGCCACCGATAATAAGAATCTGGCCTACGGCTCGAAGCAGACCACGCTGTCCGTCGCGTCGACCAGCAAGACCCCGACCGGCGATATGGTCTACGACCGGACCATCGCGTATCCCGAAGAGCGCGAACTGCTTGCCCGGCTCGAGCAGGTATCGCATGCGGTGCAATCCTTCGATGCACTGGCCGCGGCCGAGGTGCTGTTCGGCAGTACCGCCGCCGCCAACTTCCTGCTGATCGGCGCCGCCTACCAGATCGGTGGTCTGCGCCTGCCCGCATCGGCGATCGAGGAGGCCATCGAGATCAACGGTGTCGCCGTGCAGGCCAATATCGCGGCATTTCGCTGGGGCCGGGTGGCCATCGCCCGCCCGGCCGAATTCGCCGCCGCTACCGGCCGCAAGGTGCGCGAACGTACCGAGATCGCCATTCCGGCAGACCTTTTCGATGGGGTGACCGCCGCGGGTGAGACCAAGCGGCTGCTCGAACTGCGGGCCGCTGAGCTGATCGGCTTCCAGGGCGTGCGCACGGCCCGCGATTACGTCCGCACCGTGCAACGGGTTTGGGAGGCCGAGCAGCGCGTCACCGACCGCACCGAGTTCAGCGAGCAGGTGGCCCGCGGCCTCTATAAATTCACCGCCTACAAGGACGAATACGAAGTCGCCCGCCGACTGACCGATCCGGCCTTCCTCGACGAGGTCGCCGGTCAACTCCCCGACGGCGCCAACCTCACCTACCGGCTGCACCCGCCCGTCCTGCGTGCCATGGGCCGCAAGAAGAAGATCGGCCTCGGCCCGCGCAGCCACTTCGCGTTGCGGGTGCTGGCGCAGGGAAAGCGCCTGCGCGGCACCAAGTTCGATCCCTTCGGCTATGCCCACGTTCGCCGGGTGGAGCGGGCCTTGCTGGCGCACTACTCCGAGATGGTGACCATGCTGGCCGCCGACCTCGACCGAGCAGGCTACGACCGCGCCGTCCGAGCCGCCGCGCTCCCCGATATGGTCCGCGGCTACGAGGACATCAAACTCGCCAATGTCGAACTCTATCGAAACGGCCTGCAGGAGCTCGGCATCGAGCCACCACAGCTCTAATCGCAGACGTGCCGACCATCGGCAATCGGCCGCACGAGGTACAGTGGCGGCTTGAAGTTGTCCGATCGACAGTGAGCCAGCTGGACGCGCAATGCTTCTGTTGCCGAGGGGTCGGTCGCGTGAGTCATTTCGATAACGCGGCGCACTGTTAGAGCGTCAACGCCGCGGGCTTCGGCGTCGGCGACATAGTCGTCGATGATGTCGAGCGTATCGGGTGTGGGCCGCTGGGGTCGGCGGCGGTGCTCCAGTCGCTCACGCTCGATGTCGATGTCACTGTATCCGCGCCGCTCACGCAGCAACCGCTCGATCTCTTCGAGAGATGAGGTCTGCGTGAGCAACGCTGCCAGCGACGATTCCGAAAGAGCGGTGGCTGCAATCCGGTAGACGCGCGTGGCCGCGTCGGTGACCTCGATGACGACATCGCGCTGGGTCTCGACGGAGCCGCGCCAGCCGGACGCAGCCACGGCCAGGAGAGCATTGGCCTCCGATGGGTGCCATGACCAGATGCTCGCCAGTCCTTCCGCATCCCTGGCTATCAGATCGCCGACAATCTCCGCATCCAGAGCGTTCAACCGACTGTTGAGCTCGGCACGGGACAGTTCGCCGTCAAGACCGGCACCGGCGACGAGCACCTGAGTCGGCAGCCCGGACGTAATTGCAGCGGCCAAAGCAACAGAGTCGGCCAGCGGGCTACGCAACCCTGGCTCATTGCCAGTGGCCAGGATGTCGCCGCCCGTATCGATCACCACGACCTCATCAGCGTCGAACGCGGAAGCCGCGTAACGGATCTGACGCGCGAGACCGTTTACCCCAGCCTCGATGTCCATCAGCAGCAGCGGTTGTGCGACATGCCCCGCAAGGCGCGGGAGTGTCGATTTTCCGTCGCCGTGCAGGGCCGCTGTGGGTGGCACTTCGAAGACTCCGCCGTGGTCGATCAACCCATGGAAGTCGGCCCGCGTCCTCGGGCCGGGTGTCGGGTCGACAATCAGCCGGTCCCATGAGTAGCTCATGATGGCTACCACGCCCAGAGCTGGCATTTTGTCGGCGAGCATGGCCGCCGTGACCGCGTCGCCGCCCCCACCCGCAGCGATCGCTACTGTCGTCATCGTCGTTCACCAACCAATCAGCGTCGAAGGCTACAGCCAGGCGGACACGCCGCCGTGGTGGGAGCAGGTGCCGGAGCGGTGCTGGCTATAGCTGTAGGTGCCGTCCGTGCAGCGGGCGGTGGCGCCGGGTGGGGCGGCGGGGGCCGACTGTGGGCGGTGGACGCACTGGTTGTCGGAGTTGAGGTAGGAATCGTCGCCGCAGATCGGCTGGGCTGGTACGGCTGCCGCGGGCGGTTGGTAGGCCGTGGTCGGCGAGGCGATCGGCTCGGGCGCGACGGGGGCTGCGGCGGCGGGTGGCGACGCCGTGGTCGTCGTGATCGGCGGTGTGGGGGCCGGCGTTGTCATCGCGGGCTTCGGCGTCGTCGGTGCCGAGGTGGTCTTGGCTACGGTCGACGTCGTCGCGGCGACGAGGCCGGGGCCACTCGGTGGCGATGCGCAGCCGCCGAGTAGGAGTGCGAACGCGCCCACGAAGACGATGCCGAGCACTGCGGTGAAGCGGTTTCTCATGGGTCCCCTACGGAAGTCGCGGCCAGGCCGGTCAGTGTGGGTGTGCTGCCTGGACTACCCGCTCCATCGGTCCAGCAGACGGCCCGTTACCGACACTCGTGGCGACTCGCCGTACGGCCACCTATCGATGAAAAATGGTCCGGGCCAGTCGGTTTGCAAACCGACTGGCC